>JACQGW010000369.1 GCA_016199325.1 Chloroflexota bacterium
GCATGTTTCAGAAACCGCTTGACACTTTGCAGCGCCTCGTTATTTCCCCGCCTTGCCAGCAGTCGGGGCGGCCCTCCAGAGTGTCAACCGATTTCCTGCCGAATTTGAAACATGCCCAAATAGGGCGCTCAAATAGGAACACCGGACGGGACGAACCGCAGAGGCGCAGAGGACGCAGAGAACAAACGAGGTTTCTGGTTTGGGGTTGCGTCGATCTCCCTCGAACGGAGAAACCAGAAACCACAAACCAGAAACCCGTCTGTACGCCTGTGCGGTTTCGTTGAGCGCTCCGGGGTGAGGTGTCGCCTTGCTGCCGACTGAGATCAGAATGAGGGTTGGACTGCTGCTGGTTGCCGCCGTGCTGGTGGGCGGGGCGGTCGTCATCCGGGTCTGGCTTGCTGCCACCGGCAGCTACAGCCAGGGTGACCTGTCGCTGCCGCTGCGGGCGGTCAGCGGCGTCTCGCTGGTGGTTGGTTTCGTGCTGGCGGGCGCCGTGGTCGCCTGGCCTGTGCGCAAGCCGGGCGGTCCGGCGCGCCAGAATGCTGGCACGTCGGAAACGATCACTGGCTGATGCGCGTGGTCGCTGCCTCTGTCATGCCGAGCGGTGCATCCCTTGGAGGGCGGCGGGATCTGCCATCTGAAAGGTGGGGAGCGATGGTTGTCACGGCGCAAGAGGATCGGATCGAAAGCTGGCGCATCCCCTGGCCGAACGTGCTGCTTGCTCTGGTCTTGAGCGTGGTGGCCACGGTTGCCCTGGGCGGCGCGCTCTTTGCGCTGGAGCCCAACGTCTGGGGGGTTGCCGTCGCCAGCGTCGTCTCGCTCCTCATCGGCGGCGTGCTCCTGGGCCTGACGAGCCGGGAGCCGGAGCCGCTCTACGGCACGCTGCTGGCGATTCTCTACTTCGGGCTGGTGGCAGCCCTGCTCTTCGGAGGGACCCTGGCCGACGCGCTTCCGGAGCCTCTGCCGGGGCTGGGCAAAGGGGACTCGACCTTCTTCTTCGTCTGGCCGCTGCTCCAACTGGCTGCCGGAGTCGCCGGCAGCGCGCTCGGCGGGCGGCTGGTGAGGCCCAAACGATAACGGGAGGCCAAGGTGTACACCAAGATCTACGCGGCCGTGGATAACTCGCCTTTCAGTCAGGCGTGCTGCGCCGCAGCCGTCTCCCTGGCCCGCGCCTTCGAGGCGGAAGTGGTCGGGAGCCACGTCTACGCCGGCCGCCTGCACGAGCGGCGCTTCCGGCAGATGGAGGCCACCCTCCCCGAGGCGTACCTGGCCGACGACGCGCTGGCGCGGCAGCGGTCGATCCACAACAAGCTCATCACGCTGGGCCTGCGCCTCATCTCCCACTCCTACCTGGACTCGATGGAGCGGCGCTGCCGGGAAGCCGCGGTGCCCTTCCACCGGAAGACCTTCGACGGCAAGAACTGGGAGCAGCTCGTCGAGGACATCACCGCCTCCGACTACGACCTGGTCGTGCTGGGCGTGCGGGGCCACGGCACCCAGCGGTCCGACGCCGTCGGCAGCGTCTGCCAGCGCGTCCTGCGGCACATCCGCACCGATGCGCTCGTGATCAAGGAGATCGGGAGCTTCGAGGACGGGGCCGACCGCCCGATCCTCGTGGCGCTGGACGGCAGCGTCGAGAGCTTCGGCGCGCTCCAGACCGCCCTGCGCCTCGGCAAGGCGTATGGCACGCGCGTCGAGGCCGTCGCCGCCTATGACCCCGCATTCCACTACGCCGTCTTCCACAGCATGGTGCGGGTGCTCTCGACCGAGGCGGCCCGGGTGTTCCGATTCAAGGAGCAGGAGCGGCTGCACGAGGAGATCGTCGACACCGGTCTGGGCCGCCTCTACCAGACGCACCTGGACGTGGCCCGGCGGCTGGCCGACGCGGAGGGCGTCGAGCTGACAACCACGCTGCTGACGGGCCGGGCGGCCGATGCTGTCCTCGACCACGTCCAGCGGCGGCAGCCCTGGCTGCTGGCCCTGGGCCGGATCGGCGTCCACAGTCGGGAGGGCACCGACATCGGCAGTGTAACGGAGCACCTGCTCCGGCTCGCTCCCGGCAACCTCCTCATCGGCAGCCGGCGGTTCTCGCCACCGCTGGAGGTGTGGGGTGAAACGGCGCTGCGCTGGACCGAGGAGGCCACGGCGCTCCTCGACCGGACCCCGTCGGAGCAACGGGATGGGCTGCGGCTTTTTGTCCAGCGGCTGGCGCTGGATCAGGGGCACACCGTAGTCACGGCGTCGCTCGCCGGCGAGGCACTGGCATCCGTGCGCCCCTCTCAGGATGACCTCGATCGTATCGAAGAGGCCGCGTGTGCCATCGCCGCTGAGGCGCTGGGCCGGGAGCCCGGACAGGATGGCTGAAGATCGTTCGTCCGTCTTTCAGTCCGGCGCGCCATTGCGGGTCGGCATCGGCCTCGACGCCCACCGGCTCGCCGCCGACCGCCGGCTCGTGCTCGGCGGCGTGGAGATCCCCTCTGCGCTTGGCCTCCTCGGCCACTCGGATGCCGACGCGCTCCTCCACGCCATCGTCGACGCCCTGCTCGGCGCCGCCGGCCTGGGCGACATCGGCCAGCACTTCCCGCCGTCGGACGAGCGCTACCGGAACATCTCCAGTCGCGTTCTGCTCGCCCGGACGAAGGAGATGGTCGCCGCGGCCGGCTGGCAACTCGTCAATGTCGACGCCACGGTCGTCGCCCAGCGGCCCCACCTGGCGCCCCACATCCCGGAGATGCGCCGGCGCATCGCCGAGACGCTTGGCGTCGACGTCGCCCGGGTCAGCGTCAAGGCGACGACGTCCGACAGCCTCGGCGCTATCGGACGTGGCGAAGGGATCGCCGCCCAGGCGGTGGCTCTGTTGGAACAGCGACCGGCACCCCCAGGTCCGCTCGCCGCCGGCGGCATCTGAGCCGCCTCTCCTCTCGTGTCAATTGGGAAGAGGCCGGAGGTGCGGGCCGGCCGCTCTCCCCGTTCAGTGGGACAGGAGTTTCTCATGGACTACCTGGCCGCCCTCTGCCACCCGCTCTCCCCGCTCAGTGGAACAGGAGTCGGGGGTGAGGGCAAGCCCCGTTCTTGCCGTACTGCAGTTGGCGAGGGGCGCAAGCGGCAGGTCGTGACCGACTGGAGCCATAACGCCCTCACCCCTGCCCTCTCCCACTGAGAGGGTGTCCGAGGGAGCGCCCTCACCCCTGCCCCCTCCCACTGAGAGAGGACCGGTCGCCCAGCGCCAGTTGACAGGGTTTGGCGGTACGTGCTATAAGCCCGGACGGCGGACCGGGTATTGCGCCTGGAACAGGCTCCCGCAAGACTTCACGGGAAGAATCAGGAGAATCGGATGAAGCCGAAAGTCGTCATCATCGGCGGTGGGGTCATCGGGGCCTCCTGCGCCTACTACCTGGCGAAGAAGGGTGTCCACGATCTCACGGTCGTCGAGAAGGGAGCTCTGGGCTCCGGCTCCACCGGCCGCTCGGCCGCGGAGGTGCGGAGCCAGGACGTCGACGATCCCCACCTCCACTTCACGTCGACGAGCATCCTCCTGTTCCGTGAGCTGGCGAAGACCCGCGGCCTGCCCTTCGTCCAGTCGGGCTATCTCCGCCTGGGCCACGCCGACGAGCACAACCGCCTCTTCCACCGCAGCGCCGCGATCCAGCGGAACTACGGCCTCACCCACGCACGCGTCCTCGAACCGGCCGAGATCGCCGCGCTCGCTCCCGGCATCCGGACGGACGACCTCTCCGGCGGCCTCTTCGGACCGGAGGACGGCTTCATCGATCCCGTCGTCTACGTCAACATCCTCGTCGACGAGGCGCGGAGCGCCGGCGGCCGGCTGATGGCGGGGACGACGGTGACCGGGATCAAGGTCGCCAACGGACGGGTGCAGGGGGTCGAGACCGACCGGGGTTATCTGCCGGCCGACGTCGTGGTGAACGCGGCCGGCGCCTGGGCCCGGCAGGTTGGCCGGATGGCCGGCGTCGACGTTCCCGTCGAGGGCTATCGCCGCCAGATCGTCATCCTGGAGCCAGATCGGCCGCTTCCGACGATTCCCTTCATCATCGACTACGTTCCCGGCAGCGGTCGGGAGGGGCTGTACTTCCGCAGCGAGACGAGCGGCCGCATCCTGGTCTCGATCCACGGGCGGGGCGCCGCCGGCGCGGAGCGGCCGGAAGACCCGGACCGCTACCAGGAGACGAACGATCCGGCGTTCATCGAGAAGATACAGCGCCTCCTCGCCGAGCGCTGGCCGACCGCCCTCGAATTCGGCATCACCGGCGGCTGGGCCGGGCTCTATCCCATCACGCCGGACAGCGAGCCGATCCTCGGCGAAGCGCCCGGCCTGGCCGGCTTCTACAACGCGGTCGGCTTCAACGGCTACGGCGTCCAGAACTCGCCCATCGCCGGCCAGATCCTGGCCGAGCTGATCGCCGACGGCCAGGTCCAGGTGATTGGCGATCTCGCACCGTTCCGTCTGGAGCGGTTCGCACAGAAGAGCCAGGCGGCCACCATCGGGTAGACGGGATCGAGGTGTTGGCGCTGCCCGATCATGATCCACTACTCGGGCGGAACAGGCAGCTTCCAAGGAGATGCTTCGCTGCGGC
>JACQGW010000370.1 GCA_016199325.1 Chloroflexota bacterium
CGGCGCGGCTCGCCCGCTCCCCGTCATGCTGAGCCGCAGCGAAGCATCTCCTCGGCCTGAACCAGCACCGTCCGGGAGATGCTTCGCTGCGGCTCAGCATGACGGAGGAGAGGCCAGCCGATCTCGCTGCGGCTCAGCATGACGGAGGAGAGGCCAGCCAATCTCGCTGCGGCTCAGCATGACGGAGGAGAGGCCAGCCGATCTCGCTGCGGCTCAGCATGACGGAGGAGAGGCCAGCCGATCGCCAATGGACTTGCCGGATGCATCACTCAGCCCTCGACTCCAAACGCCAAACTCGTCGAATCACCCAACGGCGGGCCGCAGCGGCACCGGCACCGCTCGCAGGAGAGCGGCGACGATCTCGGCGGCCGACCGGGAGGCGCTCGGCGAGAGGATCAGCCGGTGCGCCAGGACGGGCGCCGCGACCGCCTTGACGTCGTCCGGCGTGACGTAGCCGCGCCCGCCGATCAAGGCAATCGCCCGCGCGGCCTGCTGGAGGGCCACGGCGGCGCGGGGACTGGCGCCGAGCTCGATCTCGCCGTGGCTGCGGGTGGCCCGGATCAGCGCGAGGACGTAGGCGCGCGCCGGCTCGGCGACCCGGACCGATCGGGCCGCCTGCTGGATCTGGATCAGCTCGGCCGGTCCCAGAACGCTCGGGACGGCGGCGGGCGGAACGTCCGCGCGCTCCAGGATCGCCATCTCCTGCTCGACGGATGGGTAGCCGAGGCTGAAACGCAGCAGGAAGCGGTCGAGCTGGGATTCCGGGAGCGGGAACGTGCCCAGCGTTTCGACGGGGTTCTCCGTGGCGATCACGAGGAACGGGCGCGGCAGCGGGCGGGTCTCGCCGTCGGCGGTCACCTGCTGCTCGGCCATCGCCTCCAGGAGCGCCGACTGCGTACGCGGGCTCGCCCGGTTCAGCTCGTCGGCCAGGAGGACGTTGGCGAAGACCGGCCCCGGCACGAAGTGGAACTGGCCGGCGCGGAAGTCGTACACCGACGAGCCGCAGATGTCGGCCGGCAGCAGATCCGGCGTGAACTGGATTCGGCGGAAAACGCCGCCGACGGCGGCGGCCAGGGACTTCGCCAGCAGTGTCTTGCCGACGCCGGGCACGTCCTCCAGGAGCATGTGGCCGTCGGCCGCCAGGGCGACGAGACAGAGCCCCATGACCTCCGGCCGGATGACGACGGCCGTCTGGACCGCCGACGCCACCCGCGCCAGCGCCGGTCCCCAGTCGGCCGGCAGCCGGCCGTCGCGCCCGACCGTCACGGCAGCACCACGTACGGCTCGCCGCCAACCTCACGGATGCGGACGAGCCCGTCGCGCGCGAGCCCGGCGGCGATCGTCTGCCAGCCACCCTCGGGCGCCGGCACGCCCTCGGCGACCAACCGCTCCTCCAGCCGCCGAACGGCCACGCCGTCCGGCTCCCGCACACCCCGAAGCGCCTCGACGAGCCGGCCCCGATAGTAGCGACGCGTGCCGAGATAGCCGCGCTGGCTCCTCGCCCCGGCCGGGGAGAACGTTTGCCCGGCCGATGGGCAGCGATCGCGGAGCGGGCAGACGAGACAGCGAGGACGGCGCGCCGTGCAGATCGTCGCGCCGAGGTCCATCAGCGCCTGGTTCCAATCGCCGGCCCGGCCGGCCGGCAGCAAGTCAGAGGCGGCGGCCGTTAGCCGGGCGGGCGGCTGCGCCGGCAGCAATCGGCCGAGGACGCGGTACACGTTCGTGTCGAGCGCCGGCTCGTCCTGGCCGAAGGCAATCGAGAGGACGGCGCCGGCCGTGTACGCGCCGACCCCCGGCAGCGAGCGGAGCGCCTGCCTCTCCGAAGGGATAGCGCCACCGAATCGCTCGACGACCGCCTGGGCCAGCCGGTGCAGATGGACGGCGCGCCGGTTGTAGCCGAGGCCCGACCAGGCGCGAATCACGTCGCCCGGCGTGGCGGCGGCGAGCAGTGCAATGGTCGGAAACCGCGCCAGGAACTGCTCGTAGATGGGGGCGACGCGGTCGACCTGCGTCTGCTGAAGCATGAATTCGGCGACGAGGATGGCGTACGTATCCCGTGTCCGCCGCCAGGGCAATGCCCGGCGGTTGGCGGCGAACCAGTCGAGCAGCGCCGACTGGACCTGCTGGATCGGCAGCCCGATGCACTTTCCGTTCGTCATGTGTTGCTGGATTCTAACACACTGCTGGTGCTTTCAGGGCACCCGGAGCCGCGTCGCCGTCGTGTTACCCATGACGGGGGGGCCTGGCCGTATGGCGGCACAATCTTGTCCTGGATCTCGGAATATGGTAAGATTCGGCTTACAGAGCAGCAGATCAACAGGGGGCCACCATGCGCCTGCGGAACACGGATCACCGGCGAGCAGACGATAACCACGTCCAAACGCTGACGGTCAGCTCCAAGGGGCAGATCACCATCTCGGCGGACGCCCGGCGCAAGCTGTCTATCGACAAGGGAACTCGCCTGCTCGAGATCGTCGTCGGGGACTGCCTGATGTACGTCCCGGAGCACGCCTACGTGAACCAGATCTTCGAGAGCTTGCAGGAGCGACTGCGCCGGGCGAGCATCACGACGGAAGACCTCCTGGCCGACATGGAAGCCCACAAGGACGACACCTTCCGCGAGTTCTATCCCAACCTGGCGGGTGAGTGATTGGCCAGGGCCTTCCTCGACTCGGGAGTGTTCATGGCGGGGATCACCAGCCCGTGGGGTGCGGCCAAAGGCATCCTCATCCTGGGCACCCATCGAGTGTTCACGGTGGAAACGTCGGAGGTCGTCTTCGTCGAGGTGACCAACGCCCTGCGACGGAAGGGCATCCCGACCGGAACGGGCAGTGAGGTCGCGCGGCTGGTGCGAGAGCTGCGGCTGACGATTCACCCGCGTCCCTCCGACGAAGATGTTCGCGAGGGCATTCGAAAGTACCTGCCCCTGATGCGCCACAGGGCCGACGTGTCGGTCCTGGTCGGAGCGGTGGCCGCGAAGCCTGATTGGTTGGTGTCGGCCAACCCCAAGCATTTCAACCCGGAGGTCGCTCGGGCGACAGGTCTTCGGATCGTGACCCCCGAGCAACTGATGCGCTACGTCAGTGTGACTGAGACGCCGTGCCGTTCCTGATAGGGTTGAGACGGCTCGCCCAGATACGCTAGAATCCCGCACGTATGACGCATGACGTATGACGCTTGACGCATGACGCAAGGAACTACCATGCCGCAACAGCCCGAGTCGGCTCGCGAGCAGCGGGCCCGCGACGAGTACCTCCAGCAGCCGCTCCACCAGATCGACCCGGCGAGAGTCGGCTCGCCCCGTGACCTGCTGCTTCAGATGGCGCAGACGTCCTACCAGGGCCGCAATCTGGGCCGGGCCCTCCAGGTCTGGGAGGAGATGCTGGCCACGCCGACGCTCATCTTCCTCTCGCTCGCCGGCGCCATGACCGCCGCCGGCCTGCGCACGCTCATCGCCTCGCTCATCCGCGAGCGGGCCATCGACTGCCTGGTCTCGACCGGCGCCAACCTGTCGCACGACTCGGTCGAGTGCTTCGGCTACCCGCACTTCGTCGGCGATCCAGCGATGGACGACGTCGAGCTCGGCAAGCTCGGCATCAACCGGGTCTACGACAACCTCGTGCTCGAGCGCGGCTTCATCACGTCCGAGGACTTCATGACCGAGTTCGCGCTGGGCCTGGACCAGCGGCCCTACACGACCCGGGAGCTGCTCCACCGGTACGGCGCCCGCTTGCGGGAGAAGACCGGCCGCGAGGGCATCCTGACGGCGGCGAGCGCCGCGGGGCTGCCTATCTACTGCCCGGCGCTGGCCGATAGCTCGCTTGGCATGGGCCTGGCCAACGCCCGCTACAAGGGCGGCACGCTCCAGGTGGACTCGCTTCAGGACGTCGTCGAGATGGCGACGCTGGTCCGCGAGGCGCAGGCCCGGGGCTACAACACCGGCATCATCAGCATCGGCGGTGGCACGCCGCGGAACTTCACCCAGCAGGCGGCCATCGCCACCTACATGTTCGGCGACTCGAAGAAGTACGAGCATAAGTACGTCGTCATCGTGACGACCGACGCTCCCCACTGGGGCGGCCTCTCGGGCTCGACGCCGCAGGAGGCGCAGTCGTGGCGGAAGTTCAAGGCCGACGCCCGCATGGTCTCCGTCCACGTCGACGCGACGATCGCTCTACCGCTTCTGGCCACCGCCCTCTTCGAGTCCGAAGCCGCCCGCTGCCGCCCGACCCGGCCCGTCTTCTCGACAGGCCGACAGCTCGAGATGAGCTGGACCGGGGCGTAGGAACTCGTAGGAACTCGGGGATCTCCGTCATGCTGAGCCGCGGCGAAGCATCTCCGCGAGCCAAACGGGTAGCGCCCGGGAGATGCTTCGCTGCGGCTCAGCATGACGGTTGGGGGCATCAGCCTGGCGGATGGGGGCAACAGCCTGGCGGACGGGGGCATCAGCCTGGCGGAC
>JACQGW010000383.1 GCA_016199325.1 Chloroflexota bacterium
CCTGAGCCCCAACCCACGACCCTCAATCCCCGACTCCCGACCCCCGATCCCCGACTCCCGACTCCCGACCCCCGCAAAGGCGACGTTCTCCCGGATGAGGAAAACGGCGCCGAGGGACGTCACCAGGAGGTATTGCATGGCGTGGGCCGCGACGGCGATGGCGAGCGCGAGCGCGCCGCCAACCCCGAAGGCCGTCAGCGCCAGCCGGGCGAAGAACTGGAACGTCCCGATGTACCCCGGCGCCGATGGGACCATGATGCCGAGGTTGACGAAGACGAGCACAAACAGGCCGGCCAGCAGGCGCTCCACAGTCGTCAGCTCGATCGGGAAGGCCCGCAGGACGAGCACATAGGAGGCCGCCTCACACCCCCAGACGACCAGCGAGAAAAAGACCACGCCCAGGAGGTGGCGCCCGCCGCGCAGCACCTCCAGCCCTTCGATGAAGTTGCCGAGCATCCGTCGGGCGAGCGCGGCGATCCGCCCTGGCAAGGGCCGGACGGCGGCGTCGAGCAGCCGGAGGGCGAGCGCGCGCCGGTGGAGCAGCAAGAGCAGCCCGCCGCCGGCCAGAACGAACACGGCGGCGGCGAAGCCGCCGACGAGCCGGGTGTTCAGATCGCGGCCGCTGCTGGGAAAGAGCGCGAGGACGACGACCATCACCAGCAGCAGCGTAATGCCGTCGAAGACCCGCTCGATAAAGATGGTCGCCAGCCCGAGGCTCCGGCTGATCCCGGCCCGGCGCCCGACGCCGTAGGCGCGGATGATCTCGCCCATACGCGCCGGCAGGACGTTGTTGGCGGCAAAGCCCATGATCAGAATCGGGAACAGCGTCGTGACCGACAGCCGCTTGATCGGCGCCAGGATCGAGCGCCAGCGCACCGTCCGGAAGACGTAGCCCGTCAGCGTCAGAGCGGCGGCCGGCAACAATTGCCAGTAGTCGACGGCGCGCAGCACCTCGAAGAGCTGCGCAGGGTGAACATTCTGGACGGCGAGATACAGGAAAACCGCGGTCAACCCGAAGGCAGCGACCACCCGGAGCCTGGGGAACAAGACAACCTCTTCGCACCAGCTAGCGCCATTGTAGCACAACGGGGTTCAGGGTTCATGGTTTGGGGCCAGGTTTCGTTCATGCTGCATCCGACAAGTGGCTCGCAAATCCGGACGACTCCTCCTGCGTCATGCTGAGCCACAGCGAAGCATCTCCCCGATTCGAACCCGCAACGCCCGGGAGATGCTTCGCTGCGGCTCAGCATGACGCAGGAGGGGCTAGCCAATTACCAGCGGACTTGCCGGCTGTACCACTGATCCCTGAACCGTGAGCTTTGAACCTTGAACTTCGGACTACTCCGCGACATACCCGCGCAGACGCTTGGCTCGGCTGGGGTGGCGGAGCTTGTGGAGGGCGACGGCCTCGATCTGGCGGATCCGCTCGCGGGTCAGGCCGAATTCGACGCCGACCTCCTCCAGGGTTCGGCCGCGGCCGTCGTCCAGGCCGAAGCGGAGGCGGATGATCTTCCGCTCCCTGGGCGTCAGCGAGTGGAGGACCCGCTCGACCTGCTCCCGGAGCAACTGCTGATGGGCGGCCTCCAGCGGGGGCATCATCTCCCGGTCTTCGAGGAAGTCGGCAAGGGCGTTCTCGTCGTCCTCGCCGACCGGCGTATCGATCGAGACCGGCCGCTGGCTGAAGCCGACGATCGCCTCGACCCGCTCGGGCGTGACCTCCATCTCCTGGGCGATCTCCTCGACCGTCGGCTCGCGGCCGAGCTCCTGCTGGAGCCCACGGGCGATTCGACCGAGCCGGTTCATCGTCTCGACCATATGGACGGGGATCCGGATCGTTCGGGACTGGTCGGCGATCGCTCGACTGATGGCCTGGCGGATCCACCAGGTAGCATAGGTGGAGAACTTGAAGCCGCGGCGGTAGTCGAACTTCTCGACCGCGCGGAGGAGCCCGATGTTCCCTTCCTGGATCAGGTCGAGCATGGCAACGCCGCGGGTGGCATAGCGCTTGGCGATGCTGACGACCAGGCGGAGGTTCGCCTCGGCCAGCCGACGGCGGGCATCCTCGCCCTGGGCGACGAGGCGGCGCAGCCGGCCGGCCTCGGCTGCGTCCACTCCCGGCGAATCGAGCGCGGCAGCCGCCTGCCGGCCATGCTCATACGCCCGGGCCAGCGTCACTTCCTCCTCGCTCGTCAGCAGAGCAGATCGCCCGATTTCACTCAGGTACAGCCGGACCGGCTCGTCGGGGCTTTCGCGTTTCTCCGGCCGATCGTCGGCCTGGTGCTGCCGGTGCTGGTCCAGATCTTCCGGCTCGCGCTCGTCGCCATGGGCAGTATACGGCAGCCCCGGTGGAATAACGGGCTCGACGGTGGGCAACAGGGAGGTGTAGGCTTGCAAGTTGCCGTCCTTACTCTCTTTGATTACCCTGGATTGCGACAACTGGGTCGAGAGAAGATAACAGCCGGGGGATCAATCATATTATACGGGGATCGGCCGGTGCTGTCAATCGTCGGCCGGCGCGGATCACCATCTTGAGGGCACCGCCTCGTCGGAGCGCGTTCAGGTCGGCGAGCGGATTGGCGCCGACGGCGATCAGGTCGGCTGCCTTGCCGGGCGTGATGGTGCCGGTCTCGTCGCCGATGCCGCAGCACTCCGCCGACGTCTTCGTCGCCGCCACGATGGCCTGCATCGGCGTCAGGCCGGCCCGGGCCATCAGGACCAGCTCGAGGGCGGGGTCGTCCGGCTCGGCGTCGGTGCCGGAGGCGATGGGGATGCCGAGCGAGATCGCCATCTCGAAGCCGCGTTCGAGGTAGCGGCGGACGTTGATGGCAGTCGCGATGGTCCAATCGGCCGAGGTCATCGCATCCCGATACGGCAGCGCGTCCCGCCAGATGTGGACGTGGCAATCGAAGAGCCCCGGCAGGCGCCAGGCCCCGCCCAGGTCGATCTCCTCAGCCGGGGCATCGGGCCGGTCGAGCGCGCCAGTGGGCCCGACCGCGACGATCCGGTCGCCCTGCACGACCACCGTCGCATCGCCGACCGGCTCCGCCCCGGTCCCGTCGACGACAGTCGCGTTCTTGAGCATGAGAACGCGTTCCGTCTGCGCCGGCCGCGCTGACGAGTCAGCCATGACACCCTCCCGAACGAGTTTGCGCCATGATAGCATAGGGGATCTCCAACCTGCAGGAATATCGCTCCCGTTGTTCGCGAAGCCGAGCACGGATACTGCCGCCGATCTGGGGCGTGTGCGGCCGAGGCTGTCAGTGATTTCCTTGACACGCCCTTTGGCGCGCCGCGCGCCGCAGAGCCGCCCAAAACCCGGAGCGCCTCTCATGCGACCTGGCTGTCAACGGATTCCGGGAACGGATTGAGCGGATGGGGTGGCGCCCCCGGCCTGCCAGCCAGCGCGGCAGGGGTTCATAGTTGGCGTCTTTAGCGCCCGGACCCACGTGCTCAGGAGCGAGGCTCTTCGGAGTGCAGCCGTCTCGGCTGCTTCTGGACCGGCTAGGAGGTATGCTGCTTGCAATCGAGCGGAGCGAAAGGAGGCGGGTGCCATGAAACCCGGGCGATATGACCGGAAGATCCTGATCCTGATCCAGGGGGCAGAGCTGGAGGAGCTCCAGCGGCACACGTGGCTGATGGCGGAGTCCTTCGGCCTGGACGGGCGGATCGACCGGTACCAGGGCAAGCGCCCCATCGGCCTCTATCGTTGGGATCTCGAGTACTTGCTCGAGGTGCTGGAGATGGTCCTGGCCGATCCAAAAGCATACCCGTCGCACGACAGTGCGGTCTACCTGACCGCCAGCACACTCTATTATCGGTTGCGACACGAGTACGACGCCGCATACGGCGAGGAGTTCGGCTACTGGTCGTCGCCCGATGCGGCGCCGCACAGGACGGAGGACCGATAGGTGAGAGGATCTCAGACGCGGGCTCAAAATGGGATCCATTGCTGATCGTCGATCCACTCCTCGGCCTCGCTGGCATCCCAGACGAGCACCGGCGCATCCACCAGCGTTCGCAGGCCGGCGCCAGGCCGGGTCAGGAAGATGCCCCAGTGGTGACCGCCAGCGGCGTGGTGGGCAACCACGTGGCCGGGGATTGTGTGTCGATTATCGGTGACCAGGGCCCGTCCGGTCTGGTTCAGATGGACCAGCAGTTCCGGATCGGGCGTGCCCGTGGCGGGGGCGCCTGCACTGCCCACCCACAGTACATCCAGGTGCGGACGGGAGCGACAGAGAGCCGTCGCCAGGCGCGGCGAGAGGTTCTCGTCGAGCAGGAAGCGCACCTTCACGCGCTGGCTCGTCTCTCCCGGAGGGCGCGTAGCCGCTGTATCACCGGAGACGGCGCCGCCGCCCACTGCTGGTAGGCGCGCTCATCCTGCTGGTACTGGCGGGCGAGGGCGGCATCCACCGCGGCCTGGTGGGCCAGGTAATAGGTGAGGGCCGCGTAGACCTGCTCGAGAGAGAGCGTGGGGAACTCGCGAGCGATCTCCTCGGCGGTGTATCCCTCCCGATAGTAGGCCACGATGTGCTCCAGGCCAATGCGGTGCCCGCGGATGCGGATCACGTCGGGCTCCACGAATTCCAGATAGTCTTCCAGAGTCGTCATGGCTATGTCTTCCTTCGGTCAGTCCTTCTTTCCCTTGGAGCATGCCTATCATACACGACCGCGGCCTGGTTTCGCGAGGCGCCGGAGGCACGTTTCACCCGTTGACGGGCATGCGGCGCGGGAGTATCATGCTGATTATTGAGGGAGCTGAGGGAGCCTATGGCAAGCCCGACAGTTATGACGGTCCTCGGCCCGATACCCGCCGACGCACTGGGCCCGACCCTGGTGCATGAGCACGTCTTCTTCGACACGATGGCCTACTTCAAGCAGGCCGACGACGACCCGGACGGCACCATGGCCGCGGCGCCGGTCGCGGCCGAGCTGCGCTGGTGGGTGAACACACACCCGCAGAACAGCCGCGACAACCTGGTGCAGGACAGTCTGGAGGTTGCGGTCTCGGAGCTGGCGCAGCTCAGCGCCGCCGGGGGGCGCGCGCTGGTGGACGTCACCCCGATTGGCGTCGCGCCCAACCCGAAGGGGCTTGCGGCCGCGGCCCGGCGAACCGGTCTCCAGATCGTCGCCGGCACCGGCTACTACATCGCGTTGTCCCTGCCCGAATCTGTGGTCGAGCGGTCGGTGGATGAGCTGGCCGAGAGCATGCGGCGTGACCTGCTGGAGGGCATCGCCGGCACCGATATTCGTGCCGGGCTCATCGGCGAGCTGGGCCTGAGCAACCCCCCGGCACCGGTCGAGCTTCGGGTGCTGGAGGCGGCAGCGCGGGTCCAGCGGGAGCTGGACTGCGCCGTGTCGATCCATCCTGGCTGGGGTGCCGACGGGGCGAGAACGGCGATGCAACTGGCCGAGGATGTTGGAATGAACCCCGGGCGAACGGCGCTCTGCCATCTCGACAATCGCCTTCGCGACGACCTGGCCGCGTACCGCGAGGTCGCCGCGCGCGGCTTCCGCCTGGAGATGGACCGGCTCGGCAGCGACACCTACTATCCGCACGTGAACACGCAACTGCTCTCCGACGGAGACCGTATCCGCACCATTCTCGGCCTGCTGGACGCCGGTCTGACGGATCAGCTCCTGTTTTCCCAGGACATCTGCTACAAGCACGACCTGGTCCGGTTCGGTGGCACCGGCTACGCTCACATCCTGCGAACCATCCGTCCGCGCCTCTTGAGGAGTGGGGGCGACGAAGCCACGATCCGGCGCATCCTCGTCGACAACCCGCGCACGTTCCTCGCAGGCGTATAGCCATCAGTTGGTGAGGTATTGCTGGTGCCTGAAGAAGTCGTTGGACGCAATGGCGTTGTCATCACGGACTGGCTGCTGAAGAGCTGCATCCTGAGTGCGGCACCCATCATCCAGCGGTTCTTCCCCGCCACAACGGAGATCCTCATGCCGGGCGGACGTGTGCCTGAGGTCGGTGAAGTGTTTCGCCAGCAGGATCTCGCGCGCACGCTGCGGGCCATCGCCGAAGAGGGCGTGGATACCTTCTATAACGGCTGGCTTGCCCGGGCAGTGGTAGACCAGATTCGATCCAAACGGGGGCATCCTGACCATGGAGGACATGGCGCGTGCCTGGAGCACCGTCAACCCCGAGGATGCGCTGGCGATTCCCTATCGCGACCACCTGTTCTACACGCCGGATCTGGGGTCCTCCGGGGGGACGACGGTCTTGCAGATTCTCAAACTGCTGGAGCCGTTCGATCTTTCGGACCTGGGACCTGCCCACCCCGACTACCTCCACCTTGCCATCGAGGCGTGCAAGGTGGTGTGGCAGGATAGGTTCGAGACCGTTGGCGACCCCGCCTCCATGCCGATTCCGCAGGAGGAGCTCCTATCCGAAAACCACATCCTCATGCTTCGGGAGAAGCTGCGCCGTGCTCTGGAAGGACTGCAAGGTTTGCACGTCGCACGGCCCGGCTCCAGTGGTGCGGGTGCGCCGAACACCGCCCACCTTCTTGCAGTGGACGGGGAGGGAAACCTGGCGTCGATGACGTTGACCCATGCTATGGCCTTCGGTTCACTGGCGGTGGTGCCTGGCACCGGCATCGTGCTGAACGGCGGCATGTGTGCGTATGATCCCCATCCCGGCCCTCCGAACAGCGTGGGCCCCTGGAAACGGCCCGCACAGCGCATGTCGCCAATGGTGGCGTCCAGAGCCGGCATGCCGGCACTCGCCATCGGCAGTCCCTACGTCAAGGCGCTGGTCCCCTCCGCGCACCAGGAGGACAACTTCGGCCACATCTACTCCAATGGGGTCTTGCAGCTCCAGAACGCCATCAACTTCGGCTGGATCGGCCAGCGGACGGTCCACAGCTACCTCGGCCTCTCATTTGGCGTCGACCTGCGGGCTGGCCCCACACCCCGGCCGCAGACGGCCCAGCTCGTCGATCCCTACACGCTCTACTGGCGGCTGCCGCTGATCTCGGCGCTCGACGACCTTTCGGATGCGCCGATCTATCGCCATTTCCTCTCCCATCCGACGTTTGACGACTACTGGAAGTCGTACAGCATGAAGAACAAGTACGCCGAGGTCGACGTGCCGGCCCTGTTCATTGCGGGTTGGTACGACAACCTCATCCACGAGGTCTTGAAGTGCTTCGTCGGTTGGAAGAGCCAGGCGAGAACGGCGGCGGTGCGGGCGCAGACGAGGATCCTGATCGGCCCGTGGCACCACCGCGGGTTCGGCAGCGCAGCGCCCAACGGCGATCTCGACTTCGGGCCGGCCGCGGCGGTGGACCTCGGCGCCGTCCACCTCCGCTGGTACGACCGGCGACTGAAGGGGATCGACAACGGCATCGACCAGGAGGCTGCCATCCGGCTCTTCGTCATGGGCGCCAACGTGTGGCGCGATGAGCACGAGTGGCCGCTGGCGCGGACACAGTTCACGCCCTACTATCTCCACAGTCGGGGCCGGGCGAACTCGCTCTTTGGCGACGGCGAGCTGAGCACGACGCCGCCGACGGACGAGCCGGCCGACTCGTTCACGTACGATCCGGCCAACCCGGTCCCCACGCTGGGCGGACCGAACTTCGTCTTGCCGGAGACGATCGGGGCCAGGGATCGCCGGCCGGTCGAGCGAAGGGACGACGTGCTGGTGTACACGACGGCACCACTCGCCGAAGACGTCGAGGTGACCGGACCGATCGATCTGAACCTCTACGCGGCGTCGAGTGTGCCGGACACCGACTTCACGGCGACGCTGGTCGACGTTCATCCGGACGGCAGGGCGATCATCCTCTGTGACGGGATCGTCCGGGCACGCGCTCGCGAGTCGCTCGAAGAGCCGACCTCGATCGATCCCGGCAAGGTCTACGCCTATCGGATCCCGCTCTGGGAGACGAGCAACGTCTTCAAGGCGGGGCACCGGATTCGGGTGGAGATCTCGAGCAGCAATTTCCCGCGGTTCTGCCGCAATTTGAACACCGGGGAGGATTTCGCCACCGGGACCCGGATGGCGATCGCCCACCAGACCGTCCTGCACGACGCGCGCTCCCCTTCACACGTCGTGCTGCCGGTGATTCCAGCGTGATCACGGGCGGCGGTTGGCCGATTGACAGCATTCCCGCGGGCCAGTACAATCCAGCGAGCCGGCCATCCGTTCAATCCGCTCCCCGAATCCGTTGACAGCGGTTTCCTGAGCAGCCGTTCGTTCAGTCTGGGAGGACAGGAGGAGGTCTCCATGATGGACATGCTCAGCATCGCGTACAACAGCAAGAAGGTGGGCTCGCCGATCACGTCCTGGAACGACCTGCTGCGGAAGGAGATCGACGGCAACTGGAACAAGACCGTCGGGCAGTCGTGATGATCGTCGGCGAACCGTGCCATCCGTCGCGCTCATCGCCATTCTTGCGCTGGCCGCGTATCTGCGCCTGGCGCACGCCGATCTCGCCGAGTTCAAGCGCGACGAGGCCACGGCCGCCCTGATGGCGCTCGACCTGCTGGCGGGCCGGCGGTTCCCCCTCGTGGGGCTGGGAACCTCGGTCCCCGGCCTGGAGAACGGCCCGCTCTTCATCTAACTGATTGCGCTGCCGCTTGCCCTGGCCCGAGACGGCGCGCTCGCCTCGGCATTCGTCGGGCTGCTCAACGTCGGGGCGGTCTTCTTCTCGTACCGGGCCGCTGATCGCGTCTTCGGCCGGGTTCCGGCGCTCTGCACGGCGGCGGCCTATGCCGCCGGCAGTTGGGCGGTGCTGTTCTCGCGGAAGCTCTGGCCCAACGAGGCGATGCCGCTGTTCAGCGCCCTGTTGGCCCTGGCGCTGGTGGAGGCCGTCGCCGAAGGCCGGCAACGCGGCGTGCTCCTGGCCGGGCTCTGGCTCGGCGTGCTGGTGAACCTCCACGTGTCGGGCATCCTCTTCGTGCCGGTCGCCCTCGGCGCGCTGCTCCTGCGGCCACGGCTCCTCTGGTCGCGCGCTGCGCTCGGCAGTGCCGGCACAGCGCTGGCGGTCTCCGCGCCGTTGCTCGTCCACGAACTCCAGCGTGGCTGGCCCGGCCTCCAGGCGCTGCGCTCAGCCGCCGGCGGCGCGGCGACCGCCGACACCCTCGCAATCGAGCATGCCGCCACGCTGATTGGTCCGCGGGCGTGGGCGGTCGTGGCCGGCGACGCCGGCCCCGATTTCGATGCGCTTGCCTGGTCGAGCGACTGGCTCGATGGCCCTGGTGCCACGTTCCTGGTTGTCGGCGTCGCCGTCGCACTCGCCCGCCTTGCCGTCACGTTCGCCTCCCGCCGGCGGCCGGGAGCATCCGGCGGACGAGCGAAGTCCACACCATCACTCTCTGCGCCGCCATCACGAGGGCCGGACGATCGCCCTGCCGAGCGGGGGCAGGTGCAGGTCGCCTCCGACTGGCGCGCGATCGCCGCCGTCCTCATCTGGCTGATCGTCCCCCTGGCCGTGTCGTCGCGCCGGGTCCTCCCGTTCCAGGCCCATTACCTCATCCCGCTGATTCCGGCGATCTTCCTCTTCGCCGGCCTGGGGATCGCGGCTCCCGTGCTGGCGGCGCGCCGGTGGTTGCCGTCGAGACGGAGCCTCCTCCTCGCCGCCGCGATCCCCGCCGGGTATCTCGCCTGGTCGGCCGCCGTCCAGGTCCAACACTTCGAGGCGTTCTACCATATCGTGGAGACTGCCGGCGCCCGCACGCTCTACGGCAGTCCCCTGGCTCACCGGCGCGCGGCTCTTGACCATGCGCTGGCGCTCGGCGCCGGGCGCCCGATCGCTTTCGTGATGGGCGCCGGCTCCGATGGCGACGGCTCTCTTCCCCTCGTCCTGTCGTTTCTGGCGCCAGAGGTCGATCTGCGGGTTGCCGGTGCCAACGGTCAGGTCGTCCTCGGCGTCGAGTCGGCGCTCTACGTCGTCGCCCCGTCCGCCGAGCCAACTGCCCGCGAGCTGCTCGGCCGAGTCGGACGGACCGCCGGCCCTTCGGCCCCGTTGCCCGGCTCGCCGCGCGGCTACGACTATTTCTTCGTGGCGGCAGGGGAACTGTCCACCGGCGTTTCCCCGCTCGCCCGGCTGGAGAACGGGTTGGCGCTTGTGGCGGTCGATCTGCCCGGCTCCCTGGCGCCCGGCGCTCCCGTACCACTGGTTGCTCGGTGGCGCGTCCAGTGGACGCCGGAACCGGGCGAGTCGGCCCTTTTCTTCCACCTGCTGGACGAGCGTGGCAACGGGATCGCCGGCCAGGATCGGGCCGGACTCCAGACCGGCGATCTGCTCCCCGGCAGCGAAATCCTGTCCTGGGCGGTGATCACGACGCCGCGCGCACTCCCTCCGGGCCGGTACTGGCTGGACGCCGGCGTCTATTCGGCGCGAGAGGTCCGACGCGTTCCTGTCCTCGACCGCGCTGGTGCGCCGGCCGGCGACGCCATCCGGCTTGGACCGCTCAAGGTGCCGGTTCCTCCCGCCGCACCGGCCGAATCACCGCCGCTGGCGCTGTTCGGCGACGGCGTCACGCTCGAAGCTGCGGCCATTGGCATCGGCCAGGCGGACGAGCTCGCACGGCAGCCGGCCATCCCCGGCGGAATCGGTGCCATGCCGGTAGTGGCCCGGGCGGGGGACCGAATCGCCGTGGAGCTTGCCTGGCGAGTGAATCGCCGACCTGCCCGTGCCTACACGGTGTTCGTCCACGTCGTCGATGCGAGCGGATGGGTCCTCGCGCAGCACGACGGCGAGCCGATGAACCAGGCATATCCGACGCCTCTCTGGGACCGGGGCGAGCGGATCGTGGATCTCCACACTATCGGCCTCCCATCGGAGCTCCCGCCGGGCCGCTATGAGGTCCTCGCCGGGCTCTACGACCGAGCCTCGCTCGTTCGGATCGGCCGGATCGATGCCGATGGGGACAGCGCCGAGGTGGGCAACCTTGACGTCCGACGGTGATTTCAGGGCTCGGGGTTTCTGCGAGCCGCTCCAGTGGAACACCACAGGAGTACTGATGGATAGCGCCCGTCGAAAGTTGACGTAATGACGCATGACGCATGAAATCGGCAGGCTGCATCCATCATGATCAGTGAGGCATACCGCTGGCGCGTGCTCACCCGGTTCTCAAATCGGCGCGCGCCGGTCGCCAGCGGAAGGCCGGCACGCGGCTGGCGAGGACGAGCGCGCCGGCGACGACGAGGACGCCGTTCGTGATGATCGTTGCCGGGGCGCCGATGGTGCTGGTCAGCAGGCCGGCCTCGAGATGCCCGACCGGCGATATGCCGATGCCGAGGACCCAGACGCCGACCGCCCGCCCGCGCTGATCCTCCGGCACCGCGTACTGCATCAGCGTTTGCTGGAGAGTATCGAAGGTGGCCGAGCTGGCGCCGACCACCAGCATGATGGCGATGGCGATGGGCAAGC
>JACQGW010000030.1 GCA_016199325.1 Chloroflexota bacterium
TCCCTGGTCTGTGGTCCCTGGTCTGTGGTTGGAGGGCGCGGCGCGACCCCCGCCCTCTGACTTCCACCTTCGAACGGCCGACCCCCGACCCCCACGCCCTGGCCCCCGACCCCCGACTGCCGACCGCCGACCGCTGGGGCCTGATTCTGGCATGGATCGCCGTATTCCTGCTGGTGTATGCCGTGCGCCTACCCGCCGTGTTTCATCATGGCCGGTACCTGTTTCCCCTGATCCCCTGGTTGATCCTGCTGGGGCTGGCCGGCCTCGTCGTGTCCCTTCGGGCGCTGCCGCTCAGGCTGCTCGGCCGCGTCTACGTCGTGGTGACGGTCGTGTTCTGGCTGGCGATGTGGGTGAACGGCGCCGTCGTCTACGGTTGGGACAGCCGATTCATCGACGACGAGCAGGTGGCCGTCGCTCGCTGGCTGCACGCCAACACGCCGCCGAACGCCCTCGTGGCCAGCCACGACGTCGGCGCCATCGGCTATTTCGCCGGCCGCCGGCTGGTCGACACCGCCGGCCTGATCACCCCCGAGCTGGCCCCCTACGTCCGCGACCAGGCGTACCTGAGCGCCTACCTCGAACGAGCACAGGTCGACTACCTGGCGATGTTCCCGGCCTGGTATCCACGCCTCGCCGGCGACCCGGCCTGGGAGGTCGTCTTCCGCGTCGAAGAGACCTACCCCCTTGCTCAGGGCGCCGAGAACATGATCATCCTCCGTCGCCGTTAGAAGCCATCAGCGGTCAGCCGTCAGCAGTCAGCCGGCCGATACCGGCGATCGACTCGGGCACGAGCTGGAAGGCGCGGCCGGCAGCCCGGTGGAGCTGGCTCCGAACGCTGACCGCTGAAAGCTGACCGCTGATTGCTTCCCAACGCTGACCGCTGATTCTTTCCCAAATGCGACAAAAGTCGCAGTCTTCTACAGGGTGGCTCGGTATACTCAGGGCGTAGGCACCCTTGTTTCCGGCGATCGCGATCGCTTCGAGCTCGTAGCCGGCTCGCCCAGATGATGCGGCAGCACTGCCGGCCTGTTTAGATGGGGGACAACATGCGCGTGGCTGCGCCGGCCGACACCATCCTTGTTCCGCCTGTGCGTCGGACGCTGACCGGGCCTGCCGGCGAGATGCTGGGCTGGCCGGCAGCCATCCATCGGACGGTCTCCCCGTACCTGATCCTGTGCAAGCTCCGGGTCGTGGGCCTGGTGCTCTTCACCGGCCTGGTCGCGCTGGCCGTCGCCGGGGGTGCTCCTCTCTGGCGGGCGGCACTGTTCGCCGTGGGCGGCACGCTTGCCGCCGCTGGCGCCGCCGCGCTGAATCACTGGCTGGACCGCGACGTCGACGCTCGGATGGAGCGAACACGCCGGCGTCCGCTGCCGACCGGTCGACTGGCGGCGGCCGTGGCGCTCCGCTTCGGCATCAGCCTCCTCCTCGCCGGCACGGCACTGCTGGTGCCCCTTGGCTGGGAGGTCGTCCGGTGGTCTCTGGTCGGCGCGTTGATCTACGTCGGCGTCTACACGCTGGGCCTGAAGCGCCGCAATCGGTGGAACGTGGTGATCGGGGGCTTGACCGGCAGTTGCGCCGTTCTGGGTGGCTGGCAGGCCGGGGGTGCCGCACTCAGCCCGACTGCCTGGGCACTGGCAGCGGTCGTCTTTCTCTGGACGCCGGCGCACTTCTGGGGGCTGGCCATTCGCCGCCGGGACGACTACGCCAGAGCCGGCATCCCGATGCTGCCGGTCATCGCCGGCGTGCCCACGGCGGCCCGTTCCATCGCCGTCGCCGCTGCGCTGACGGTGGTGGCCTCGCTGATCCCGATCTTCACCGGCGATCTCGGTGCTGTCTACGGCGCCGTCGCCGTCGTGGCCGGCGCAGGCTTCCTGATGGCGAGCCTGCGGGTGGCCCGGCGGCCCGAGCCGGCCGTCGCCTGGACGGCCTACAAGCTGTCGGGTCTGTACTTGCTGGTGCTGTTCCTGGCGATGCTGCCGGGGCATTGAGCGATGAACGCTGACTGCCGACGAGATGGGGGAGTAGAAAGGGGGTGAACGGAATGCCGAATCGAGGAAACCGCCAGGCCGAACGCGACGACACGAGCGGAACCTATTGGATCAACGCCATTTACATGGTGTTGTTCACGCTGGGGTTTCTCTACATGTTCTGGGAGCTGGCGCAGCGCTGGCCCGTGTCGTAGCAGACCGCAGGAACATGACGAGAGAAACATGAAAGGAACACGAAAGGAGGTTGTCGCGATGGAGAGACTTCAGGGCGGCTCGGCGCCGGAACGCACACTCTCGGGATTGGTGCTCGACAACATCTGGTTCGGCGTCTTCGTCTGTCTGGTGACCCTATTCGGCTATCTGGTCTGGGCCATCATCGAGATCCAGAACCACTACTACTTCATCACGGTGCCGTTCGGACCCGGCGGCGGGGCGGTCCCCTGACGGGCATCGGGCGAGCGAATGACAGATCTCGAGTGAGGAGAGAGGTATGAGCAATCTCGCACCGGGCACACCCTGGGCCGGGAACACGGCGCTTCATCCGCCGGCCGCCGGCTGGGACGGCCCCATGAGCCGCGACAAGAAGCTCTGGACGCTGGCCATGTGGGTCTCGTCGCTCCTGCTGATCGCGATCACGTTCGCCTGGTTCTTCATCGGCAAGCAGAACACGCCGCCGGCCCACTACGCCGTGACGCCGGAGGCGTTCCAGGCGCAGGTCGAGCAGTTCGTCAAGAAGTACGAAACGGCGCCCGGCTCCGGCGAAGTTCGAGTGCCGCCGGGTCAGGACGCCTACCTGCTCAGCCGGATCTGGAGCTTCTACCCCGTGCTGCGCTTGAAGAAGGGTCAGACCTACACCGTCTGGTACTCCTCGACCGACCTGGTCCACAACCCCATCATCGCCGGCCAGCGATTCAGCTTCACCGCCATCCCCGGCCACGCTTACGGCATCCGCTTTACGCCGATGGAGGAGGGCACCTTCCTGCTCTACTGCGCGGAGTACTGCGGCGTCGGCCATCAGGTCATGGCGTCGAAGCTGATCGTCGAGCCCTGAGAAAGAGGAGACGAACACGATGGCAGTAGCTTCGCCCGCCACCACCGCACCGGCCGGCCTGGAGCGCGACTACCTGCGCGACCCCCTGCTAGGGTTTGCGATCCACCGCCCCACGCGGCGGTTTATCCTCGCCTTCTTTACGACGGCCTACATCGTGCTCGGGCTCGGCGCCCTGGCCGCGCTGCTGGTCGTCCTCACCCGGGCGCCGGCGATCAAGCTGCTGGCTCCGGACAGCTACTATCAGTGGCTGACCTTTCACGGCGTCCTGATGCTCACGATGTTCCCGCACCTCTTTGAGGGCGGTCTGTGGATGTACACGTCCACCGTGCTGCTGCGGACGCGGCCGTACAGCCTCAAGCTGGGCTGGATCTCCTTCGGCGTTGCCGCCGCGGGCATCGCCATGATTCTCGGCTCGATCGCCTCGGGCGAAGCGACCGTGCTGTACACGACCTACGTGCCGCTGCGGGCCTATCCGCTCTTCTACGTGGGCCACATGGTCTACGCCGTTGGCCTGCTGGGCGTCCTGACGCTGTTCGCGCTGAACATCGTCAAGGCCCGAATGGACGGCCGGTACGTCGGCTCGCTGCCGCTGGCGACGTACGGTATGGTCACCTCGGCCATCATCGGCCTCGTGGCGATCATCTCGGCGCTGGTGGCTTTCATTCCGGCGACGCTCTGGGCGTTCCGCTTCCTGGACCTGAAAGTTGATCCGCTGACCTTCAAGGCGGCGTTCTGGGGCATGGGGCATACGCTCCAGTACACGAACGTCACCGGCATGGTCGTCGCCTGGTACATCGTCGCCTCCTTCGCGCTGCTGGCGCGGCCGGTGTCGGAGAAGTTCTCCCGGTACGCCTTCGCGCTCTACCTGCTGACGACCGTCCCGGTGTTCGCCCACCATCTGCTGGTGGACCCGACCTGGACGCCCGGCTTCAAGTGGTTCGGCGCCACCTTCGTCGGCATCATCCTCGGCATCGCCAGCATGTCGCACGGGATCGCCGTGCCGGCCTCGGTCGAGGCGGCCGTGCGACGCCAGCGCGGTGGCAAAGGCACCTTCGGCTTCCTGGCGAAGTGGGGCTGGAAGGAGCCTGGCATGGTCCTTCTCTTCGCCTCCTTCGTGCTCTTCGGGTTCGGCGGCTTCGACGGCACCATTGCAACGGTGTCGCAACTGAACATGATCCTCCACAACACCATGTGGATCCCTGCGCACATTCACGGCGCCCTGGCCGGCGGGCTGGCCGTCGCCTTCATGGCGGTCAGCTACTACATCCTGCCGTCCCTCGGCGTGCGGATCCGTGGCGCCCGAACCCTGGGCGTCGTCCAGGCCTACGTGACGAGCATCGGCTTCGTGGCCATGATCATCGGCCTGCACGTGGCAGCCGAGCAGGGCGTCCCCCGACGGACGCAGGACATCGCCTACGAAGCGGCGAAGGCCGCCGGCACGCCGATCCCCGACTGGTTTGGGGCGATGAACTTCACCGCCATCGGCGGCTCCATGGCCGGCACCGGCGTGCTGCTCTTCGTCGGGATCATGCTCTGGTCGCTCTGGGCCAGCCGGAACGACAAGCAGGAGACCTACGACGAGCGGATCGTCGAAGGTCCCGTGTCGGTGGCGGCCGGCAACGGCAAGACGGTACGATAGTCGGCAGCAGAAAGGGGCAGCGACGATGCGAGCATTTCTGACCAGACCGTTTTCTCTCGACAGGCTGGACAGGAGAGCCGGCATGCCGGCGGGCTCCCCGTCCGGCGTTCTCGGCGGGGCCGATCTCGGGGGGCTGCTCCGCGGCTTGCTGCGCGATCCACTGGCGCAGGTGCTCACGTTCGCCGCTGCTCTCGGCCTGCTGCTTTCTGTCATGGGCACGACGATGGGCTGGCGCGAGACCTGGCAGGGCAGGGTCTCCGACGGGCGGCTGCTCCCGGACGCGGCACTGGTCGACCAACTGGATCGGCCGGTGTCGCCGGCGCAGCTCCGCGGCACGCCCATCGTGATGGCCTTCCTCTACACCTCGTGCCCGGACGTCTGTCCGCTGACAGCGGCCCGGCTGCGCCAACTGGTCGACCAGCTCGGCGCCGATGCGACGGGCACGCGCATCGTCGCCATCACCGTCGACCCTGAGCACGACACACCGGCGCTGGCGCGGGCCTTCTCGGCACGCTACGGGATGGAGGAGAACTGGCTCTTCCTGACCGGCACACCGGAACAGGTCCGGCCGCTGCTGGCGCAACTGGACGCCGTGCCCCCGCCGGTGGCGCTGGCGGAGCACAGCGGACATGGCACTGCCCCCGGGCATGCGCAAGGCGCCGTCGAGTCGCTCGCCCACGCCAGCTCGGTCTACGTCTTCGATCGCGACGGCACTCGGCGCCTCGTCTACGGCGGCGACTTCAGTCCCTCGGAGATCGTCCACGATCTGAAGCTGCTCAGCCGTGGCACGTTCTCGCCGCCGGTGCCGTTTGGCACGTACTGACCTGGTGCCGCAAGGCCTGGAAAGCTGACACCGATGACGCCGGTCAGTTGCTTCACCTGTGCGCTCCCGATACCCGGCCAGCCGCTCCGAGCGCGTGTCGGCGAGGCCGAAGAGACGTTCTGCTGCTCCGGCTGTGTGACCGTCTATCGGCTCCTGGGCCGCCAGGGCGAGACCGGCCAGTCGGCGCTCCTGACGGCCCGCCTGGTCGTCGGCTTCCTCTTCGGGATGGTCGTCATGGCCGCCAGTTGGTCGAGCTACCTGAACGACCTGATCGCCTCGCGGGCTGCCGCACCAATGGCAGCGCCCGCCTTCGCCGCCGCGGCAACGGCGGATGTGATGGACATCTTCCTCTATCGGCTCTACGTGCCGCTGGCTGCGACGGTCGCGCTGGTGGTGCTGGGCCAGCCGATCCTGGCCGGCGCCTGGCGCGGCGTGCGCCAGGGCTTTGTCGGCCTCGACGCGCTGATCGTCCTGGGCGCCGGCGCGGCCTACGTCGCCTCGCTGGCCGCCGTCGTGTCCGGTCGCGGCCACACGTACTTCGACACGGCGACGGCCATCCTGCTCTTCATCACGCTGGGCCGACTGATCGAGGCGCGTGCCAAGGCCCGGACGGCGGCCAGCGCCCGGGCGCTCTTCGAGCTCCAGCCGCTGACGGCGCTGCTGGTGCGGGCCGACGGCACGGAAGAGACGGTGTCGGCGGCCGGTCTGGCACCGGGCGCAACGGTCCGCGTGCGTCCCGGCGACCGCTTTCCGGCCGATGGCGTGATCCGGGCCGGCGAAGGCGGCGCCAACGAGGCGGCGCTGACCGGCGAAGAGACGCCGGTGTTCAAGCGACCCGGCGACCGCGTCCTGGCCGGCACCATCGACGTCGACGGCGTCTTCCTCGTGGAGGTAGAGCGCAGCGGCGAAGATGCCACGGTCAGCCGGATCGCTCATCTGCTGGAGGAGGCGAGGCGAGCCCGCGCGCCGCTCGTACGGCTGGCAGATGGGCTCGCTCGGCTGCTGACGCCGGCCGCGATCGTCCTGTCCGGGTTGGCGTTCGCCTACTGGTCCGCGGTCGACGGCCCCGAACGCGGGCTGCTGGCCGCCCTCGCAGTCCTGTTGATCGCCTGCCCCTGTGCGCTCGGCATCGCCACACCGCTGGCCGCCTGGGTCGGCCTTGGCGAAGCGGCTCGGCACGGCGCCCTCATCCGGAGCGGCGAGGTGCTGGAGCGCCTGGCGCACATTCAGCAGGTCTTCTTTGACAAGACCGGCACGATCACCACCGGGGCGCTGCGGCTCACCGACGTCGTCGCGCTGGATACCCCCGCCGCAGACAGCTCGGGTGACGATGCGCCAGACCGGAAGTCAACCTTGATCGCCCGCGCGGCGGCGCTGAGCCGATGGTCTCCCCATCCCATCGGCCGTGCGGTGCTGGCCGAGGCGACTGCAGGCGGACTGGCCTTGCCGGCGGTCCGGGAGGCGCGGCTCTTCAGCGGGCTGGGCAGCGTTGGCCGCCTGAACGGCGACGCCGGTCTCAGCGCCTTCGGCAGCCTGAGCATGATGGAGCGCATCGGATTCGACGCCGTCGGGGCGCCGGGCAACAACCGCCGGGCCACAGATGGCGCGCTGGATCCGGCCTCGACGGCCTACCTGGGGTGGGACGGCCGCGTGCGCGCCGTTTTCCGGTTCGCCGGAGAGCCTCGCACGGAAGCACCGGCAGCATTCGACGCCCTTCGACATGACGGGAAACGGGTCTCGATCTTGACCGGCGACGCCGCCGGGCCGGCCCGCGCGCTGGCCCAGCAGGTGGGCCTGGACGTGGCCGACGTTCGAGCCGGCCTGCTGCCGCAGGACAAGGTGGACGCTATCGCCGCCGCCCGCCTGGCCGGCCGGCGTGTTGCCATGGTCGGCGACGGCGTCAACGACGGCCCTGCCCTGGCCGCGGCGGATGTCGGCATAGCTCTCGGCTGCGGCACCGACCTGGCACGTGAAGCGGCGGACGTGACCTTCATCGGCAGCGACCTCCGCCACGTGCCGGCCGTCCTGCGTTTGGCGCGGCGTGTCCGCCGGACGATGATCGTCAACCTCTTCTGGGCGGTTGTCTACAACGCCACCGGATTGATTCTGGCGCTCGCCGGCGTGCTGGCGCCCTGGATGGCCGCGCTCGCCATGATCCTCAGCAGCGTCTTCGTCCTCGGCAATTCGCTCAGAGCGCGCGAGCATATCACCTGGCAGGCAACCGCCTCAAATGAGACGGTGGGGGCCTCGTAGTGGCGGCCAACGGGCGCTGCCAAGCGGGTCGGTTCCCAGCAGTCGAGGCGCCGGGCGCAGAAGCGCCAACAACGGGCCAGGGAGCGTCATGGTTCGGAGTTGGCGCTTCAGCGCCCGGGCCCCGGTCTACCATGGGATTCCCGGCACCGCTTGCCGATCACGCTCCACTCCACTGTGGAGGATAAGTCAAATGGATCACAGCGGGGTACATCTCCACGCAAACCCTCTGCTCCCGGCTGCGACGAGCGACTGGACCGGCGTTGCCCTGCTCCTGCTCGTCCTCGCCGGGCTGGCCAGCTCACTGCACTGCGTCGGGATGTGCGGCGGGTTCGCCATCGCGGCGTCACGCGCTCGGTTGACCCGGCGATTCGGTCTCTCCGGTACGGTCCTCTATACGGTCGGCCGCCTGACCAGCTACACGACGGTCGGCGCCATCGCCGGCGCCATCGGCCAGTCGCTCTGGGTGGTCGCCGCCCTGGCCGGCCTGCAGAGCGCGGTCGCGATCGTGGCCGGCGTCGCGCTGAGCATCGCCGGGCTTCGCCTGCTGGGCCTGCGGACCGGCGGTAACGCCGATGCCGACCCCCTGACCCGACTGTTCGTCGCCCTGAGCGCGCCGCTCCGCGGGCTCGTGCCCCCGGCCGGCCCCGGCCAGGCCTGGCTCCTGGGCGTCCTGAACGGCCTGTTGCCCTGTCCGGTGGTCTACGCCTTCGTGCCGGCGGCCGTCGCCGCGGGCTCGCCATCGGCGGGCGCGGCCGTCCTCGGCGCCGTCGGACTTGGCACGATCCCGGCAATGGCCCTGGCCGGCGCGCTCGCCACGATCTTCGAGCGCTGGCGCCGCCAGGCCGCCGCCCCATTCCAGGGCAGAGTGCCGACGGCTCCGCTTCCCGCACCGTGGCGACACCTGCTCCCCTGGGCGGGCCGTCTTCCCGGCGTCCTCGCCATCGCCATCGGCGCGTTCCTCGTCGGCCGCGGCGCTCTCGGGATCGGGTGAGACGTCATACGTCATGCGTCATGCGTCAAGCGTCATGCGTGGTCGGTGACGGGTGACGGGTGACGCATGACGAGTGACGTGGGATGACGCATGACGCATGACGAAAACCGCTATAATAGCGGCGCCCGGCCCGAGGTCGGAGCCGATGGGTGAAGGAGGGCGCGCGATGCCCGAAGAAGCAGAACGTCAAGGGATGTCGCTCTTTGATGCCGTGTACACGCTCCGGTCGATCCGGCGGTTTCGCCGGGACCCGGTGCCGGTGGCGGTGGTGCGCCACCTGATCGAGGCAGCGACGCGGGCCGCAAACGGAGGCAATGCCCAGACGTGGCGTTTCGTCGTCGTGGCCGACCCGGCTCTTCGGGCGGCGGTCGGAGACGTCTACCGCCGCAGCTTCGCCGACGTCTACCCGTACCCGCCGCAGCCCGATCCCCGGCGCGAGCGGCTCTGGAAGAAGGCGTACCACCTGGCCGAGCACATGGGCGACGAGCCGCCGATCCTGATCGTCGTCTGCCTGGAGCGCACTGCCGGCTCGCCGCCGCCGACCGGCACCGGCGCCATCACCTTCGGCTCGTCGGCCTATCCCGCCGTCCAGAACCTGATGCTGGCCGCCCGCGCCTACGGTCTCGGCACCTGCCTGACGACGATCCACCGCGCCCGCGAGGCCGAGTTGCGCGTCGCTCTCGGCATCCCCGAGCACGTCGAGACCATGGCCCTCATCCCACTCGGCCACCCGGCCGAGCAGTTCGGGTCGCTGACGCGCCGTCCCGTTGAGGAGGTATCCTACTGGGACCGCTGGGGCGCGCCGTTCGCCGTCGCGGCGCCGGCAGACTGACGGAGGCTTTGGGGAGGTCGAATCGCCAGGACGCCAAGATCGCCAGGTAAGATGCCTTATGGGGGTCCTCTTGCTTGGTCAGTCTTTCAAGGATCTGGTTCGGAAGGTCAGGGAAACAGCGCCTTGATGCCTGCAAGATCCAGGACGGCGGCGGCGGTCAGGACGACGCTCCAGAAGACGATGCTCAGCGCCATCCAGGCCAGTAGGTAGCGCATCGGCGCGCCGAGGGCCATGCCGAGGGCCGTCGCGAGCGGCGCGCCGGTCACCATTGGCGCCGCCAGAGCCAGCCCCACGATTCCGTAGCGGCGCCAGATGCGGGAGAGCCGGCCGTGGTGTCGGCTCTGACCTCTCCCACGCCGAAGGATCAGCCACGTCCGCGCGCGCTCGCCCAGGAGCCCGACGACAGCCGAGCCGGCGATGTTGCCGCCTGCCGCCGACACGCCCGTCACCACAGGGTCAAGCTGAAGCGCCAGGCCGGCCGGGATGGCCGCCCACAGCTCGACCATCCCGATCCCGACCACAGCCAGGATACGCGCCACTACGTCCATGCGAAACGGTTCCTTCAGAAGACATCAACCCCGGGCCGATGCGCCTGCCGATCGCGTGCGCCAGTTGTGCCGGATCGTCGGCCGCGAGGTGGAGGGTGCTCACGGGCACCGTCGGGCCGAGCACGCCTTCCAGCGCGACCGGTGCCCGGAGCCGCAGCGTCACATCGGTCCGCCCGCCGACCGTCAGGTAGCCCGCGTTCTCATCTGCGGCCAGTTGAAAGCCGTCGTTGCCTTTCGGCGCCCGGCGGCGCTTGTGCTCCACTTCGGCGATCTGCGCGTAGGGAATCTGGCCGCGCGTCAGCGCGCCGTAGCGGACGCGAATGGCGGATGCCTCCAGGCGGTGCGGGAGCACGAGCAGCGAGGCGTGGAAGGCGAACGCCCAGATCAGCATGTAGATGGCGCCGACGATCAGAAGCCAGCGGAGCCAGGCCCAGGGCACGATCATCTCGAAAAGGAGGAGCTCGACCGGTGTTGTCACAACCACCACGACCAGGAGCGATCCGACGATCGATCGCCGATGGTAGGCGAACTCCTCCGACCCTGGCGAACGGCGCCGGAAGAGCCATTGCCAGAGGCAGAGCCAGAGGAGGGGCTCCATCGCCACGACGCGCGCCACGGGGCTGGGGAGAAGCACCGTAAGCCCGTCCTCCACAGCTTGCCAGAGGTCGACACCCGCCGCCCGATTCTGACGATAGCGACGCACGGCGACGACGATCTGCCGCCCGGCCACGAGCGCCAGCAGCACCTCGATCCCGACGACGACGCCGACGGCGGTGCCGACGTCCAGCCGGCCCGTGCCGACAAGGGCGGCCTCGACGACGACGAGCGCGGGCAGTGTCCACTTGAGGATGCGCTCCACGGCAGGACCTCCTCATTCGCCGCCGGTCTCGGGGCTCGTGGGAACTCGTGGGAACTCGCGGGACCTTGTAGGAACTCGTGGGAGTTCGTGGGAACGCTGCCCTGCCAAGACCCTCCCTCCTCCATCATGCTGAGCCGCAGCGAAGCATCTCTCCAGCTCGATTGAGCGGCCATCGGGAGATGCTTCGCTGCGGCTCAGCATGACGGAGTCCCCACGAGCTCCTGCGAGTTCCTACGAGCTTGCCGAACGTACCGGTCGACTCCGCGCTATGTTTGGTACATTCCAAACATCTATGGGTATTGTACTCCCAGGCTGCGTCGAATGCAACTGCCCGGAGTGCCAGTTGCGCTCGCCCTCATCCGGCGCGACAATGCGAGTGGATGTTTGGAACAAACGAAACGTTGATCGATCATGGATGAACAAGACCGGAAACTGAGTGAGGCTCGTCAGGTTGTCGTCGACGCGCTCGGCCGAGCGATGGCGCTGTACGGTTTGCCCATCGCCCTGGGACGCACCTACGCCCTGCTCTACCTCGCCGACACGCCTTTGAGCGTGACTGAGATCACCGGTCGGCTCGGCATCACCAAGGGAACGGCGAGCGTCAACGTGCACATGCTGGAGCGGCTGCGGCTCGTTCGCCGAGTGTGGCCGCCCGGCCGCCGCGGCAAGTTCTACGTCGCCGAGCGAGACTACCGGCAGGTTCTGGCGGAGCTCATGAGAACGACGGTCGCCGCCGAGCTGGCGATGGTGACGAGCGCCCTCGACGAGAGCGACCGGCTGCTGCGGGAGGTCGAGACAGGCCCGGCCACCGCTGCTCAGGCGCAGGCCCGGGCAGATCGGCCGAAGGTCGCAGCCCTCCGCCAGCAGTATGAGGTCACCTTCCGACTGCTCCAGTCGCTCGTCGACGCCATGAGCGAGGCCGGCCGCGCTGGCCCCTAGCCACGTCCGATCGACTGCTTGTTCGGATCGGTCTTCCAGATGTGGTACGAGTACGCGACGAGCACCGCCAACAGGACGATGCTTCCGCCCAGCATGAGCCCGAACACCAGCAGGGCGTTGCCGACGAGCGCCGACAGGATGAGGAGAGTGCCGAGGAGGATGAACAGCCGGCCACCAAGCCGGTGGGTCTCGGCCCAGGCGAGCTCGCTGGAGAGCGTCCAGGGCGTCCGGATGCCGAAGATGAAGTTGCTCCGGATCCGGTCCATGACGCGACCCATCACGACGAACAGCAGCCCAATCGTGATCGCCATGACCGAGGGGATGTCGACGGCCTGCCCGAGCGCGGCGAGCACGACGGTCACGTCGATGGCCGCCAGCACCAGGACCGTCGCGATCCAGACCGCCGTGTACGCCAGATGCGATCGCTCCAGGTTCCGCCGGCGCGGCTCGATCAATGGGATCAGCGCGAACAGGGCGACGACGGCGACGGCGATGAGCGGCAGGACGAGGAGCCCTTCGACCTTGTCGCCGTATCGGTCGGGGGTGCCCTGGATTCCCCAGTGGACGGGCATCCGGGCGCCGGCCGGAAGCTGCACCCAGGCCCAGATGCTGAGCGCCAGCATCCCCGCGACGATTGCACCGCTGGCGATGAGCGCCGGCTTCCGATTCATCGACCCCTCCGCGTGCCGCTCACTTCCCAGTATACCACCGGGGTCCTGCATTGCGGGTGCTACAGGAGCGCGTCGCCGATGGTCACGATGCCCGACAGGATGAACACGGCCGCGGCGGCGTACCGGATCGCCCGCTCGGGCAGCCGCCGTCCGACCACGATGGCCACCAGGATGGCGATGCCGTCCGCGACGACCATCCCCAGCGACGAGCCCAGCCAGACCGGCACAAACGCCCGTTGCTGGCTTGCCAGCGTGACCGTCATCAGCATCGTCTTGTCGCCGAGCTCCGCCAGGAAGAATGTCACGGCGACGGCCAGGAACGGTCCGAAGCGGCGCGCGTTCTTCGCCTCGCCGTCGCCCAGCGAATCGCCCCGGAGCGTCCAGAGGCCGAACCCGACGAAGGCGATGCCGGCGGCGATGGCCAGCCAGAAGCCGGGGAGCGCCAGGCCCAGCAGCTCGCCGATGGCGACCGAGAAGAGGTGGACGAGCAAGGTGGCGACCAGAATCCCGGCCAGCACCGTGCGGACGGGGAAACGAGTGGCGAACGCCAGCGAGACGAGCTGGGTCTTGTCGCCCATCTCGGCGGCGACGATGAAGAGGAGCGATTGCCAGAAGGTAGCCATGCCCCCGATCCTCCAGTTGCTCAGCTCACGTCTGTGGCCGGGGGCAAGAAAGAAAAACCCTCGACCCACCCCGTCCCGCTCGCGCGGCTGGACGTGGGCCGAAGGTCTGGCTGGGCTAGCGGTGGCTACCCGGCGGGACCAGGGTCATCCCCAGCATGTTGATCCCGCCCTCGGTCGGTCAGACCGGCAGTTACTCCCCTTCGGAACGCTGCTCCCGAAGTATACCAGGTCGGACGCTCGGCCGCAAGATCCGTCCGCGCCGCAGGATCCAGCCGGCGCCGAGCACTGCCAACAGGATCCACAGCCAGCCGCCGGGGTCGCTTGGGCCATTCCCGATGCCCACGGGGCGAAAGCGGAGGACAGGGAAGCCGCTGACTTTGCTGCGCAGCAGATCGTCGGTCGCCGTATGCGGGTTGAACCCCAGCGCGAACCCGGCGAAGCCCGCATTTCTCAAGATCTGCCGGACCGCCCGAAGCTGCTCGTCGGGGTTGTCGACCTCCTCGGCGACCCCTGCCAGCGTTCCCCCGGGCAGAATGAGCTCGACGCCGGGCTGTGCCCGGAGGTTCAGGTACCAGTGGGAGACCCGGCCAAACCCGGCCAGGCAGTAGACCTGGCCGTCGAGAATGGCATAGTTGACCGGCACGTACCGGGCTCTGCCCGTCCGAGCGCCGACGTTCTTCACCACCATGATGTAGCCCGTGAACGGATTGCCCATGACTGGACCAAGGCCGAGCCGGAAGGCCGGCACCATGAGGTACCGGTTCAGGAGCCGGAGGAAGCTGCGTGGTGGTAGGTGTGCCATGCCATCCTCATCGCGACGGTTGTTCCGCATCGACGGAGAAGAGACACGATACAGCTCGGTCGAGCGCGGCAGCAGTCGTGGCTCGTCGCCTGTACCGTGCACACGCGGGACCCGGAGGCCGCCCGCCCAGTTCGTTGGGACAGCGCACAGGCGGCCAGCCCACTGTACGCCACTCAATACTGGCGGGTCAAGCCCTCAGAATGGGATCGAATTGACAGGTACACCACAGAGGTATGACAATGCACGCGCCGGCCAATCTCCAATGGATTCGCCGGATGCACCACTCATTGGGATGAATGGCGGAGGTTGCCCGGATGACCAGGAAGGTACTCTGGCAGGAGATGCGGCGAGGCGAGATCGAGGAGGTGGCGAAGGCCGAAGGAATCCCCATCGTGCCCGTGGGCTCGATTGAGCAGCATGGGCCGCATCTGCCGCTGAACACGGACATCTGCGATGCCTGGAGCATCGCGCAAAGGGCGGCCGAGCGCAGCGAGCGATTCCCGATCGTCGTCGCTCCGCCGATCTGGTGGGGGGTATCGCCGTATCACATGGGCTTCCCCGGCACCATCTCGCTCCGGCCGGAGACCCTCGACGCGCTGATCGTGGACGTCTGCACCAGCATCCACGCCCACGGCTTCGCCAAGATCGTCCTCCTGAACGGGCATGGCGGGAACTTCCTCCAGCCGGTCGTCACCAGGCTCACTGCGGAGGGCGTACCCACCGCCGTCGTGACCTACTGGGACCTGATGCGCGAGGAGATGGCCGCCATCAGCCAGACCGACGGCGGTTCCATCGGCCACTCCGGCGAGATGGAGACCTCGCTCCAGTTGTTCTTGCAGCCCCACCTGGTAGCCACCGAGCTCATCGGTCCCCACCTGACAGGGCCGACGGCGTGGCCGGCTCGGCGCGGCATCCTGGCAGCCGGCTTCGGCCTGGTCGACCACCTCCAGCGCGATCAGCCCACCGGCGTGGCCGGCGACCCGACGGCGGGCACGGCGGCGAAGGGTGAGCAAATCGTCGAAGCGGCGGTGCGATGCCTGTTACGCTATCTGGAGGCCATCCGGATGCTGTGACTTGAGGCATCAGGCCAAGACAAACGTCGACCCCTCGGCCGTCTTGGTGACCTCGATACGGACCGGGAACTGGTCTTTGAGCTCGTCGATGTGGGTGATGACGAGGATCTTCTCGAAGTCGTCCTGAATCGTCGAGATTGCCTCGACGAGCTTCTCCCGCCCGCCGGCGTCCTGGGTGCCGAACCCTTCGTCGACGACGAGCGTCTGAAGGCGGGCGCCGGCACGACGGGCGAGCAGCTTGGAGAGCCCAATCCGGATGGCGAAGTTCACGCGGAACTTTTCGCCTCCGGAGAAGCTCTCGTAGCTTCGGGTGCCGAGGTCGTCGCCGATGTTGATGTCCAGCGTCTCGATGGTGTCGCCTTTCTTGCTGTCCCGCTGGCTCTCGATCGTCACGTGCATGCGGCTGTCGGTCATTCGGCTGAGGATCGTGTTGGCCTCCAGCTCGATCTCCGGCAGCGCCGTCTCGATGATCATCGCCTGGATGCCCTTCTTGCCGAAGGCAACGGCCAGCTCCTCGTAGATCCCCTTCTCCTTCGCCGCCTCCTGCTGCTCCGCCAGGCGCTGCTGCCGCTCGGCCTCCAGCCGCTCGCAACTGTCGATCTGCTGCTGAACCCGCGCCCGCCGGTCGAGCCTGTCGCGGAGTCTGGCCGACGCCTCCCGGAGCTCGGCGTCGGCGCGGCCGACCTCGGCGTCGACGTCGCCCATCGCCTTGAGCTCCGCGCCGAGCTCGGCGTGCCGCTGCACGAGCTCGGCCCGCCGCTGGCTCCGCCGTTCCAGCAGTGCCTGCGCCGTCGAGAGCGATTCGCGCTCCTGCTCGACGCTCGATTCCGCCATGGCGAGCTGGCGGTGCCGCTCCTCGTACTCGGCGAGGCGGCGAGTGTCCTCGACCATTCTCCGGTGTTCGTCGGCGTCGTAGCGCACGGTCTGAAGCTCTTCCAGCACGGCGCCCAGTTGGAGCTGCTCGTCACGTGCGAACTCCCCGGCGGAGAGCCGGCGGTCGATCTCGGCCATCACCGCCTCGTCTCTGGCGGCGGCGGCGGCGGCCTGCTCGGCTTCGCCAAGCCGCGCCTCCAGCGAGCCGATGGCGCCGTCCAGCCGGCGGCGCTCCTGGGTCAGCCGCTGCTCCATCTGCTGGATCTCGCGGTCCCGTCTGGTGCGCTCGTCGGTCAGCGTGCGAACCTGCGCTTCGTTCTCACGATACCGGCCCTTATGATGCTGGCCTTCGGCGTTCAGCGTCTCCCGCAGGCGGCGCTTGCCGTCGACGCCCAGCTCGGTCTCGCAGAGCGGACACCTGGCGTCGTCGCCGCCAAGCCGGCGGATCCGGTCCGCCAGCGACTCCATCTCCTCCTTGAAGCGGGTGTTATCGGCACGCAGCATCTGGATCCGCTCGACGACCTCCTCTTGCGCCTTGCGCAGAGCGTCAAGCTCTTGCTGGCGGTCGTCGAGCGCCGCTCGGAGGCGGCGGGATTCGACCAGCTCGGCCTGGAAGCCCGCTCCATCGGCGATGCGCTTCCGGTGCAGCTCCAGTCTGGCCAGGGATGCCTCCCGATCCCCGACGAGGCGGTGCTTCGCCTCGTCGACGACGCGCTGGAGCTGCCGCCGTCGCTCCGTCAGCGCCGCCTGCCGCTGAGCGAGCGCGCTGAGCGCTTCGCTTCGCTGCCTGGCCTCGGTCAGCCGGCCGAAGCCGTCGAGCGTCTCGGTGCGGCGGGCCAGGATCGCGTCGTACTGCTCGACGCGCCGGCGCCGCTGCAGGACTTCGGCCTCGACCTGGCGGCACTCCCGCTCGGCATCGGCCACGTCGCGCTGGAGCTCGACCAGTCGGCGCCGGCGCTCGGCGGCGAGCGCCTGTCGGTCGCGTGCTGCCTGATAGGCTGCCTGCGCGGCATCCGCCCGCGCCTGCGCCATCTCGATCTCTCCCAGGAGGCGGCGTAGCTCCTCCTCGTGCTGAGGGCGCGTCTGGAGCTCGCGGTCGATCTGGTCGATGGCTGCCTTCAGCTCCCGGAGCGCGGCGTCGCGCTCTCTGGCGCAGTCGCGGGCGCGCCGTTCCAGCTCGTCGTAGATCGCCAGCCCAAGAATGTCGCCGAGCACGCGCTTCCGGTCGGCGGGAGCTTTGAGCGTGAACTCGTCGGCGCGCCCCTGGACCAGGAACGCCGAGTTGATAAAGGTCTCATAGGGCATCCGGAGGATGTCCACGACCTTCTTCTCGGTCTCCCGCACGGCATTGCCGGCGATCGACCGGAAGCCGCCGGTGCCGCCGATCTGGAGGTCGAGTACCGTCTGGCCGGCGCCGCGCTCCCGCCGTGGGCGGACGCGCTTGCGGATGACCCGGTACCGGGTATCGCCGAGGAGGAACTCGAAGTCGACCTCCATCTCGGTGCGACCCTGATGGACGAGATCGTCGTCGTTCGTGCGCGCCTTGCCCCACAGTGCCCAGGTCATGGCATCCAGAATGGCCGACTTGCCGTGGCCGTTGTCGCCGGCGAGGCAGGCCAGGCGAAAGCCGTCGAAGATCAGCGGGGGGCAATCGTCGGCGTACGACAGGAAGTTGCGAAGCGCGAGCCGCACGGGGATCACAGCACCCTCCCGAAAAGCGGCGCCATTATACCAGGCGGCGCCCCCGCGTGCTATAATACCGGCCGGAGGCTGGCCGATGACCCGACGAACCGTCTTGCCCGACTGCTGCGAGGATTGGATCCTGGCGTACGGACGCTTCTACCCCGCCGGCGAGGCGTTTGAGTGTCTCGAATGCTCCACCGAGTGGCGCAAGGAGGCACCGGACCGCTTTGTGCGCGTCCGCGACAGCCAGGCGTTCGTGCGGCGAGTCCGGGTCGCCGAAGGCGCCGAGTTTCCCTATCTGGCCGCCGCCGACGGCCACGACCCCATCACGGAGCGCTGCTGCGCCCAGATCCTGCTCCGACATGGACCGGCGATGAAGGTCGAGGCGTTTGCCTGCCCGATCTGCGGCACGCGCTGGCATCGGGCGATCCGGCGCCAGAGCGGCGTCTCGGTGGTCTGCTTCAGCCGGCCGGGCCTCGACGAGCCGTTGGCCATCCAGCGGAGCGGCCGCCGGCCGTTCCTCGTTCCGCTCTCCACCTACAGCCCGCCGACCGAGTAGATGAGCACGGCTTGACGGCTGCATGCACCGTCTGACGCCACGGCGACTCGATCGCCGTACCCTGCTCCGCGCCGCACTGGTTGCCCCGGCCGCCGCGGCTGCCTGGGACACCTGGCGCAGCGCCCTCAGGGCCAGCGCGTCGAGCGCTGTCGTCGGGCGGGTGACCGACCTCGCAACCGGCCAGCCCATCGGCGGCGCCCGGCTCGGCGCTCGCTTCCAGCGCGCTGAAGCCTGGACCGCCGGCGACGGGAACTTCCATCTGCCGATCCAGCCGGGCGTGCATGAAGTCACGTGCATCGCGTCGGGTTACGTTGGCGCCAGTCGCCCCGGCGTCCTCGTCGGCGCCGAGTCCCCGGCCCGCGTCGACTTCGCCCTCCTGCCATCCGCGGCCGACCCTCGGTTGGACCGTCTGGCCGAAGCGTTCCGCCCCGGCGATCAGCTCGGTCTCTTTGCCGAGCCCGACGGCGAGCCACGCGTCCGCGCCTCGGCAATGGTGCCGTGCAGCGTCCAGATCAGGCAGACCGACGGGTCGCTCCGGACGATGGACATGAACGAATACCTGCGGGGCGTCGTCCCGTCGGAAATGCCGGCCTGGTGGGGCTCGAACGGCGGATTCGAGGCGCTCAAGGCGCAGGCCGTCGCCGCCCGCAGCTATGCCGTCGCCGTCACGCTCGCGCGCGGGTGGCTCTACGCCGACACCCGCGACCAGGTCTGGAATCCCGCCAACGTGAACGACGTGACCGACAACGCCGTCACGTCTACCGGCTACGAGGTGCTCACTGCAGGTGGGCGCGTCATCACCGGCTTCTACAGCGCGTCGTGCGGCGGCCATGGCGCCGATGGCGGCCAGAGCTACACCGTCGGCCGGCGTGACCACCTGCCGAGCCCGGCGGCGGCGCCCGCGCGGCTGAATCTCTCCACCGATGACGCTGCCGCCGGCTTCTGGGGCGCGGGCCAGTCGCCGGACGCTTTCTGCAAGGTGACGGCCCCCGGCGTCTATCGCTGGCCGGTCACGTGGCAGCGTGAGAAGCTCGAAGCCACGCTGGATACGTACCTGTCTCATCCTTCAATCCCGGTCAGCTCGACCGCGGGGATCTCGGCGCAGTATCGCGTAGGCGAGCTCGGCACTCTCGTCGGCATGGCCGCCATCCGCCGGGGCAACTCCGGCAAGATTCTGACGTTCCGGATCACCGGGCGGCGGAATGGGCAGGACCGCACGTGGGACGTCCATTCGGAATACTGGATCCGGTTCGTCCTCCGCCGGTCGGCCGACGACCCGTTTCTCTTTCGCAGCGCCAACCTCGTCTTCTCCTTCGAGCGGAACGCCGACGGCTCCATCCGTGCGGTCACTGCCTATGGCGGCGGCTACGGCCACGGCGTCGGCCTCTGCCAGGACGGCGCCTACGGCATGGCGCAGCAGGGCTACCAGTACCGAGAGATCCTGGCGCAGTACTATTCGGATGCGTTCTTCGACGCCACGTCCGGCGGCGGCTGTCTCATCGCGATGTCGTCGCCGGCCGACGGCGCTCTCTACCTGCGTGGGAGCAGCGTGACGCTGACCTGGTCCGGCCCTTATGTCGAGTACCAGGTCGAAGTGCGGGATGCCGGGGGTACGTCGATGTTCGTCAGGAGCTACTCGACCGACCGTAGCGTGACCGTCTCGACGGTGGGGTGGCCGGCCGGCATCTACCGCTGGCGTGTCGGCGCCCGCACCGACGCCGGCCCCACCATTAGCGCCGAGCGCCAGTTCGTCCTGGCCGAGCGCCTGTACCGCAGCAGCTTCCCCATCGTGCGGGAGTAGTGCGACGCGGGGGTCGGGGGCAGGACTGGTCGACGCGAGCGAATCGGGCGAGTCCCGGAGTCCCGGTCCTCTGGGGGACCGGGATTCCGGGACCGCATCCGCAGCAAGCGAAGCCGGAGTGGTGTCGTGGGGAACGAGCTGTCAACGGATTCTGGGAGCGGATTGAGCGGATTGGTCCGGTGGCGTCGATCCCGGCGCAGCCGGTGCGATCGTCGATGCGCCAACCTATGCGTTGGACGAGCGAAAGGTGAGCGATTGGCCGTCATGGCCGGCGGCGACGGCTGCTTCTGGCCGGCGCGGTCTCGCCCGTCGGGTTCAATCCGAGCAATCCGCTCCCAGAATCCGCTGACAGTTCGTCCCCGGCCGATGCGCCAGCCCTTCGCTTGATGCGGATGGGGACCACGATTCGGGACCGGCGGACGCGACCGGATCAGCCGGTCCCGGAGTCCCGGTCCTTTAAGGGACCGGGATTCGGGACCGGTGGCTGCGGAGCCGCGGTCCTGGAAGTGCGCGGCATGCGAGACGCCCCCACCCTGGCGCCCTATCTGACTGACCCCAGGTTCTCTGCCTGCCGGTGTCCCACCCGTCGTAGCGAAGCATCTCCCCGGCCTCGACCCTGCCACGTCCCCCCGTCATGCTGAGCCGCAGCGAAGCATCTCCCCGGCCTCGACCCTGCCACGTCCCCCCGTCATGCTGACGTCATGCTGAGCCGCAGCGAAGCATCTCCCCGGCCTCGACCCAGCCACGTCCCCCCGTCATGCTGAGCCGCAGCGAAGCATCTCCCCGGCCTCGACCCTGCAGCGTCCGGGAGATGCTTCGCTGCGGCTCAGCATGACGGGGTTCCCATGAGTTCCTACGAGTTCCTATGAGTTCCCAGACCGAGGA
>JACQGW010000373.1 GCA_016199325.1 Chloroflexota bacterium
TCAGCAGGTGCCCGAAGGCGTAGCTGAAACAGTAGAACCGATAGTGGACGAAATGCGGGATCGCGATCCAGCCCCAGCGGTCGAGCGGTTCGAAGATGGTCGTGTCGCCGTAGAGCCGGCGGTTCTCCTCGAGCCAGACCGCCGAATACTCGTCGGCGGTTGCGACGCCCTCGGCGCGCCGTCCGTGTGCCCGCTGCTCCCACCGCGTGTACATCACCTGGCGGAAGATCGTCGCGGCGGCGTCCTCCACCATTCCGCTGACGACCGTCCGTCTGACCTCCGGATCGGTCTCGACCGCCCGCAGGTGGTTGGCTAGCAGGATCTCCCCGAAGACGCTGGCCAGCTCGGCCATCGGCGTCGTCGGATGGTAGTTGACCAGCGTCTGCCGGCCGGCGAGCGCGAAGTGGACGCCGTGGCCCAGCTCGTGGGCCAGCGTAAAGACGTCGTCCAGGCGGCCGGTGAAGTTCGTCAGGACGTACGGATGGAGGTCGGGCGTCATGCCCGAGCAGAACGCGCCGCCGCGCTTGCCGGGAACCGGCGGCGCGTCGATCCAGCGCCTCGTGAAGAACTCCTCGGCCCGTGCCCGGAACGCGGGCGAAAACCGGTCGTAGGCCGCCAGGACGAGGTCCCGGGCCTCGGAGAAGGTGTACTTCCGCTCCTCGCGGGTGTAGGGCGCCATCAAGTCGTGGACGCGGAAATCGCCCTCGAGGCCCAGGAGCTTCGCCTTGAGCCGGTAGTACTCCTGGGCGAGCTCGTAGTTCGCCTCACACGCCGCCATCAAGACCTCGATGACCTCGGGCGACAGCTCATTCTCCAGTGCCGTCGGCTCGATCACCTGCGCGTAGTGCCGGATGTCGAGCCTTAGCTTGTGATCCTGGAACAGCGTATTAAAGACGAACGTCAGGACCTTGCTCTGGGCCGCGTAGCCGCCGGCCAGCGCCTCGGTTGCCCGGCGGCGCAGGTCGCGGTCGGGCGAGGTCCGCAGCGCCCGCGCCTCGGCGTCGGTCAGCTCCCGGGTTTCGCCGTCGACCACCACCGGGAAGCGCAGACTTCCGGTCACCTCGGTGTACAGCCGATCCCAGGCGCTGGCGCCCGTCAGGTTCAGCCTGGCGGCGAGCCGCTCCTCCGGCTCGGAGAGCGTGTGCGGAGCAAAGACCCGGACGGCCCGGAGGTAGTGGTGGTAGCTCTGGAGGGCCGGAGCAGCCAGCCACCCTTCGACGGCGGCCTCCGTCGCCGCTTTCAGCTCGACGTCGAAGAAAACCAGCTCGTTGTGAATCTCCGTCATCGCCTCTTCGACGCGCGCGAGCAGCGCCTGTCGCTGCGGGTCCTGCGTATGGGTGCTGAAGGCAAGGCCGGCGTAGCCTGCCGGCCGGTAGGCGACCAGGTGAATCCCCTCGTAGGCTTCCAGCGCCGACCGAAGTCTCTCAGCGCTCAGGCCGGCGACCCGGCCCCGGTACTGGGCGGCGAACTCCCTGGCCAGCGCCGCGGCGCGCGCCAGGTCGGCCTCGATCGCCGGATCGCCGGGAGCCGCGTAGAGGTCGCTCAGGTCCCAGCGCACCTCGGCGGCGGTCGATTGTGTCACGGTCTCCTCCAGTCGCGGTCGTTCAGGGGCGAACCGGTCGATACGCCCTATGGATGATTGTACCTGGGGCCGGCGAAAGCTCGCAAAGGGCCGGCAGGGCGTCATACGTCACTCGTCATGCGTCATGCGTCACCCGTCACCCACCTGCCCGCCACTCTGCCACCCACCCGACATGACGCATGACGTATGACGCATGACGAGTGACGCCCTGGAAGTCCTAACCCCGGAGGGGGATACGCAAAGCCACTTGACAGTGTATAATGCGCACGTCGACACTTCGATCAACCGACCGGCGGTGAAGCGATATGAACGAAACCGATGGGAACTCGATTCCGGCGCCCCGCATCCTGCTCGTCGACGACGATGAGCTCCACCGTCATCTCCTCACCGAGTGTCTGATCTCACGCGGTGGCTGCACGGTCGATACAGCCTCCAACGCCCATGCCGCTATGGAGCGGCTCCGAGCGACGGCCTTTGACGCCGTCGTTCTGGACTACGCCCTCCCGGACGCCAGCGGCCTGGACGTCCTCCGGACCATTCGCGAGCAGGGCTGGGACGTGCCGGTCGTCATGGTGACGGGGAGCCGCTCGACCGACGTCGCCGTCGCGGCCATGAAAGCCGGCGCGGCCGACTACGTGGTCAAGGACTTCGTCATGTTTGCCCGGCTGCCACAGACGATTGCCGAAGTGATCGACGCCCATCGGCAGCGGCAGGTCCAGCAGCGCCGGCTGGCCGAGCTGGAGCACCTGGCCAATGAGGACTTCCTGACCGGCCTGACCAATCGGCGGGCGTTCGAGGAGCGGTTCCGCCAGGAATGGGAGCGCGCCCACCGCTATGGCCGGCCGCTGGCGCTGGCTCTCCTCGACCTCGACGACTTCAAGCGAGTGAACGACACCCACGGCCACCGGATCGGCGACCGCGTTCTGGCGGCGGTCGGGCGGGCGCTGCGCAGCACCTTCCGGATCGCCGACGTCACCGCGCGCTACGGCGGCGACGAGTTCGTCGTCCTGATGCCAGAAACCGACGAAGCGAGCGCCCGCATCGCCATCTCACGCCTGATGGCCGCGCTGGAGGCACTGAACGCCCGAGGCGACCTGCCGGTTGCCGTGAGCATCTCCGTTGGGCTGGCCGTCCACTCCCACGAGCGGGACCCGGAGGCGCTCCTCGAAGCCGCCGACAGGGCACTGTACGCCGACAAACAGATCCGGCATCAACACCCGTCGCGCGCGTGACAGAGGACGGCCATGGCGCTGATCACGGCGGAACGGCGCTGTCCGTTCTGCGGCAAGAACCAGAGGCGATCACAGGTCTGCGGCACCTGCGGGGCGGACCTGACGCCGCTGGACCACCTCCGCCCCTGGCGCCAGATCCGCCGGTTCTGCCGCCAACTCGGGCTCGGCATGGAGAGCATGGCTGTCTTCAGCATCGCCGGCAACGCCGTCCTGCTGGTGGCGCTGGTCGTCCTCGTCCTGGCCTTCCTCGGCTACGTCCGCGTGCGCTTCTAGCGAAGGCCCGCCAGGGCCTCCAGCCAGTTCAGCAGGCTCATCAGCCCGTAGCCCAGTGCGAAGCAGGCCGGCAGCGTCAGGATCCAGGCCGTGATGATGCTTCCGGCCACCTGCCAGCGGACACTCCGGGCGCCGCGGGAGGCGCCGACGCCGAGGATGGCCGACGAGATGGCGTGCGTCGTCGAGATGGGGATGCCCATCCGGGTCGCGATCTCGATGACGGTGCCGGCGGCCGTCTCGGCGGCGAAGCCGTTGACGGGGGCGAGCTTCGTCAACCCACGGCCCATCGTCTTGATGATCCGCCAGCCGCCGGCCGCCGTGCCGGCGCCCATCGCCGTCCCCGCCGCCACCATCACCCAGAGCGGCACGTGGAACTCGGGCCCCAGCAGGCCGGCCGAAAACAGCGCCAGCGCAATGATCCCCATCGTCTTCTGGCCGTCGTTGCCGCCGTGGCTGAAGGCCATGTAGGCCGAGGATACGAGCTGAAGGCGGCCGAAGAGCGAGCTGACGGCGGCTGCCTTCACCCGAAAGAACAGCCAGTAGATGGCAATCATCAGCAGCCCGGCGCTCACGAAGCCGAGCAGTGGCGAATACACGATGCCAAAGAGCGTTTTCTGCGTGCCCGACCAGATGATGACGTCAAGCCCGCCCGTCGCCACCCCGGCGCCCAGCACGCTGAAGACGAGCGCATGCGAGCTGGAGGTCGGCAGCCCGAAGTACCAGGTGATCATGTCCCAGGTGATCGCCGAGACCAGCGCCACCGCGACGGTCGTCTGGGTCACCGAGTTGGGGTCGACAATGCCCTTCCCCAGGGTAAGCGCGACGGCCGTCCCGGAGAGGGCGCCTGCGAAATTGAGACCGCCGGCCATGAGCACGGCCGCCCGCGGGCTGAGCACCCGCGTTGCCACCACCGTGGCAATGGCGTTGGCCGCGTCGTGGAACCCGTTGACGAACTCGAACGCGAGGCCGAGGATGACGACGAGGATGACGACGACGAGCCCGCTCTCCATCAGACGCTCACTCCACCCGCTTGCTCAGGCGTTCTCGATGACGATGGCGTTCAGGGTATCGGCGACGTCTTCGCAGCGGTCGGTCGCGTCTTCGAGGACCGCGTAGATCTCTTTCCAGCGGATCAGGTCGAAGAGCTGGTCCGGACGTTCGACCAGCTCGGCGATGGCGCTGCGGGTGACGCCGTCCGCTTCGTTCTCCAGCCGGTTCACCTCGATGGTCCGCTCCCGGATCTGGGCCAGTCTCCGCTTGTCCCGCAGCATCGGCATCGCCACCGCGATCTGCTCGGCGCACTCGAGGATAATGTGGCCCAGTCGAATCGCCGCTGGCGTTGGCCGTTCGATCTTGTAGAGCAGCAGCATGTCGGCGGCTGCCTCGATGTTGTCGACGACGTCGTCGATGGCCCCTGCCAATCGCTGGATCTCGGTGCGCTCCAGCGGGGTGATAAAGGTCTTGTGGAGGAGATCGATGATCTCATGCACGATAAAGTCGCCATAGTGCTCGAGCTCGGTGATGTGGGCTACCTTTCGCTGGACGTCGTCGTACTCCTTGAGCAGCGCGTACAGCGCCCGCGCGCTCTCGACGGCGTTGGATGCGCCCTTCTCGAACCAGTCGTAGAACCCCTCCTCAGCCGGGAGGATCTGAAACCGTGGCATTCTGCTGCGCTCTCCTGGCGCCCGAGCCCTGGCAGACGCGACCGCTCGGCGTCCGCCGGTCAGGCGCACCTGTGGTTTGTCCTGGTTTGCGGAGGATCCCTCTCCTCGTAGTCTACCCCAATCGCCGGCCAGAAGCCAACCGGGGGTTGGCATGCGCTTTGCCCGGTCTCTTCCCACTACCGCTTGACGGGGGCGCACGACGGTGCTCGAGACCGAGATCGCCATCATCCAGGGGACGAACTTCCTGGTAACCAATCAGCTCGGCGACGTCGCCGCTGGGACGCAGCACGGCTACTTCGTCGCCGACACTCGCTTCCTCTCCGAGTTCACCTTCGAGCTGACCGACTGCCCGCTCGAGCTCCTGACCTCCGGACAGACGGCCACCGACGCTGCGCGGTTCTACTTAACGAACCGCGCCACAACGGCGCTGCCGGAGCGGGCCATCACCATTGTCCGCGATCGGCTCATCCGCGAAGGACTTCAGGAGACGATCAGCCTGCAGAATCACCTGGCCATGCCGATCGAGGTGACGATCGTCTTTCAACTGGATGCCGATTTCGCGGACGTCTTCGAGGTGCGCGGCCACCAGGCGCTCAAGCAGGGAACGGTCACCGTCGAGCAGTGCGAAGGCTGCTCCCTGGCATTCCACTACCGCCGGGACGGCTTCGAGCGGTATTCGCTCGTCCGGTCGACCCCGGCGGCGCAGGTCGACGGCCGGCGTCTCGTCTACACCGTTGGCCTTGGGCCACACGAGGCGTTCGACGCCTGCGTCGAGGTCTTCCCGGAGAGCGAGCCACAGGCGGCACGGCTGGGGCCTGCCTGCCAGATCCTCGACACGCCCATCGCGGCGCTACCCCGCCTCCTCGGCGAGCCGTTCCGAGCGCCATCCCTGGCGACCGACGACCACACCCTCTTCTACGCCTACCAACGATCGATCGACGACCTCAGCGCGCTCCGCCTCCGGACGGAGGGCGCCTACACCCTTCCTGCCGCCGGCCTGCCATGGTATATGGCGATCTTCGGCAGGGACAGCCTGATCACCGCCTATCAGACCGTGTTCCTGAACCCGGAGCTCGCTCGCGGTGCGCTCTACGCCCTGCGGGCGTATCAGGGTCGCACCGTCGATCCGTTTCGCGACGAGGCCCCCGGCAAGATTCCGCACGAGGTTCGCCGGGGCGAGCTGGCCGTCGTCGGCGAGGTCCCCCACGCGACCTACTACGGCTCGGCCGACGCAACCCCCCTGTACCTGGTCCTGCTCGGCGAGACCTACCGCTGGACCGGCGATCTCGATCTCATCTGGGAGCTGCTGCCGGCCGCCGAGGCCGCCCTCCGCTGGATCGACCGCTACGGCGATGCCGACCGCGACGGGTTCGTCGAGTACGAAACGCATTCGCCGCGCGGCCTCCGCAACCAGGGGTGGAAGGACTCCCCCGATTCGGTGCGCTTCGCCGGCGGTGAGATCGCCGAGCCGCCCATCGCCCTCTGCGAAGTGCAGGGCTACGTCTACGACGCCAAGCTCCGCATGGCCGAGATCTACGACGCCATCGGCGAATCGCCCCGTGCGGCCGGGCTGCGCGCCCAGGCCGCCGACCTGAAGAAGCGGTTCCAGGAGGCGTTCTGGATGCCGGCCGAGGGCTTCTATGCCATGGCCCTGGACCGGCGCAAGCGGCAGGTGAACGCCATCGCATCGAACCCCGGCCACTGCCTGTGGTCGGGGATCGTCGACGAGCGGCACGCCCGGGCGGTTGCCGAGCGGCTGATGGCGCCGGATCTGTTCTCCGGCTGGGGCATCCGCACGCTCTCGACGCAGATGGTCGGCTACAATCCGGTCTCGTACCACAACGGCAGCATCTGGCCGTTTGACAACTCGCTCATCGCCGCAGGGCTGCTCCGCTACGGCTTCCGCGACGCGGCCGGCCGGGTCGCCCGGTCGATCGTCGACGCGGCCGGCTACTTCCCAAGCTACCGGCTGCCGGAGCTGTACGCCGGCTTCGAGCGCCGATTCCCCGGCTTTCCGGTTCGCTACCCAACGGCCAATGCTCCGCAGGCATGGTCGGCCGGCGCCATCGGCCTGCTCCTCCGGGTGCTGCTCGACCTCCGCCCCGGCCCGCACGACGTCGAGACCCACCCCCTGCCGAGCGCCCCGCGCATCACCCTCATCGGCGTTCCCTTCCGCGGCGAGAAGCGCAATGTCGCCCCGCCGCGCGGGTAGGAACGGGGTTCAAGGTTGAGCCGTCACGTCCTGAACCCTGAACCTTGAACTTCGAACCTCGAACCGTCGCTTTGGCAGGAGGCGCTGCAACCGTGTACACTTTCGTGGCGCCGCGCGCCGGGCGATGACTGGAGTGGACGTGAGCCAGGGAGGGTTTCCAAGCGCATGGGTGAGCTGAGCGCGCTGGGGGCGGCGTTCCTCTGGTCGGTGACGTCGGTTGGCATCCGCTTCGGCTCGAAATGGATCGACATCCTCTGGCTGAACACTCTGCGCTGCCTGGGCGGCGCTGTCGTGGGCGCGCTGCTGGCCGGTCTTGTCGCAGGCGGACCGGGCATCCTTTTCACGATTCCGCCTGCCGCCGTCGGCTGGCTGCTGGTCTCGACATTGTTCGGCAACGCCGTCGGCGATTCCGTCTACTTCCGGGCCTGCCAGATCATCGGCATCACGCGGGCGCTGCCCATCGCCAACGCCTCCCCGCTGCTGACGCTGGCCGCCGGCGCTGCGTTCCTGGACGAGCCGCTGACGCCCCGCCTGGTCCTGGGCGCGCTCCTCATCCTGGGCGGTGTCTATCTGGTGGCACGTCCGAGCGGGAAGACCGTGCAGGAAGTAAAGCCGCTGCCGCCGACCGCCTTCCGGCACGGCTTACTCCTGTCGGGGCTGGCCGCCGTCTGCTGGGCGAGCTCCAGCGCGCTGCTCAAGGTTGCGCTGTCGGTCGGAGAGATCGACGTGCTCGCCGCCAACTCCGTTCGGCTTGGTTTTGCGGGCATCGTGGTCCTGGCGATCATCCGCCAGTCAAAGCGGCCGCACCCGTGGCAGATGCTCGGTTGGCGGTTCGTGGTGGTGCCGCCGCTCATGGGCCTGGCGGGCGTGACGAGCCCGGTGCTGTTCATCCTCGCGGTGCAACTGGCCGGCGTTGGGAAGACGACGGTGCTCTCGGCCACTGCGCCGCTCTTCGCGCTGCCGCTCTCGCTCCTCTTCCTCGGCGAGCGCCTGACCCGCCGCATCGTCGCTGGCACCGTCCTCTCGGTCGCGGGCATCTGGCTCGTGCTCTGACGGTCGGCAGTCAGCAGTCAGCGGTCGGCAGGCGGCAGTCAGCGGTCGACGGGGCGTGCAGGCCAGGGGCTTGGATGCCGAGTGGCATCCTGGCTCCTATCCCTGCCGACGGCTGACCGCTGACTGCTGACTGCTGACTGCTGACTGCTGACCGCTCACCCGGTTGACATGCGTTTCGGGCATGGGCTATAATGGGCTGTACGCCGAGGTGGTGGAATAGGCAGACACGCGGTCTTGAGGGGGCCGTACCGCAAGGTGTAGGAGTTCAAATCTCCTCCTCGGCACCAGACGAGTCATGAGTAATGGGTGATGAGCAATGAGTGGGATTCGCTCCTACTCATCACCCATCACTCATCACCCATCACTCGTTTCGCGGAAGTGGCTCAGTTGGTAGAGCATCTCCTTGCCAAGGAGAAGGTCGCGGGTTCGAGTCCCGTCTTCCGCTCCAGCGTCCGATGCCGAAGTGGCGGAATGGTATACGCGGTAGTCTCAAAAACTACTGGTCGCAAGGCCTTGTGGGTTCGAATCCCACCTTCGGCACCGCCATTCTCCCATATTCCCCGATAGCTCAACGGTAGAGCGGGCGGCTGTTAA
>JACQGW010000374.1 GCA_016199325.1 Chloroflexota bacterium
CCCCCGCGCTACGTTCAGATCGCTGCGCAGCGGTCAATAGCGCACGGTTTCGTCGGCACGCGGTCGGCTTCGGGGGGGGCACCGGCGTCAGACTTGCCGAGTCGTCGCTCTGCCGACGGCCGACCGCTAACCACCGACTGACTTGCCGGTTGCGCCTCTGAGTGCGTCCTTTGGCCGTTTGCGCTCCTATGGCCTCGGAGGGCGTTCAAATAACTCTCAGTTCAAATGGATCGGGTACCGGCCGTACCTGAAGATCGCTTCCCGCATCGCCATGAAGTTCTCGAAGGGCACATACTCGGGGACGGAGTTCGACGCCCCACAGGCATAACCGCCCCCGGGGGCCAATTGCTTCATGCGGAGCTTCACCTCGACGTCGACTTCCTCTGGTGTCCCTCGCGTCAGCGTGTAGCCCAGGTCGATGTTGCCCATCAGCGCGAGGCGATCGCCGTAGTGTTGTTTGAGCCAGACAATATCCATAGCCTTGGGTTCAATCGGATGGAGCGCATCTACGCCGCAGGCCACGATATCGTCCAGGAGCGTTCGGATGTCCCCGTCAGAGTGGAAAATGAACGGGATCCCACGGCTATGGCAGAGATCGACGGCTGCTTTCAGCCAGGGGAAAACGTGCTCCCGGAAATGCTGAGGCTGAACCAGCAGCCCCTCGGCGTAGGCAAGGTCGTCTGGATGGACAACCGCTCCCACACTGTCAAAGCGGGTCACGACGTCGAGAATCTGCATCTGGGCAGCGCCGACCTTTTCGTACATCACCTTGATGAGGTTGGGGTCTCTCCGGGTGGCCCGACAGAAACTCTCGAATCCCATGAGCCACCAAACTCCCGTGAAGAGCTTACCAAGGTTGACCAGGACCTTCATGCCCGGGCGCAGATACTTCTTCACATCCTCGAAGGGGCTGTAGTCGAACTCGTCCGGATGGGGCCAGGGGAAGCTCTCGAATTCCCGCATGTTGGTGATGGCGCCGTTACCTTCGTTCGCCCAGCCTCGTTCCTGTTCCTCATCACCAAATGCGGCGTACTTCGCCCGAACAAGGGTGGTGACTCCCGCGATCGACTGCGTCTTCTGCTGGAGGCCCGTCTGGATGGGCACGAAGTCGAAGCCGGCCCGATAGCAAAACTCAACCTCCAGATCGAGCGAGAGCTTACCAGTTCCTTCGCCCCCAATTCGATGCGCGTCGTACTGGACGACGACGTCCTTTGCCAGCTCACGGCGCAGGAACTCGCGCTTGATGACGGCGTCGACAAGGAAATCACTCAACGGCACCCGGTCCGGCTCCCCCTGTCGGAGAATCGCTTTCTTGAAGCGCCCCTCGAAGTCGGGGGCCGGAACCAGGCCCGTTGACTGGTGATCCACCTGCATCAGTTCCTCCGTTTGTCGATCTCTCCATCAAGATAGCACGACACCGGCCGTAGCCCCGGTGTGCTCCCCCACCGCCGCGGTCAACTGCCCGTTCACGACGACGTAGGAGATGCCCAGCGGGTACTGGTTCATCTCGGAACCCTCGCTCCGGTCGACGACCGTGGCGGGGTTGAAAATGGTGACGTCCGCGATCAGCCCGGGGCGCAGCACGCCGCGGTCCGACAGCCCCAGCCGGCGGGCCGGCTCGCCGCTCATCTTCTGGATGGCTGCCTCGATCGACACGCGGCTGCGCACCGCCGGATCGGCGAAGCGTCGCAGCATCATCTCGATGCCCCCGTCCCGGACCCCCTCGACCACTGGAATGGTAAGATGCAGATGTGCAATTGTCAAGCGTTCAATCTCCAGTGGACCAGGGCAGTTCTTCCGATAATCGTCCCTGGTCAATTTGGCTAGGAGAATCTCGACGATACGCGTCGGCGCACGGTTGATGACCGGCTGCGTCGTCGAGTCAACTTCGTAACGGAAAACGGAGAGCCAGGCTTCTCGCGCGCCACGGGTATCGACGGCGCCCCGTCCCTTCGTCGCCTTGACCTCGACACCCTCATCGCCTGCCTGGACGGCGTCATTTGGGTAGCGTCCAGCCGGTATGAGGTCGGGGTGCCCGTTGTGGAATCGGTTGATCGTGAGCACGCGCGAGTGCCGAGCGAGCGACGCTGCCAGCGCGTCGCTCATGATGCCGCTGAAGATGGCCGGCCTAACGGCCTCTTCCAGGCGGGGTAGGTCGCGAGAAACGAGAGCCGTGTTGATGTCGAGCAGCAGGTCGTAGACGTCCTGCATCGCCATTTCGAAATCGATCAGACGGAGCTGGTACGGCAAGACTGCCGCCTGGTTGAACTTCGACCGATCCGGATTCGCCCGTTGAATCGCGTTCATGGACGGCTGTATAGTACATGATCAGGCACCGTTTGTGGAGCGCCGAGCTTCTCCATTGTGCAAGTGCCGGTTTGCAAATCCGGGACGTTTCCGCTAAGCTTTCCCTACGATGGCCCGCTTGTATTCATGTTCCGACCGCCGGTCTGAACCAGGCCATCAACATCAGCAGAGGACGAGGCGATGGACCGCACGAGCACGCGCCAACTGACGATTGAAGAAGAGTACGTTGCTACCCACTCCCGGTCGCAGGAGCTCCATCGACGGGCGCTCGACGCGATCCCCAGCGGCGTTACTCACGATTCCCGCTTCCTTGCCCCCTTCCCGATTTACGGCGTCCGGGCCCAGGGATCCCGCAAGTGGGACGTCGACGGCAATGAGTACATCGACTACGTCAGCGGCCACGGCGCCATCATGCTGGGCCACGCCCATCCCGACCTCGTCGCGGCGGTGACCGAGCAGGTGGCCAGAGGGACGCACCTGGGCCTCTCGACGGAGCACGAGGTCCAGTGGGCGGAGCTGGTCAAGCAGCTCATTCCCTGCGCCGAGCGCGTGAAGTTCACCTCCTCCGGCACCGAGGCGACGAGCATGGCGATCCGGCTCGCCCGCTCCTACACCGGCCGGTCGCACTTCGTCAAGTTCCAGGGCCATTTTCACGGCTGGCACGACTACGCCACCCTGGGCCTGGCCGAGCCGTTTGACATCCCCGTCTCCACCGGCGTGCCGCGGGACGTCGCCGATACCGTGCTCGTCGCACCCGTCAACGACATCGCCGCCGTCGAGCAATTCATCGACCGGGGCGACGTGGCCGCCGTCATCCTGGAGCCGACCGGCTGCCACATGGGGCAGGTGCCGATCGGGCACGACTTCCTCCAGCAGCTCCGGGAGCTGACGGCGCGGCGGGAGGTCGTCCTCATCTTCGACGAGGTGGTGACCGGCTTTCGGGTCTCGCCGGGCGGCGCTCAGCGAATCGCCGGCGTCACGCCCGACCTGACGACGCTGGCGAAGATCCTGGCCGGCGGCCTGCCGGGCGGTGCCGTCTGCGGCAAGGCGGAGATCCTGGGGCTGCTGGAGCACAAGCCCGGCGACGCCCAGTGGGGGCGCTACCGCCGCGTCGCCCACCCCGGCACGTTCAACGCCAACCCGCTTTCCGCTGCGGCCGGCGTGGCGGCGCTCAAGCACATCGCCCGCGGGCTGGTCCACGAGCACACCGCCCGGATGTCCGACCGGCTGCGGGAAGGGGTGCGGAAGGCGATCCGCGACCGCGGCGTCAAGGGCCACATCTACGGCGAGCGCTCGCTCGTCCGGATCTACCTGGGCATCAGCCAGGCGGAGTGGGACGCGCTCTCGCCGCAGGCGCAGCTCGAGCCGAAGGGGACGGTGCCGAAGGGGCTTGTCCAGAAGGCGATGTATCTGAACGGCGTCGACGTGTTCGGCGGGCAGCAGTTCATCCTGTCCGGCGCGCATACGCCGGACGACATTGACCAGACCGTCGAGGCGCTCGGTGAGGCGCTCGAACGACTCCAGGCCGAAGGCGCTCTCTAAGCAGGCGATGAGCACAGAGCTGGTTCACGTCGGTTTCGGGAACGTCCTGGCGATGAATCGGGTGCTGGCGATGGTGACGCCGCTTTCGGCGCCCATCCGCCGGATCATCCAGGAGAGCAAGACCCGCAATCTGACGATCGATATGACGAACGGCCGCAAGACCAAGGCGGTGCTCTTTCTGGACAGCGGCCACATCGTGCTGGCGGCGATCACCCCGGAGACCATCGCCGGCCGCCTGGCCGATGTCCGCAACGGCACTGCCGGCAGCGCCGCCCACGACGACGGCGACGCAGAATCAGAAAGCTAGAGCGGTTTGCAGAAGGACCGAACCGCCAAGACGCCAAGGACGCCAAGGCGGAAGGTTTGGGAGTGTCATGAGGTGAGCGTGGTGATCGAGTCGCGATGCGATCGCCGGCCGGACCCATTGGATGCCGGCGACGCCGATGCCCTGTGCGATTGGCTGCTCCACCGCTGCCAGCCGCTGCTCGTCGTCCTCTCCGGCCCCTCGGGCGTCGGCAAGGACGCCGTCCTCAACCGCATGAAGCGGCTCGGCCGGCCATTCCACTTCACCGTCACGGCGACGACCCGCCCCCGCCGAGAGAACGAGCGCCACGGGGTCGACTACCTCTTCCTCAGTCGGGAAGAGTTCGAGGCGATGATGGAGCGGGGCGAGTTTCTGGAGTGGAAGGTCGTCTACGACCGCTACCTCTACGGCGTGCCGAAGGCGCAGGTCCGAGAAGCGCTCGGCCGGGGGCAGGACGTCATCGTCAAGCCGGACGTCCAGGGCGCCGCGTCGATCCGGGAGCTCGTTCCCGATGTCATCTCCATCTTCCTGGCGCCGCCCTCGATGGCCGAGCTCGAGCGGCGCCTCTGCCAGCGCAAGACCGAGTCGGCCGTCGATCTGCAGGCGCGCATCCGGACCGCCTACGCCGAGATGAAGCGGCTGCCCGAATTCGACTACGTCGTCGTCAACAACCGGCTCGACGACGCGGCCGCCTGCATCGACGCCATTGTCACCGCCGAAAAAGCCCGCGTCCGGCCCCACCAGCCGGTGGTCTAGCCGGGAGGGCGGGTTTCTGGTTTCTGGTTTGCGGTTTCTGGTTTCTGGTTCGGGGGGGCGATGCTCCACTGAACCAGAAACCAGAAACCCCGTCACCGGGGCATCTCCTCGCCGGAGCCCATCACGGGCAACGGGCGCCCTCGGCCCTGAAAGCTGACCTGTACCGGTCCTGTGGCGCCGGCCGCCGATGGACGAGCGTACAGCGTGCGCAGGATGATCGCGGCGAAGATCGTTAGGGCGAGCGTTGCGACGACGCCGCCGAGGGCCAGCGCTGCCTGCTGGAGCGGCCAGCCCGGCGTCAGCACCGGACCGACGCGCAGCACGGTGCCCGTCAGCAGGAGCCAGAAGCTGACGTCGGCCAGGCGAGCGCCCGCGAGCGGTTTGCCGGTGAAGACGGGGACGACCCGATAGGCCATGCCGAAGATCATCCAGGTGACGAACCCGAGCGCCAGGCTATGGCGAGCAGCCGCAGCGGCGCCGGGGAGCACGTCACCCGCAATTCCCGGCGCCGACAGCACGCCGGCGAGCCCGAGCGCCGTGCCGGCGACGAGCCAGCCATAGGCGCCACGCAGGAATCGGGCGAACCCCTGCCAGGTCTCGACCGGCTGGCGGACGACCGGCGGCCGAAAGATGCCGAGCCCGGAGGCAAGCCCGATCGCCGCCGCCAGCTCCAGCGCTGCGCCGAGGATCCCCAGCCAACCGTTCCCGATCAATCCGAGCGCGGAGAGCGCCAGGCCGCTCTGGAGCGCGCCCCAGGCGACCGCCATCCGCTGCGGCGGCCAGGGCCGGAGGGCCAGGAAGCCGACAACGGCGCGCAGGCTGACGCCAAAGATCGCGTTGGCGGCGAAGCCGAGCAGGAGCAGGTGCTCCTGGACGGGGACGAGCTCCGGCCGCCCGACCGCCGCGACGACGCCCAGCGCCGTCGCCAGCCAGAGCCAGCCGAAGGCGGCCAGCAGGAATGTGCGCGGGTGGTGCGGCGTGAACTGGCCGTGGCGAAGTGTCTCGACGGCGACGGCGGCGAACGCCGTGACCCCGGCGAGCTGGAGCACGGCAGCCGGCATGTCGAGCCAGCTCCCGACGGCCAGCCCGACGGCGCGCGCGACGAGCGCGGCGACGGTGAGCCAGAGCGCCCAGGGGATCAGCGCCGGCCGGCGGAGCGGCGTGCCGCCGAAACGGGGCAGGATGTGCGTTGCCGCGCCCATGATGAAGAGGCCGACCCAGCCATAGAGCTGGGCGAGGCCGTGGACCCGGATCACGTCCGGCCAGGCGGGCAGAATGAGCGGGCCGAGCGCGTCAGGCGCGGCCAGCGCCAGCAACGCGGTGGCGCCGAGCGTGAAGCCAAGGGTGAGCGCCGTCACCAGGCTGCCGACCATGAACGGGCGGAAAAGCGTCTCGCGCGCGATGTTTGGCGGTTGTTGCATGTCCTACCTCTCCATGCTGACCATGCGCCATGCGTCATGCGTCATTGCGTCATTGCGTCGGCTTTCGACGGGCGCTGCCCAATCCGCTACCCATATCACTGTGGTGTTTCACTACTCTGAGCTCTGCCCGGCCGGACGCTCGGCGGCCTGGACGATCGTCTTCACCGAGGCGATGCGGCGCCAGATGCCGAGCAGGAAGATGGCGCCGCCGACGACCTGGGCGACGGCCGACGGCGCCAGCAGCCAGCGAAACACGGCGCCAAGGTTGAAACTATCGGCCGGCTCGGCGACGACACGGACGACCAGTCCGACGTTCAGCGCCCAGTAGCCGGCCATCGCCAGCCGCTCGTCGTAGCGGACGCCGCGCGGGCGGGGGAACATCCAGTAGGCTACTCCCATGACCATATTGACCATGAAGCCGACCATGAGGACGTGGACGTGCTCGACGACGAAGACGTAGGGCACGCCGACCCCGAACGCCTTGAGAAACAGGATCGTCCCGCCCGCCAGGATGCCGGCGGCGAAGAAGCCGAGCGCCGTTCGGATGAACAGTTGTGGCAGTCTTGGCATACCTCTCGCTCCCTGGGAGATTCTCGCGCCTTTGCCCGGGTCGGCGCTATGACAAATGTCGCAATCCTCTGATTGCCAATGCATGATCCCACGCGATAGGATCGGGCAGGAGCGCGAACCCCCATGATCGAAACCGTTCTCTCCTACGGCCAGAATGGCCTGGAACAGGTGGCGGACCTCGGGCAGATCAGCGACCTGCTGGAGAGCGCCGAGAACCTGGTCTGGCTAGACGTCTGCCGGCCGACCGAAGTGGACCTGCGGCTGCTCCGCGAGGAGTTCGGCTTCCACGAGCTCGCCATCGAGGACGTCTCCCGGGCGCACCAGCGGCCGAAGCTGGACGAGTACGAGGGCTACTCGTTCATCGTCCTCTACGGCGCCAGGCGGCCGGCCGGCGGGCCGCTGGATCTGGCCGAGGTGGACGTGTTCCTGGGGCGGAACTACCTGGTGACCGTGCGCCGTGAGCCGATGCCGGCGCTGGCCGAGATGGTCGAACGCTGGCGGCACAATCGGGCGGCGATGGGTGCGGGCGTCTATTCACTCCTCTACGCGCTGCTGGACGTGGTCGTCGACGGGTACTTCCCGATCGTCGACGGCATCGCGGAGGAGGTCGAAGACCTCGAAGAGCAGATCTTCACCGCCTCGTCGCGGGTGACCCTCCAGCGCCTCTTCGGCTTGAAAAAGGACCTGCTGGCGCTGCGGCGGGTCGTCGCCCCCGAGCGCGAGGTGGTCGCGCTTCTGCTTCGGCGGGACATCCCGGCTTTCGATCGGCGGGTGTCGCCCTACTTCCAGGACGTCTACGACCACATCATTCGGGTCGTCGACAGCGTCGACCTCCACCAGGACCTGCTGACGGGCGCGCTGGACGCCCATCTGTCGACGGTCTCGAACTCGCTCAACTTCGTGATGAAGCGGCTGACGGCGATCACCGTCATCCTGATGCTCCCGACGCTCATCGCCGGCATCTACGGCATGAACTTCCATTTGACGCCATCGCAGGAATGGGGGGGCAGCTTCCCGCTGGTGCTGGGCATGATGTTGGCAGTGACGGCGCTGTTGGGCGTGGCATTCAAGCGCTCGGGCTGGCTGTAGACCGGTTGATGCGACGAGTATCGGGCATGTTTCAGAAACCGATTGACAGTTGGCTGAGGGAAGACAGGCAGGAAGACAAGGCACTCCCTGGGCTGTAAGATGGGAGGTAGTTCACGCCACCCACTACAGCACCAGGGAGGGGAACGATGCCGTTCCAACGAGATGATATCACGATCGAGGAGCGCGTGCGGATCGTGACGACGATCATGAGTCAGCCTGATCAGTACGGATTGGTCACCCAGCTTGCCCAGGAGCACGGGCTTTCCCGCCAGAGCCTGTACACGATGGTGCAACGAGGTCGGGAGGCCATGACCGAGCGTCTCCTCCCCCGACCGCCCGGGCGGCCGACCTTGGCGATGCCGCTGGTCATCGACAAGAACCGCCTGGACCGCGCCATTGTCACCTTCACGCTGGCGGGCCATGCCAGCCTCGAAGGCGTCCAGGGGTGTCTGGCGGAGGCCTTCGACCTGCACCGCTCCATCGGCTACATCAGCGGCGTGCTCGACCGGGCCGGCGACGCTGCCCACACCACGCTGGACCACCTCTGCCCCCCCAAGCCCATTCGGGCGGACCTCGACGAAATCTTCAGCGGGGCGACCCCCCACCCGACGCTCATCGACCACGACTCCACGCTGATTCTGGCGCTCCACAAAGCCGAGAGCCGGGATGCCACGACCTGGGGCGTCCTCCTGCTGGACCAGGCGGCCAAAGGGGTGGCGATCAGCGAGGCCGCGAGCGATGGGGCCTTGGGCATCATCGGGGGCATCCAGGAGTCCCGGGTGGTTCCCGTGCGGCTCGGCGACCTGTTCCACGTCATGCGGGACCTGATGGTGGTGGCTGGGCACCTGGAGAAGCGCGCCTACGCGGCCATCGGACGCGAGGAGCGGGCGCGCCTGGTCGACGCGGAAGCGCACGCGGTGCATCCCCGCCGCGGCCCCAAGCGCATGTCGGCGCTCTCGCTGCCGGAAGCCGTGGCCGCCAGTCAGGGGGCCATCCGTCGCTTCGACGACTACGTCTGGCTGGTGCGGATGGTCCGCGAGACCCTGGAGCCGGTCGATGCCCAGACCGGCCGGCTGCGCGCGGCGTCGGGGAGCCGCCAGGAGCTCCTGGCAGTGGTGAGCCTGCTGCGCGACGGGGCGGACGAGAAGGTGACCAAGGTCGCGGGGCGGCTGGAGCGAGCGATCCCGGACCTGGTCGCCTACCAGGCGGTGCTGGCGAGGCAAAGCGCGCCGTGGATTGCCCAGATCGGGGAAGCGGCGGTGATGCTGATCGCGTGGGCCTGGCGGCATCGCGACGGGTTGGGCCTGACGACGCCGGCCGCGATCGCGTCCGCCTTCCCGGGTGGCCAGCATCCGGCGGTCACCGCCGTCTGGAGCATCCTGGACGGGGTCCATCGGGGGAGCAGCTTGGTCGAGTGTATCAACAGCCTGCTGCGGCCGCACCTCCTGGTGCATCGC
>JACQGW010000375.1 GCA_016199325.1 Chloroflexota bacterium
CGACCCCCGACCCCCGACCCTCGCTCACAGTCCATGCTCCGCCTCGGCGTCGTCGGCGGGGCCGTGGCCGTCGCCCTTGTAGTCGTAGGGACCGCGGATCTTCGCGCCCGTCCTGAACCGCTCGGGGCTGAAGATGTCGCAGTTCACCTCGGCCCAACGGCCTTCGACGATCAGCTCGGCCATCGCTTTGCCGACGGCCGGCGAGATCTTGAAGCCGGTGCCGGACATGCCGGTCTGCACGTAGAACCCCTGGAGGCGCTCGACCTTGCCGAAAATGGGGTGGCCGTCGGCGGACATCGCGTCGTAGCCCACCTGGCCGCCGCGGGCGCCGGCCTTCTCCATGATCGGGAAGCGCTTGGCGAGCTGGCCGCCGATCTCGCTCAGGAAGTCGATGTCGATCGATGTCGTGTCCGTGTCCGGGTCGTCCACCTTCACGTCCCAGACGGAGCCGCCGATGAGCGTCAGCGACGAGCCCTCGGGGCGGAAGTAGGTCTTGTTGGGGCCGTCGATGTAGATCAGGTGCCGCTTGGACATCTCCGACGGCCGCTGGAAGAAGGCGACCTTGATGTAGAAGGGCCAGACCGGCAGGTCGACGCCGACGCCGGCGCAGAGCCGCCTGGAGCCGTTGCCGGCCGCGACCACGACGGCGGGCGAGGAGATCGTCCCCTTGTCGGTCCGGACGCCGACGACGCGGTCGCCCTCCAGCAGCACCTGCTCGACCGTCGTCTGGGCCAGGTACTCGACGCCCATTCGCCGGCCGGCCTGGAGCAGCGACGACCAGGTCGACGACGGGTCGGCGTAGCCGGAGTACGGCTCATAGGCGGCAAAGTCGACGTCGTCGACGGAGACGTCCGGGTCGATCTCCTGGAGCTCCTGGGCGGTGATGAGCTGGTTCTTCACGCCGAGCGAGGAGAGCAGCTCGACGTTCTTCTTCAGGTTCTCCTGCTGGCTCCGACTCGTCAGCCGAGCGAAGCCGACGCGGACGAAGCCGCAGTCGCCGCCGACGATCTCGTCCCAGTGATAGAAGTACTTCCAGGACTCCCAGGCGAGCTGCGCCTCCTCCGGGACCGTGTAGTGCATCCGCACGAGGGCGCTCGACTTCCCCGACGCGCCGGCGCCCAGATGCTTCCGTTCGACCAGGGCGACCTTCAGCCCCTTCCTGGCAAGGTGGTACATCGTGGCGGTCCCGTGGACGCCACCGCCGATCACGACCGCGTCTGCTGTCTGGACCATCGTATGTGTTCCCTTCCTACTGGATGATCAGCTCCGCACGACGGATAACGCATGACGCGTCCTGTCGCATGCGTTCCCTTCCTACTGGATGATCAGCTCACTCCCCGACCCCTGACCCCTGAGTCGCATGCGTTCCCTTCCTACTGGATGATCAGCTCGCCGCCGTGGATGTCGACGGCGGCGCCGGTGATGTAGCTGCTGTCGTCGGACGCGAGGAACAGGACGAGGGCCGCCACCTCTTCGGGCCTGCCAAGGCGCATGAACGGAATCGCCTGCCGGATCTCCTCCAGGCGCTCCGGCGGCGTGAACTGGTGCGCCATGGGCGTGTCGATGATCCCCGGGCACACCGCGTTGACGTTGACGCCGTAGGGCGCAAGCTCACGGGCCAGATGGCGGCTCAGGCCCAGCATGCCGGCTTTGGCCGCGGTGTAGTGGGCGCCGCCCAGCGTGCTCGTCGCCCGCCCGGCCAGCGACGCCAGGTTGACGATCTTCCCGGACCGCCTGGCCTTCAGGATCGGCATCACCGCCTGCGAGCAGAGAAAGGCTCCCTTCATCGTCACGTCGACGACGAGGTCCCACTCCGCCTCGCTGATCCGCTCGGTGGGTCCGGGGCGCAAGACGCCGGCGTTGTTCACCAGGATGTCGACGGTCTCAAACGCCGCGACGGCCCCCTGCACCAGTCCGGCGACGTCGGCCGGACGGGTGACGTCGCCGGCGACGGCCAGTGCAACGCCGCCGGCCGCCTTGACCTCCTCAGCAACGCGCTCAATGGCTGCCTGATTGACGTCGTTCAGGACGACGCGGGCGCCCTCCTGGGCAAACCGAACGGCGATGGCCCGCCCCATCCCCTGTCCGGCTCCGGTGACGATCGCGACTTTGCCGTTCAGTTTCATGGTCTGACTGCTCAGATAATCCCGAGATCGCGGCCGATGCGGCCGAACGCGTCGAGGCAGTAGCCGAGCTCTTCGCGGGTGTGGCCGGCCGTGACGATCGTGCGAATGCGCGCCTGGCCGCGGGCGACCATCGGGAAGTAGATGCCGAGGGCGAAGACGCCCTCCTCGAAGAGCTGCTCACTCAGCCGGACCGTCTTGTGCTCGTCGCCGACGAGGACCGGCGTGATCGGCGTCTGGCTCCTGCCCGTGTCGAAGCCGAGCTGGCGCAGCCCTTCCTTGAAGAACCGGGTGTTCTCCCACAATCGGTCGAGCAGCTCGGGCTCCGATTCGAGGACGTCGAGCGCGGCCAGACAACTGGCGGCGACGGAGGGCGGCTGGCTCGTCGTGAACAGGAAGGGACGAGCCCGCTGGATCAGGATCTCCCGGAGGATCTGCGGGCCGGCCACGTAGCCGCCCACGGCGCCGATGGCCTTGGAGAGCGTGCCCACCTGGATGTCGACCCGGCCGTGCAGCCCGTAGTGGTCGACGGTCCCGCGGCCGTTGCGGCCAAGGACGCCGGAGGCGTGGGCGTCGTCCACCATCACCGCGGCGTTGTACCGCTCCGCCAGCGCGACGATGTCGGGCAGCGGCGTGATGTCGCCGTCCATGCTAAAGACGCCGTCGGTGATGACGAGCCGGTGCGGGGCGCTCCGGGTCGCTTTCAGGACGTCTTCGAGGGCGTTCATGTTGGCGTGGGCGTACCGGGTGATCGTCCCCCGGCTCAGGCGGCAGCCGTCGATGATGGATGCGTGGTTGAGCTCATCGCTGATGATGGCATCGCCGTCGCCGACGACGCTCGTGATGACGCCGACGTTGGTCATGTAGCCGTTCTGGAACATGAGCGCCGCTTCGGTGTGCTTGAACGTTGCCAGGCGGGCCTCGAGCTCTTCGTGCAGGAGCATGTTGCCGGCGATGGTGCGAACGGCGCCGGAGCCGACGCCGTAGTCGTCGATCGCCTGGCGGGCGGCGGCGCACAGCCGCGGATGGGTGTTGAACCCGAGGTAGTTGTTGGTCGAGAGCGTGATGACCTGCTTCCCGTTCATCCGCACGGTCGAGCCCTGGGGGCTTTCGAGGACGTACATCGTGCGGTAGATGCCCTGGGCCTTCAGGGCGTTGAGATCGGCCTCCAGGTAGGCGAGGCGGGTGTCCGCCATGGAGATCCTCCTATGCGTAACCTTCGTGCCGCGTGATAGGTCAACCGTCATACGTCATGCGTCATGCGTCAACCGTCAGCCCCCGCAAATAGCGTATGACGTATGACGGTTGACGTATGCGCCATGCATTGGATCGTGCTAAACGAAACCTTCGTACCGCCTTTTGACCACGCCTTCGTAGATCCAATGGATCATCGAGTTGAAGTCCCAGACGGCGAGGCCGGTCGCCGCCTGGACGGCTCGGGCGTAGGGCGGGATGTCGCTGCATTCGAGCAGGATGGCGCCGACCTCCGGGTGGTTGGCGACCATCCGAGCGGCCGCGTTGACGACGTCGCGCTCGACGAGATCGTTGTCGAGGTCGCCGCGCCCGCCGATGACGGCGCTGGCGAACTCGGGCTCGTCTTCGAGTCCCTCGATCACGACCGGCGTCGTGTCGTCGACCCCGACGGCCCGCAGCGTCTCCGGGCGGAGCGACGGCTTCACCGCGCAGATGATGCCGACCGCCTGGCCGGGCTTGAGCGAGCGGGCGATCATCGGCACCTGGCAGAGACTCGACATAAAGACGGGCACGTCGATGGCTGCGGCCACCTCTCGCTGGTAGTTGGCGAAGTAGCCGCAGGCGCCGACAATCGCCCGACAGCCGTCCTGGACAAGCTCACGGGCGGCGGCGATGGTTTCGCCGACGAGCGACGAGTCGCCGCCGAGAATCCGGTCTTTCAGGTTCTCGCTGCGAAGAATGGAGTAGCGGACGGGAAACGGAAACGTGGTCGCGTTGGCGACGTTGCCTGGAACGAGCGGGTAGCCCAGAGAGAGGACGACGATGCCGACGGCGTGGCCGCCGACCTGCTGGCCCGGCTTCTTCACGTAGACGTTCGGCCGCGGCTGAGTAAGCACAACTACCTCCCATGATCGGGTTCAGGGTTTAAGGTTGAGGGAGCGTTCCCCAACCTTGAACCCTGGACCTTGAACCTCGAACCATCGCTCAGTGCTGGAGGCCGCTGACGAGTCGCGAGTACTTGTCCATCAGCGCGTGGGCGCCTTCCATCGAGGTCGACTCGGCGATGATGTGGAAGAGCGGGCGGTCGGCGTCCGGCAGGACGAGCACCCACTCCCGACCCATCTCGATCTTGACGCCGTCGATCTGGCGGACCCGCCGGTCCCGATACTGCTCCGAGAGCAGCCGCATGACCTTGCCCTTGGTCTCCCAGGGGCAGGGCACTCGGCCACGTGTCAGGAAGTATCGCGGCAGCTCGGCGACGACGGCCGAGAGGCGAACCTGCTGGCGGGCGAGCAGCTCGACGGCCTTGGCGACCGCAAACAGACCGTCGATGGCCGGGTGCAGCTCCGGGAAGACCACCCCGCCGTCGCCGTCGCCGGCGATGGCCACGCCATCCCGCGCCGCTGCGGCCATCAAGTCTGCCGCATTGACCCTGGTCCGAACGACCTGGCCGCCGTGCTTCTGGGCGATCTGCTCGAAGATGTGCGGCGCCGAGACCGGCACGACGATGGTCCCTCCCGGTCGCTCGGCCAGCACGAGCTCGGCCAGTGCTGCCAGGACCGTGAAGGGCGGCACGATCTCGCCGCGGTCGTCGACGACGGCGATCCGCTCGCCACCCGCGTCGACCCGGACGCCGATGCCGGCCTTCAGGACCGAGGCGATCGCCGCCAGCTCCTGCATCGCCTGGGCGACCTCCTCGGATGGGCGGGCCAACTGGCTCTCGTCCAGGCCCGCGTTGAGACTGACCACGTCGACGCCCATCTGGTTCAGCAGGCCCGGCAGGATGGCCGACGAGCTGGCGTTGGCGTAGTCGACGATCAGCTTGCGGTTGAACCTCGACCGGGCAAGCCCGGCGAGGTCGAGCGCCTTGCTGAACCCGCCGGCGTACAGGTCGACCATCCCCGGCGTGTCGCTGATCCGGCCGACCTCGTCGAGGTAGACCCGGCGGTAGTCTTCACGGAAATACGTGTTTTCGATCTTCCGCTCGGTCTGCTTGTCGATGTCGAGGCCCTGAGCGTCGAAGAACTTGATGTCGACGACGCGGGCGTCGAATGGGGACAGGCGGACGTGGACGCCGCCGACAGCCCCGCTCACGCGGGTGACGTAGCGGGCGACCGGAATGGGCGCGCTCTTGATGTCGAGGACGTCGACGCCGGCCGAGGGCAGCCCGGAGATCATCGCCCGCTTGATCATGCGCGGAATGCGGTGCGGGTCGCGGTTCATGATGACGTTCGAGCCCCGCGGCAGCGTCGCGCCGTACGCCGCGCCGAGCCTGGCGGCGAACTCCGGCGTCAGGTCGATGTTCGCCAGGCCGGAGACGCCGTACCGGCCGAAGAGCACCCGGCGGCCCTGGGCTCCCCAGATAATGCTGCTGGTGACCGTCGCGCCCCGCTCGATCTCCTTGTTGGGCCAGATCTTCACGTTGGGCTGAATGATGGCGCCTTCGCCGACAATCGTGTCGTCCCCGATGACGGCGCCCTCGAAGACCATCGACCGCGCTTTGATCGAGCATTGCCGGCCGACGATGGCGCCGCGCAGCTCCGCGCGCTCGCCGATGTACGAGTCGCGCCAGAAGATGCAACTGTCGGCGTGGGTGCCCGTGTCGAGGATGGTCGACCGCCGGATGACCGCGGGGCCGTGAATCACGCACTCGTCCTTGACCTTCGTGCCCGTGCCCAGAAAGATCGGGCCGAACAACTGGGCGGACGGCGAGATCTCGATGTCCTCGCTCTCGGTCCAGATGCCGCCCCCGAGATGAATGCCGAGCGGGCTGGAGAGCGCCACCTTGCCCTGAAGCACGTCGAAGTTCGCCCGCATGAACTCCTGAATGTTGCCGACGTCGCACCAGTAGCCGCCGGCGACGAAGCCGTACAGGGCGTCGGCCCTCTGGAGCATCTGCGGGAAGACGTCCCGGCTGAAGTCCACCGACTTGCCGGCCTCGAAGTAGTCGAGCACCGACGGCTCCAGGACGTAGATGCCGGTATTGACCGTATCGCTGAAGACCTCACCCCAGCTCGGCTTCTCCAGGAATTGGCGGATCCGGCCGTCGTCGGCAGTAATCACGACGCCGTATTCGAGCGGGTTCGGCACGCGGTAGAGCGTCAGCGTGGCGCTTGCCTTCTTCTCCCGGTGAAAGCGGATGGCGTCGGAGAGGTTGATGTCGGTGAGCGCATCGGCGCCGATGACGAGAAACGTCTCGCTCAGCTCGCTCTGCGCGTTCTTCACACTGCCGGCGGTGCCCAGCGGCGTGTCCTCGACGCTGTAGGTGATCTTCATCCCGAGGGTGCTGCCGTCGCCGAAATAGTCCTGAATCTGCGACGCGAGATACTGGACGGTGACGATGACTTCCTGGATGCCGTGTCGCTTGAGGAGCTCCAGGACATGCTCCATGCACGGCTTGTTGACGATGGGAATGAGTGGTTTGGGACGCCCAATGGTCAGCGGACGGAGCCGCGAGCCTTCACCACCCGCCATCACAACCGCTTTCATCGGTTGCCTCCTTGTAGCCCCGGGGCGGCGGATTTGGTCCTGCTATTGTAACTGAGCCGGGCGACCGGGGCAAATCGACCGTTGGCGGTCAGCAGTCGGCAGTCGGCAGTCCGGGGGGTAGGGTTGCCTTCTTCTCGCTATGGGACCGACCGACCAGTGGCACGGTCTTGTTCTCTCCCACCCATGGACCTCCGACTCCGGACTGCTGACCGCCGACCGCCGACTGCTGACCGCAAACTGCCGGACGGGATGAGGGCGCGCACGGGTGCCGCTGCTGTACAATTCATGGGCTCTCCGGAGGTTGACCGGGAGGCCCGTATTCCTTGTATCGCCGGGGAACGGCGCACTCACGTGCGCACTACGAACATGGCGCTGGTTCATGGTGTGCATCCATAGAAACTGACACATTGATCGGATGCGGAGAAGGAGACGGGGGCGACCACGGGGGGATCGCCCCTACGGAGAGGCCGGCCCGTCGTAGGGGCGATCCCCCCGTGGTTGCCCTCCCCGGTCAGTCCGAGATATCGTCAACCTCCGTCAGTGTGCCGTTCCCCATGTAGGCCAGATCCATGCATCCAAGCTCAGTGGAGGCTCACGTGACGCTCGTCCTGCCGGGTGACCGGGGGCATCCTGCGCTGGTTGCCGAGATCATGAGCCGGATCGCCGAGCGCGGCCCGCTGCCGTTTGCCGAGTTCATGGCCGCAGCGCTCTATCATCCGCGCTACGGCTATTATGTGGCCGGCGAGCCGGTGGGCTATGGCGGCGACTTCTATACCAGCCCCGAAGTCCATCCGGCGTTCGGATGTCTTCTCGCCTGGCAGGTGATCGAGATGTGGGAGCGCCTGGACAGGCCGGAGCCGTTCGACGTCGTCGAGGTGGGCGGTGGCAGCGGCGCGCTGGCCGACGCCGTTCTTTCGCAGTTGGCCCGGGTGCCCGGCGCCGGTGAGGCGATGCGCTACACCATCGTCGAGGCGAGCCCGGCCTTGCGGTTGCAGCAGCAACGGCGGCTCGGCCGTTGGGCCGATGGACGTCGTAGCCGGCCCGAACCGGCGCTCGCCTGGTCTGAGCCGGCCGGCACGGCATTTCCGCTGGCCGGCATCGTCGGCTGCGTCCTGGCCAACGAGCTGCTCGACGCGCTGCCCGTCCATCGGGTCACCGTTGCCGGCGGACAGCTTCGCGAGGTCGTCGTCGGCGTCGAGAACGGGCAATTCGTCGAGCGCCTGGCCGACCCGAACACGCCGCGTCTTGCCGCCTACTTCGCCGATCTCGGCCTTCTGCCGGCCGAAGGCGCGATTGCCGAGGTGAGCCTGGCGATGCTCGACTGGGTGGCCGCCGTCGCCCACGCCCTCGACCGTGGCTGGCTGCTCGTGATCGACTATGGCTACCCGGCGCACGAGCTGTTCGCCCCTGCGCGCCGCCGCGGCACACTTCAGTGCCACTTTCGCCACACGCTCTCCGAGAACCCCTATCGACGGGTTGGCCTCCAGGACATCACCGCCCACGTAGACCTCACGAGCCTGACCAGGCAGGCGACCGCCGGCGGCCTGCTCCCGGTGGGCGGCATTCGGCAGCGCGACTTCCTGCTGAATCTGGGCATCGCCGAGTATGCCGAGGCCATTGGCCGGCGCGGCCTGTCGGCCGGGGAGCTCGCACGGAATCGGCGGGCGCTGGCCGACCTGGTCGCGCCCGACGGCCTCGGCGCCTTCTGGGTGGTGGGGATGGTCCGCAACGCTGCGCCCGAGCTCCTGGCCGGCTTCGGTGGGGGGACAGCCGTTCGGACGGCCGCCGGCGCGTCGCCGGCGCTGGCGCTCCTGCCGTCGGCCTTCGAGGCCGAGTTCCCGGAGCTCGCCGAGATGTGGCGTCAGACGTTCGGGAACCGAGCCGGGGAGTCCTGACGGCAGGTGTCCCGACTGAGCAGGGTTGTGCTTGCGCTCTTGCTCCTTTAAGGGTAAGATTGGCGCCAGCACAGTCTGTAAAGAGGGGAGACGACGATGGCAGAAGAGGATCGCGCGCAGGAGTGGGGGCAACTGACGGTCCGCGAGGCGGGTCGGCGCGGTGGCTCGCGCGTGCGTGAGAAGTACGGCCCGGAGTTCTATCGGGCGATTGGCAGCAAGGGCGGCAGCACCGTGGTCGAAGAGCGCGGCTCCGCGTTCTTCAAGGCGATCGGGCAGGCCGGTGGCCAGCGCGTCCGCGAGCGGCGCGGCACCGAGTTCTACAAGGCGATCGGCGAAAAGGGCGGCCGGACGGTTCGTGATCGCTACGGCGCCGACTACTACTCGCAGATTGGGAAGAAGGGCGGCCGGGCCCGAAAGTCGCGCCAACCGACTGAGGGCTGAGCAACCCGCCGCTCAGGGCGTCTTCACCAGGTACGGGTTGACCACGATGGGGAGATAGGCCCGAAACCTGCTGCCGGCTACGAGGAAGCTGCTGAAGCCGCGCAGGCGTGCCGAGACGTAGCCGGTCGCAGGGTCAAAGGTGGTGTCGAGCGCCTGGTGCGTCCCATCGGCGCGCACCCGGTAGACGACGAGCGTTCGGGGGTCAATTCCCCGGCGGGTCTCGGGCGGGAGGTGTGCTCGGATCACGACGTCCTGCGTGAACGTGACCCCCGGAATCGACGGCTCGATGCTGAAACCCAGCAGCACCCGGTTCGAGCCGGGCATCGGCGTGCCCGTCGGCGTCGGCTGCGATTCCGGCCGGTAGGTCAGGGTCAGCGATGGGACATCCGCCGGCAGCGCGCCGGGCGGCACACTGATCTCGACGGCGCCGTTGTCGGTGCGCAGTGTGCCGCCCGCTGATCCGGTGATGATGGCCGCCGTCGGCTGAGCTGTCGCCGTCGGCGTGTTGGTCGCGGTGGGGGTATTCGTGACCGTTGGGGTGCTGGTCGGAGTCGCCGTGCCGGTTGGCGAGGGTGTCGGACAGGGCGCCGTGAAGCTGACGCGGGACGAGTGGGCATCCTGGCGAACGTCCACGGCGTGGAGCCCGGCGGTCAGGCCGGGGGGCAGCGCGTAGGAGAAGGCAAAGATGCCGGCGAGTGCATTGGCCGAGCCGATCTGTGCGCCGTCGAGGAGGATCTGGATCGGGCTCGGGCTCCAGCCGTTGAGCCCTACGACGGTGATGGTCGTCCCCGGGTCGGCGCTGCCC
>JACQGW010000031.1 GCA_016199325.1 Chloroflexota bacterium
GACCCGCAGCTACATCTCGACGGTTCGCAAGCAGGGCCACCCCGTCCTCACGGCGCTTGAGCATGTCTTCGCAGGTACTCCCTTCGTCCCCAATCTACAGGCTGAATAGTTACAACCCCGTTCTCCTCTCGTGCTACGCAGGCATCCGTTCCCGGGCTGCCCGCTGATCGGTCGGGTTGGCTGCCCAGACGGTCCGCCAGAGCCGGAGCATGTTGCCGCCCAGGATTTTCGTGATCGCCGCGTCGCCGAAGCCGCGGGCGATGAGGGCGGATGTGACGTTGGGAAACCCCGCCAGGCTGTCGAGCTCGTCCGGATAGACGTAGTTCCGATTCGTCAGTTGGGGATGGTCTCGCCAGAGGATCTGGATCAGGTCCGCCACGTCCCGCTCCAGCAGGTCAGGGCCGATCGCCACGTGGTCCTCGCCGATGACCTGGACCAGGTGCTCGATGTGGGCGATCAGTTCGTCGAAGGTGGGCTTTCGGCCTGACGTGGTGATGAGCGGGCCGAGAGCATGGACGCCGACGACGCCACCGGTCTGGGCGATCGCCCGCAGCATATCATCCGTCAGGTTTCGGGGATGGCCGCAGACCGCCCGACAGTTCGAGTGGGAGGCGTGGATCGGCGCCGAGCTGACCTCGACGACGTCCCAGAAGCCCGGGTCGTTGAGGTGCGATACGTCGACCACCAGGCCGAGCCGGTTCATCTCCTTGACCGCTTCGCGGCCGAGCTGTGTCAGGCCGCCGCCGCTGCCAGTGCGGATGCCGTCGGCCAGCAGATTGCGGAAGTCGTGGGTCAGGCCGATGCAGCGGACTCCGAGCCGCCAGTAGAGGTCGAGCAGCGAAAGGTCGTCCTCCATGGCACTGGCGCCCTCGAGGCCGAGGACGACGGCGAGCTTGCCGCTGCGCTTGGCGGCGGCGATGTCGTCGACCGTCTTGGCCACCACCACCAGATCGGGCGTCGACTCCTCTTCACGGTACATTACCTCGATGCTCTGGAGCGCGAACTTGAGGCGGTTGGCCGCCAGGGTGTTGCGAAACGGGAAATCCATGTGATACGGGGCATCGCCGGCAACCCGGTCGCAGACGGCGGTGATGCCGCCTTGCCGGATGATCGGCAGGTAGCGGTTCGCCAGGACGCTCGACTCACGCCGGCGCTGGCGCATCGCCACGTCCGGGCAGAGGTCGGTATGGGCCGCGACGACGATGGCTTCCTCGTGCAAGCGCCGAGCGTGTAGCGCTTGCTCTTCGTTGATCTGCACGAATCCCTCCTTCCTGATGTTGGGTTTCTGGTTTCTAGTTTCTGGCGAGGATGATTCCCTTCGAACCAGAAACCAGAAACCCGAAACTAGAAACCTCGTTCGCGGTAGTGCTCGGTTGTGGCGAAGCGGCGGACGAGGGCCAGGTACTCGTCGCGGGTGAGCTTCTTGCGCTCCTTCCCTGCTTCAGCGATGACTCGGCCGGCCTCTCTCGCCCCGTCGTGCAGGAGATCCACCACGGTCATCGCCATGGCCCTGGCCGGAGCCACCGCGGCCAGATCGTGATCCGCCGTCCAGTAGTCATTGCCGTGCAAGGTTCCCTTGATCCCGCCGACGCGCGGGTGGATCAGGGGCATCAAGTGGCTCAGATCGCCGGCGTCGGTGGACCAGGTGACGTGGCGGGGCTGCCCAACGTTCTGCTCTCCGACGACGGCGGCGAAATTGGTGTGGGCGAGGGCCGCCAGGTTCGGATCCATGCGGGTGGGCAGGTAGCCCGGCACCGTCACGATCTCGACGCTGGCCCCCATCGCCAGCGCCCCCGCCCGCAGGCTCCGATCCACCCTGGCCGCCGCATCGGCGATCGCCTCCAGCGTCTTGCCGCGCACGAAGGTTTCCAGCCGCACGTCGGCCGGCACAACGTTGACCGCGTCGCCGCCCTTCGTAATGATCGGGTGGATGCGGATGGCGTCTTCGTCCCGGAGCGTCTCGCGCTGGGCATCGATGGCCTGCAGGGCGAAGGTCGCGGCCTTCAGCGCGTTGATGCCCTGGTGGGGAACGGCGCCGGCGTGGGCAGCCTTGCCGGTGAAGCGCATGAACTTGACGACGCAGCCGTTGTAGGTGTCGCCCACGCTCGCCAACCCATCTCCGCTCTGATTGGCGTTCGTGTGTATCATCATGCACATGTCCACGTCGTCGAACTCGCCCAGTCTGATGAGCTCGGCCTTGCCGACGAGGAATTCGATCTTCTTCTGCTCCCGGAGCCGCAGGCGCCACTCGACCTCGATGTACTCCTCGGCGGGCACGGCGAACAGCACGACGTCGCCGTCGAGGTGATCCATGACGGTCTGGAGCGCCATGCCGGCTCCCAGCATGGAGGCGATCTGGGCATTGTGGCCGCAGGCGTGCGCGGCGCCGGTAGCCGGGTCCGCCAGCGAATGGTCGGCGACAATCAAGGAGTCCAGCTCGCCGAGGATCGCCACCGTCGGCCCGGCCGAGCGTCCCTTCAGGCGGGCTTTGACACCCGTCAGCGCAAGGCCATCGCGGTGGGGCACGCCCATCCGGTCAAGCTGCTCGGCGACGAACTGCGCCGTCCTCGTTTCCCGATAGCCTGGCTCAGGATGTCGCAAGATGTGATCGCTGATCCGGCGGATCTCCTCGGCGCGCCGGTCCACTTCGGCGCAAACGCGCGCCTTGACCTCGTCTCGGGTTGGCACAGGCAGATACTCCGGCAGTTCTGGGTCCGGGCGGTGAAGCGCCAACTACGAACCGAGGATCGCTCTGGCTCGCGGTTGGCGCTTCACCGCCCGGCCTTCCGGGTTCTTATTATACCAGACCTGGCCGGCGGCGCTCGTCGACGCCGTTGTCGCCGTCGCGGGCACCCGGATCGGATCGTTGCCGTACTCACCAGGTCGGAGATCCGCTCGATGCGCTCGACCAGGGCCTCCGGCATCGTGTTATCGGCCACGCCCAGGATGAAGGCGTCACCGCTCTTGACCTGATTCTGCGATCGGCGGTTCTCCAATCCGTGGAATCTGCTCTCAGAATCCGTTGACAGCTCTGCTGCTGTCGTGCTATCGTAGTGGCCGTCCACGCAGCAGCACCCCTGATAGGACACGACAGGACTGGAGGAATGCTGCCATGAGCGTCGAGTTCAAGCACCTCTTCACCCCTATCCAGGTCGGCCACAAGCTCGTCGCCAACCGCATCGCCGTCTCCGGCCACGTGACGGGGATGAATCCCCAGGGCTACCCAACCGACCGGTTCATCGCCTATCACGAGCAGAAGGCGAAGAACGGCGTCGGGTTGCTCATTACGATGGGCTCCAGCTCGGTCCACCCAACGTCGGACAACCTCGACTGGGGCGGCGTCCTGAACTGGGACGACAGCATCATCCCGCACTTCCAGAAGATGGCCGCCGCCATCAAGCAGCATCCGACGGTCCTGCTCGCTCAGATCTCCCACCGGGGCCGCCGGGGGCGGAGCACGGGCAACTTCCGTCCGCTCTACGCGCCGTCGCCGATCCCGGAGCCGGTCCACAACGAGATGCCGCACGAGATCGGCAAGGAGGACATCGCCTGGCTCGTCGAGGCGTACGCCCAGGCGGCGCTGCGGCTGAAGAAGGGCAACTTCGACGGCGTCGAGCTCTCCGCCGCCCACGGGCACCTGATCGATGAGTTCTGGTCGCCCATCTCCAACGTCCGGACCGACGAATACGGCGGGTCGTTGGAGAACCGGCTGCGCTTCGGCTTCCAGGTCATCGAGCGCGTCCGTGAGGTGTGCGGGCACGACTTCATCGTCGGCATCCGCATCACTGGCGACGAGATGATCGAGGGCGGCCTCGACCCCGAGGTGATGTGCGAGATCGCGCAGCGGCTTGCCGCGCACGGCGAGCTCGACTTCATCAACGTGATGGGATCGGTCGCCGCGACGTCGATGACCCAGGCGATGTGCATCCCGACGATGTACATGCCGCTTGGCCCCTACGTGCCGTTCGCCGCCGCGGTTCGCGAGGCGGTGCTGCGCGTCCGCGAGATTCCCATCATCGTCGCCGGCCGGATCGTCGACCCCGTCCAGGCCGACCAGATTCTGACCGACGGCGCCGCCGACCTGGTGGTCATGAATCGGGCCATCATCGCCGACCCGGAGCTGCCGAAGAAGGCGCGTGAAGGCCGGTTGGACGACATTCGCCTCTGCATGGGCGTCAACTACTGCTCCGGCCGGCTCAGCCACGGAGGGATCTCCTGCATCCAGAACCCGGTCATCGGCCGGGAGGCCGAGCTGGCGGAGATTCACCCGGCGCCGGTGCGCAAGAAGGTGGTCGTCGCCGGCGGCGGCCCGGCCGGGCTGGAAGCGGCGCGCGTGGCGTCGCTGCGCGGCCACGACGTCGTCCTGTACGACCAGTCGGACCGGCTCGGCGGCCAGATCCTGATTGCGGCGCGGGCGCCTCAGCGCGCCTCGGTCGAAAGCTCTGTCCAGTGGCTGGAGCGGCAGGTCCGCAACCTCGGCGTGACGGTCTACACCGGCAAGCGCGCCACGCCGGAGATGGTCCTGGCCGAGCGGCCGGACGCCGTCGTCGTCGCAACGGGCTCGACGGCCCGCCGGCCGGACCTGCCGGGCGTCTGCGGGCCGAACGTCGTGTCGGCGCGCGACGTCCTGCTGGGCCAGCCGGTGGGCGACCGGGTCCTCCTGTACGACGACCTTGGAACGATGGAGGGGGTTTCGACGGCCGACTACCTGGCCGAGCAGGGCAAGCGCGTCGTCCTCGTGACGAAGCACCTGTACGCCGGGCACGAGGTGGACGGCTCGACACGAGCGCACGTCTTCCGGCGCCTCTACGCGGAGGGCGTGACGTTCAAGCCGGACACGGTCCTGCGCGAGGTGCGATCGGACGCGGCCGTCCTGGAGAACTACTACACGAGGTCGGCGGAGACGGTCACGAACGTCGACACGATCGTCATCGCGGCCGGAGGCAGGGCGGTGGACGACCTCTATCGGGCGCTGCTGGGCAAGGTGCCGGAGCTATCGCTCATCGGCGATGCGATGGCGTCGCGCGGGCTCGCCGACGCCATCCTCGAGGGAACGCGGATCGGCCGAGCCATCTAGAGTGAGGAGACGACCATGGCGTCAACTGCATATCGTGCCAAGCGCATTGTCGACGGGACCGGCGGACCGGTTCGGGAGGATGCCGCCGTCGTGTTCCAGGGCGAGCGGATCGTCGGCGTCGTGCCGGTGGCGGAGGTGCGTGCCGGCACAACCGTCGAGGACCTGGGCGACGTCACGATCCTGCCGGGTCTGATCGACACGCACGTACACATCATCTGGACCACGCATCCGTCGCCGGGCTCAGCTCGCCAGCGGGAGTCCGTCCCGAAGGTGGCGTTGCGGGCCGCCCAGCACGCCGCCCTGACGCTGCAGTGCGGGACGACGACGGTCCGCGACGTCGGCGCGTCCGACGGCATCGCCATCGCGCTCCGCGACGCCATCAACGAGGGCATCGTCCCCGGCCCGCGGATGCTCGCCAGTGGCGCGATCGTCGCCATGACCGGCGGCCACGCCATCAGCGTCGGCATCGAGGTCGATGGGCCGTACGAGGCGCGCCGTGCGGCGCGGCTCCAGCTCAAGGAGGGCGCCGACTTCATCAAGATCATGGGGACGGGTGGCGTTGGCGGGCTGCGCGAGGAGGCATGGTCGCCCCAGCTCGGCGTCGAGGAGATGCGCGCCGCCGTCGAGGAGGCGAAGAACGCCGGGCGCGTCGCGGCCATCCACGCCGAGGGCTACAAGGGGATCGTCAACGCCATCGAGGCGGGCGCCGACACCATCGAGCACTGCAACCAGCTCACCCCGGAGCTGGCGAAGGTGATGGCCGAGCGGGGCATCTTCATGGTGCCAACGCTCGCCTGGTTCATCACCGTCGCCGAGAGCGAGCCGCTGGGCATCTTCCCGCCCCCCTACATCCGGAAGGGGCGAGAGATGGCGGCGGGCTCGATCCGCAGCGTCGCGCTGGCGAAAGAGGCGGGGGTGAAGATCGCCGCCGGGACCGACACGGGCGCTCCCCTGATTCATCACAATTCGATCCGGCTGGAGATGGAGCTCCTCGTCCGGCTTGGGCTGACGCCGATGGAGTCCATCGAGTCGGCGACGCGCATCGCGGCCGAGGCGATGCGGATGGAAAAGCAGATCGGGACCCTTGAACCGGGCAAGTACGCCGACCTGATCGCGGTCGGCGGCGACCCGACGAAAGAGATCAAGGCGCTGTACGATCTGCGGCTGGTCGTCAAGGGCGGCGCGGTCGTCCACCGGCCGGCGGCGGCCCAGGTCGCCGTGTCGGTCTGAGGCCGGGGGACGAGCTGTCAACGGATTCTGGGAGCGGATTGCACGGATA
>JACQGW010000372.1 GCA_016199325.1 Chloroflexota bacterium
CATTGGGAGGCATCAGGCTACCCGCCTGGTCCGGCTCACGCCGATACGGCTGCCCAGTATCGTGCCAAGAATGCCAAGCACAAACTGGGCCAGAGGCCAGGCGAAAAAGAAGGTAGAATCTCCTTGGGGGAGGCCAGGTAAAGGCTCAGGAAACAGTTGAAGAAAGGAGCCGATGAAATAGCTGAGGGCTACGGAAAAGTTATAAAGGATGCCCATCCAAGCGCCGTTTACCAGGGCCAATTGGGATCCTACCCTTCTACCAGTGACCAGTCCACCGGCAAATAGACCCGCTGAACCCGCTCCGGCCAACAGCCATGTGTTGTCGTTAATGAGGAGAAGGGGAAGGCCAGCTCCAAGCGTGACGAGCACCCCAATGGCGTAGCCAAACCCTGCTGCTCCCCAGTGTAGGTCCTGGACTGCCCAGCCTCCTCGAGACAATGCGCCTCTCCCCTTCCCGGCTTCTTGGGGCTACTGGACGGTTATCTGGCCCACGGAACCGCGTGCCTCATGGTCTCCCAGGGTGCATCCCATCTTGTACGTGCCTGGGCGCAACTCAACCGTCAAGGCACCCTCCCGGCCAGCGCCCACGTTGTTGGTGCTCACCTTTACCCCTTCGCCATTTATGGAAAACCGATGGGCCGTGGCGCCGACATTTGACAACACGAATTTCACCTTCCCAGACTTGAGGGTGATCTCTTTGGGATCGTAGAAGAAATCCCCCATCGCCAACCTGACCTCTTGAACCGGCCCGGAGTCCACGCTCGTCTGGCCCTGAGTCGTGCTTGCTTCCGAACCTGAACCGCAGGCAGAGAGCGCAAACACCAACACTATCGACCCACCGAGCCCGGCTAACAACCTCTTGGCTCGAGGAAATGCGTGAGCCACTTTTCCCCTCCTGCTATTCAATGATTAACGTTCCTTCCATACCGTCGTGGACTCCGCCAGGGTCGGTGAGGAAACAGCCCATATCCCATTTCCCCTTTTTATCGGGAACGGTCCACTCAAGGCGGATGGTCTGCCCAGGTTTTATCTCCTTCAAAACCTTGAAGTCGGGAAGCTCGAAGCTGTGGGTCTCATCACCCTCGTTCTTGATGACAAAGACCACCTTTGCCCCAGCCTTGACCACTATCTCCTTAGGAAAGCTAAGGTTCCGCAAGGTAACCGGGATTTCGACCCCTGTAGCAGCGGCCAGTGGCGCAGCGGCCCCCGATGCCGGCGCGGGGGATGCGGTTGAAGCAGTGCCCTTTTCAGAGACTGGCGCAGGGTTCTTCGCAGGAGGACCCCCACTCGTGGGAGCGCCCCCACCCGGGGGAGCACCCCCGACCGAGGCGCCACAGGCGCTCAAAGAGAAAGACGCCGCAAAGGCAGCTACAGTCAGCAAACTGAGCAATAACTGAAATCTTTTCGCCTTCATGACCGACCTTTCTTGTGGCTATCCATGCCCAATACTCCAACGTGAGACGGCACGGGGTCTGCTGCCCCCTTACGAGGAGGTAGCGATGACCTTTGCGATAGGGACCGGCGAGCGACAACCACCACCGTCGGGCAGGCCGCCGGCCGTGAACCTGGCGCCCCGGTCGGAAGCGGAAGCCGCGTAGCCCTGACACATCATGGCATCTAACGTTGTAGTGCTAATCACACTGGCCTCAGAACTTGCTCATCAAAGCAGCGACAAGCAGCAGTATAGCCGTAGGGATCAGAATAACTCGCCACCAAGACTGGTAGTTTCAGCCTACCAGCTTCGGTAGTTTCCCCACCCGATAAACTACCAGGAGCGGTAGGGAGGAACTACTCATTTTGGTGGTGACAGCCGGTGCCGGCGACCCTGTACCGGCTGGTGCGGGACCTGCTGTCCACCCAGAAGCTCAATCATCCGGCGAGGCATTGGACCTGGAGGCGTCTTCGCCGTCCCCACCGCCACTGGATCGTCGTCGTTTCCTGGGAGCAGGCCAGCAGTGCAGGGCCGAGGGCACGACCACGACCGATGAAGAGGGACAGTATCAGCACGATCCGGTTGATCTTTCGTTCTTTGCGCCCGACCTCGACGCGGGCCTACCGCCCTTCGATCGTGAAGGTGGCATGGAACCGGTTGCCATAGAGCAACACCGTCGCCGGAAAGCCGAGACCGACGATGGCGCCCAGCGGGATGGCCAGGAGGAGCGGCGGTAGGAAAAGGAACTCCCCGTTGACGATCAGCCCCACCAGCTACCGGCTGACTGCAGGGGCAAGCATAGATCGTCTGTCAGGCGAGGTCATTGGCGTCTTCGGAGTTTTCTTTCAGGATGGCCGCGATGTCCGACTCCAGGGATCCGTTGGGTCTCTCGACGATACGCGCAAGCTCGCGGCCGTTTCGCACGAAGACAAACGTCGGGACACGCCCCACATTCCATCGGGCTGTCAACCCCTCGGCGTCCTTCTTCGATCGGTCGAGCCCGATGATCGTCAGCCGATCTTCTGGGATTCCCGCCAGGTCCATGATCCTGAAGAACCTCGGCACCTCCCGTTTGCAGTCGGGGCACCAGGTCCCGATGAAAAGGATGATCTCCACATCGCTGGCCGCTCGCCGAATCCGGGCCAGGGCCGTCGGGTCGGCCTCGTACTCCGGGGCCCGGGATCGGTCCCATCCCAGGTGAGCTTCGACCGTAGACCGACTCGCCCGGCCGGTCAGCGCGACAATGGTCGGATCCGGTACAGGTGCCACCATGAACACAAACCTCCTCCAACGTCGGGTGCCAGACTACTCGGCGCCCGACGACTGCGCCTCGTGATAGTACCGCAGCGCCTTGCGGATGAGCTCCGAGCGATCGGGCCGGCGTCGCTCCCGCTGGAACAGGAGCGTCTGGAGCCGGTCGAGGATGACAACGTCCTCCGGGTCCAGGTAGACGCTCGTGCGGATGCGGTCCTGCGGCGCCTCCTCAGTCTCGGGCTTTGGCGGCTTCTGCGGTCCGAAGAGCGCGTCCACCCCGCGCAGACCGGTCTTTTTGGCCACGGGCAACGACCTCCTCGACCAGCCGGCGATAGGCGTTGGCGCCGGCTGATTCGTCATCGTATTCGAAGATGCTCAAGTGCCGGCTGTGGGCCTCCTCCAGCCGGATGTTCTTCGGCACCACCGTCTCACAGATCCGGCTGCCGAAGTGTTCGCGCAGAAGGCCGAGGGTATCGCGCGCCACGTTGGTGCGCTCCCAGAGCGTCACCAGGACGCCGCCGATCTCAAGCTCAGGCCGCCCGAGCCGGGACCTGACCTTCTCAATCGTATCGGTCAGCCGCCCGATCCCTTTCAGGGCGAACACGGAGGCCGACACGGGCACGAGCACTCGGTCGCTGGCCGAGAGCGCGTTGATCGTGAGCAGCCCCAGCGAAGGCGGCGTGTCCACGACCACGTAGTCGAACTGCCCGGCCACCGCCTCCACCTTGCCGGCCAGAATCGTCTGGCCACCGATGGCGCTGATCAGCTCGACCTCGGCCCCGGCCAGGTCGATATCGCTCGGCACCACCGAGAGGTTCGGGATCCGCCCCGGTCGGACCGCTTCGGCCAGCCGCGTGCGATCGGCCAGCAGGTGATAGCTGTTCGGGGAGTAGTCCTGATTGCCGAGCGCGGCGAACGTTGCGTTGGCCTGCGGGTCGAGATCCACCAGCAGCGTCCGCTTGCCCAGCAGCGCCAGTCCGGCGGCCAGGTTGACCGCCGTCGTCGTCTTTCCGACGCCGCCCTTCTGATTGGCGACCGACCACACCTGCATTCTCCACCCCCCGCCCTTCTCAGCCTCACGGACGCGCTTCCCAAGCGTCGTCCCCCCAGCCCGGCCCCGTCCCGGATCGAGGCTGCGGGCACGATCATAACGCCCTAGCGTCACGGCGTCAATACGCTCGACGGCCCGGTAGTGCATACGCGATTGCAGAAAACGGATCCTGTCACCCTGAGCCGCAGCGAAGGGTCTCCTCGGGGTCGGCCAGGAGATGCTTCGCTGCGGCTCAGCACGACAAGCGGGACTGCCCGGCGTGCTTCCGCAATACTTCATACACTACGGACGGCCCCACCGGCGTCGCTGGCCAGAGCGGTTCCCACGAGTCGCCGGCCGATCTGGCAACCTCGCCCGCCCGCAGCTCAATGCGGTATACTGAGGCCCAGATCGGCAAGCTCAACCGGCAGTTCCGCTCGCCAGCCCGCTCAATCGCTGCGCTCATTGCCGTATCATGTCGGAGAATGGTTATGTCGAGTAACACGTACAGCCCGCGAGAAACGGCAGCGCAGCTTGGCGTTGCCGAACGGACGCTCCGGTACTGGTCGGCGGAGTTTGCCGCTTGGTTTACACCTTCGGCAATTGCCGTTTCTACCGGCAGGGGAACGAGTCATCGCCGCTACACCGACGCCGACCTGGCCGTCCTCCGACAGATTCGGCAACTCACTGCCCGGCGCACCGGTCTGGACGCCGTCCGGGCGGCGCTCGGCGCGCCCCAGTCCCCGGCCGGCGGTTCCTCGGGTCGGCCCCGGCCGCCACAGCCGCGGCCGACCCGAGACGCGCCTCCCGCCGTCGTCACCCCTTCGCCCGTGGCCGAGCCGGACCGGCATGAGCAGCCGGCCGCGTTGCCCTCATCGGGCGCGGCCCTGCCGCCAGAGGGACAGGCGTTCGCGGCAGCGGTCGCCCCGTGGGAGGCGCCGGCTCCATCGGGAGAGAACGTGCCGCCTGAGGATACCGAGCGGGTGCTCGAAGCAGCGCGCGGAGGCGCTGCGCTGCCTGCCGCGGGGGTGGACGCGGCACCCGGGGATCCGCCGGCGCTCCTGGTCGCCCAGCCCCAGCACGCGGGGGATACGTCTGCGGCAGCCACCATTCCGGCGAACGACGCCGGGGCGTCCCGCAACCTTGTCACACGGGCCGCGGCGATGGAGGATCTAGCGCTGAGCCACCCCTCGCCGGGGCCGGACGTCAGCGCGCAGCTCGCCGATGTGGTCGCCCGCCTGGAGGCCATCGAATCAACCCTGGCCGACCTCGTCGCTCTGCTGGCCGAGCGGCACCCCGCGCCGGTTGCCCCGCCGCCCCGCCGCTGGTGGTGGCCGTTTGGCACTCGCCGGGCGTCCCCGCCCGGCAGCAGCACGGTCGGGCGCCGACTGGCCCGCCTGGCTGCCGAGCGAATGCTGACCCGCCAGGAGCTCGCCGTCCGCGCCGGACTGCCGATCTCGACGGTTCAGGCGCTCCTCACGGGCCGGCGGGCACCGAATCCCGGCGACCTTGCCGCCCTGGCGGCCGCCCTCGACGTCGAGGAGAGCGCCATCACGGCGTCCAACTGAGCGACAGCGCAGTCGCCACAGCGTCCTGGCCACGGGCCGGCCGATCGAGCAGCTCGCCCACCCGGTCGAGGAGATCGGTCACGTCGAAGGGCTTCAGGATGTAATCGTCGGCGCCGAAGGCGTGGGCCCGCTGCGCCAGCCGATCGTCGCAGGACATCATGAGGATGGGTGTGCGGTCGCCGCCGGCCGCCCGCAGCCGGCGGCAGAGCTCACCGCCGTCGACGCCCGGCAGCATCCAGTCCAGCAGCACCGCCGCGGGCCGCACGGCCCAGAACGCCTCCCAGGCGCTCGCCCACTCGGACGCCGTCACCACTCGGAAGCCGGCCGCCTCCAGAATGGCTTCCAGCAGACCGAGCAGCTCCCGGTCGTCTTCAACCACGAGAATCGTTCGCCGTCGCATTCCTACCCCCTAGCGCGGTCCCGAGAGAGAACGAACCGCCAAGACGCCAAGATCGCCAAGAAGAGATGCCAACAACGTCGGTTGATCGTTTGGTTGATCCAAGCACAGACCGCTCACGCAGTCAGTCAGTCGTCGGACAGCCGAGTTCCTACGAGCTCCTACGACCACCAGCACAGGCCGCTCACGCGATCAGGTGTCGGACAGCAGCGCCCGCCGCGCCGCGCGGTTCACCCGGCGAAAGAGCTCGACCAGCTCCTCCTCGCTGAGCCGCGCCGTCTCCGGCGTGATCGCGAGGACGAAGGGCGGCATCACCAGTCCGGCCATGAGCGGGATCGCTGTCGGGAAACCGACCCATTCGGTTGCCGGCGTCCTGGCCGGCTCCTCAGGAGCGCTGGACGGCCTCGCCCGACCGCCGCCAGGACCGGCCGCCGTAGCGCCGCCGGCCCGCCCGCGACCGATCGGCGCCAGCTCGATCTCGGCAAGCCGGCAGAGCTCGACGAAGAACCGGGCCGCCTTGCTGGCCATCTCGGCGCCGTGCCCGCCCTGAGTAATGAAGTAGTTGTGGATCTCGTCGCGAGACGCCTTCTTCACGTCCACCCTGGCGAAGAGATCGGCATAGGCATCCTGGACGATGCGCTGGAGGTTCAGGGTGAAGGCGGCGCCGCGCGTCTTCAGCAGGCGGCTGCGCTCGGTTGGCCGACCCTGGGCGTCGATCAGGCCGAGGTAGCGCAGCGCCCCGATCACCTTGTACTCGTTGTGGGGCGCCACGCCGTTCGCCTTGAGGAACGCCTCATCCACCTGCGCCGGGGTCACCCGCCGGAGCAGGTGGATCCCCTCCAACATCCCCTTGACCGGCCCATAGGGTGGCACAGTCCGAGCCAGGTTCAGACCTTCGCCTTCCGCTACCACGGTCCGTCCTCTGTCAAACGACGGGACTGTTCGCCATCGACAGTCCCAGACAACATTACCACCCTGGCGCCTGGCTGTCAAGGGGCAATGTCGACCCGCCGACGCGGGGAGAAGATCGTCCCCCGGTGGCCCTGACAGGCGCTTCCTGGGGGTCGATTCGATGGTGGGCCCCGCCATCATGCCCGGTCATCCTGCCCGATCATCCCCGATGATCCTCGGCAGCAGCCCCGGTCCGCGCCGATAGCTCCCCCGCCCACTTGCCGAACCGCTCCGCCAGCGCGTATCGGCAACACCGACGGTTCCTCGAAGGACTCCACGGACTACGGACTGGCAGGTAGCAGTCCGTAGTCGTCGGTCGGATACGGGACTGACCTGGCGGACTGCGATGTAGTCCGCCAGGCGAGACTGCGCCGAACTGCGTCGCACGGGGCCGGGGCTCGGTGACCGAGACCGACTGTCGGGGCTCGGCCGGCTGGCAGAGGAGGGGCCGATTGGGAGGCTGAGGTTCATCTCCGTGGCTCCCCCGCAGGAGCGGCCGCCATCGCCCCCGCTCCGAGTGGTTGGGGGGTGGGCTTGACCCGGCGGGCAAGCCGAACTGTCAGGCCACCAGATCGCCAGGAAACACGCCCGGAAAAGGCGCCCGCTTCCGCCGACCGGTCTCCACAAGGATCGACCAAACGACCGACCGATGTTCCTGGCGTCTATCTAGGTGATCTTGGCGTCCTGGCAGTTCGTTCTCTGCCAGAGCCGCTCTCGTTTCCCGGGCCGCCCGCCCCCGGCAGTTTTCCACCAGGCGCCGGTTTGTCCACGAAGATTATGTCCGGTAGAACTTATCCCGAAATGTTCTGTCAAGTGCTGGGGGCTTCGAGAGCGGCCTCCGGGGCTCTGCCGGCGGTCCGATGGCCGCCCCTGACCTCGGTGAGGAACGCCGCCGGTGAGGAACGCCGCCGGCTCTCCCGAAAACCGGAAGTGCTGGACTGAGAGGGCCGAACGCTCAAGCGCCGACGGCGAACCCGCCGCCGGCGCTCCCCGCCCGACAGCCGGACGCGCCGGACTGAGAACTGCACGAGCGGGCGGAGTTCAGTCCCGATTGCTGGGGGGGGCAATGCAAGGGGCGGGGGCAGAGGGTTGGGGGCTCGGGCGGTGGCTCACGCCGCAGGGACGCGCGTGACCCGCACTTTCTTGATGCGGCGCCCCGCCGTCGCCACGACGGCGATCTTCAGGCCATCCACCTGAACCTCGTCGCCGGCCGTCGGGATCTTGCCGAGCTGGTTGTAGACGAAGCCGCCCACGGTGTCGACGTCCTCGGTCTCCAGCGTCACCCCGAACAGCTCGGTGAGCGCGTCGACGCCGACCCGGCTGTCGAGCAGCGCCTCGTTCTCGCTGACCTGCTCGATGCGTGTCTCCTCGACGTCGTACTCGTCCTGGATCTCGCCGACGATCTCCTCCAGCAGGTCCTCGATCGTGACGAGGCCCGCCGTGCCGCCGTATTCGTCCACGACGATGGCGATATGCACTTTCTTTTGCTGAAGCTCGTGGAGCAGCTCGTCGACCCGCTTCGTCTCGGGAATGAAGTAGGCCGGGCGAGCGATCGCCGTCAGCGCCGGCGGCGGTCCACCGTCGGCCAGGTGGCGAAGCAAGTCCTTGACGTAGACGATGCCCACGATGTTGTCGACGGATCCCTCATAGAGCGGGATCCGGCTCTTGCCCTGCCGAATGATCAGCTCGACGACCTCCTTGAGCGCCGCCTTTGTGGGCGCGGCGACGATGTCGATGCGCGGCACCATGATCTCGCGGGCCGTCGTCTCCTCGAGCTCGAAGATGCCCTTGATCATCTCCTGCTCGTCTTCCTCGATGATGCCGTCCTCGCTCACCATGAGCCGCAGCTCCTCTTCGGTCACGGCCGACGCCTCGCCGTTCCCCGGGGCTCCGCCGCGCGCGACCAGATTCGTCAGACGGCTGATCAGCCAAACGATCGGCCGCAGGAGCCGCGTCAGAAGGTCGATGGGTCCGGCGACGAGGAGCGCCGCGCGCTCGACGTGCCGAGTCGCCAGCGCCTTGGGCAGCGCCTCGGCGAAGATCAGGATGACCAGGGTGAGCGCGGCGAGGCCCGCCGGGACGCCCCAGGGTGCCGGCAGGAGCTCGCCCGCGAGCAGTGTGCCGAGCGCGGCGGCGCCGACGATGGCAACGCTGTTCAGGAGGAGAATCGTCGCGAGGAACATCTGGGGTTGTTCGAGCAGGCGCTCCAGCAGGGGGGCGCCGCGTACGCCCTCTTCACGAAGGTGTTTGATTTTCAGCCGGCTTATGGTGCTGAGCGCCGCCTCGGCAGCCGACGCGAACGCCGACAGGAGGATGAAGATCGCCAGCACCCCAAGTCTCAGATAACTACTGTCGTCCAAAGACTCCTCGCATTTCTTCCCTCACCAGGTCGCCGGCACCGGCCGGACCACCTGGCCGGCCGCCGAGCAGGCGACCGGGTTCCCGGCCGGTTATCGTCGCCCGGTAGAACCGGGCTCGGCCGCTGAGGGGTCGGCGTGCGACTTCTCGTCACGAAGACGAGCAGGCACGCCATAGGCAAGACGGCCGGGTGGCACGTCGCGGGTGACGACGGCGCCGGCACCCGTCCTGGCGCCATCGCCGACGACCACCGGGGCGACAAGCATCGTATCGCTCCCGATGAACACCCGCTCCCCGATCACCGTCCGATGCTTCTCCTTGCCGTCGAAGTTGCACGTCACCGTGCCGGCGCCGATGTTCACATCCGCGCCGACCGTGGCGTCGCCGACGTAGCTGAAGTGCCCCATCTTCGTACGGGCACCCAGCCGGCTGTTCTTCACCTCGGCATAGTTGCCCAGATGCACGCCGTCCGCCAGACACGAGCCGCCCCGCACGTGGCTGTACGGGCCGATGGACCCGCCGTCCGCCACCGTCGAATCCTCAATCGTCGATGCGACGATGCGGCAGCTCCTCCCGATAGCGGCGTTCACCAGCACGGCTCCCGGGCCGATGGTGCATCCCTCGCCGATGACGCTCCGCCCGCGGACGATGGTGAACGGCTCCAGGACGCTGTCCTCGCCGATCTCGACGCCGTCGTCGACGAAGGTCGACGCCGGATCGACCAGCGTGACGCCCGCCAGCATGATCCGCCGGCGGATCCGGTGGCGGATCACCGCCTCGGCCTCGGCCAGTTGCACGCGGGTGTTCACGCCGAGCGATTCCCCGGGGTCGGCCAGATCGACGCTGCGGACCCGATGCCCCTCGGCCACAGCCAGGCGCACGAGGTCCGTGAGGTAGGCCTCGCCACCGCTCCGGCGCTCCAGACGGTCGAGATTCGGCCAGAGCCAGCTCGCCCGGAAGCAGTAGACGCCGCAGTTGATCTCCCGGAGGAGGCGCTGTTCAGGTGTCGCCTCACGCTCCTCGACGATGTCGGCCACGGCGCCGCCGGCTGCCCGGATGACCCGTCCCAGCCCGGCCGGCTCGGGGACGGCGCAGGAGAGGAACGTCAGCGTTGCGCCGCCCATTCGGTGGTCGCCAACCAGCGCCCGGAGCGTCTCGGCGGTGAGGAGTGGCGTATCCCCGTAGAGCACCAGCACGTCGGCCGGGCCGTCGGCCAGCAGGCGCCGCGCCGCGGCGACGGCATCCCCGGTCCCGAGCTGTTCGGGCTGGATGGCGTATTCGACCTCGTCGCCCAGGTGGGCGCGCACCCGCTCGGCGTCATGGCCGACGACGAGCACGCTGCGCTCCACGCCGGCCTCTTGCGCGGCCCGAATGACGTATTCGACCATGGCCCGGCCTGCGATGGGATGCAGCACCTTCGGCAGACGGGACTTCATCCGGGTGCCCTTGCCCGCCGCCAGGATGACTGCGGCCAACTGCGCCATCCTCATCCTCCAGAGCAACAAAAAAAGACACCGGCCTTTCGGCGCCCGGACGCCCGTCCGGGTCCCCGGTGTCCCATCGCATGCAGCGGCAAGGCCGCCAAGCGGGAGCTCAGGGCCAAAAGGCAGTTGTCTCGCTTGACAGAGCGATCACGGCGCCGGCGTTCCGGCGGCTCGGATTCCATAAAGAGTCGCACACCCTCCCAGCCGATCTGAGGCCGAGGTTCAGCCGAACACGGACCGGCAGACTCGGGGAGACCTGACTCTGGCAGCCGAGCCTGGATTCGAACCAGGATTAAAGGATCCAAAGTCCTCTGTGCTACCGTTGCACCACTCGGCTCTGCTCGGATTCGGCGCCGCTGAAGCAGCCATAATTCTAGCCGAGTAAGGCTGTTTCTGTCAAGCATTCGGCGCGCCCGCCAACCGCCTCAGCATTCCCGCGCGTTGGTGCCGCAGAAGGGATGAACCGCCAAGGCGCCAAGAACGCCAAGATGGGAGTTTCTGGTTCATGCAATACCACCAAACCCTTCGTCTTGGCGTTCTTGGCGTCTTGGCGGTTCGATCCCCCTTGGCGGTTCGATCCCCCTCGGCACCGCTCGCAGACCGCCGATCACGCCACCCGACGGCCGGCCGTCGCCTTCAACACGAGGTCGGCGACAAAGGCGAAGATGATCGCGCCGATCAGGGCCGATACCAGCGGGATGTTCGAGACGGTCGGACCGATTGACCCCAGCAACTGCACGCCGATCCAACTGCCCAGCAGGCCGGCGACAATGGCACCCAGCCAGCCAAATGGCAGCTCCCCCGGGACGATCGCGTCGGCCAGCGCGCCGACCAGGCCGGCGATGACCAGATGGAAGATCAGCCCCAGGAGGCCGAACGATAGCCAGATGAGCACTGCCACGATCAGAAAAATGACTACCGCAAGCAGCACAAGCACAGGCATGCGATACCCACCTCCCTTTCCGCTCTCCTCTTCCTTTCCTCGCCTTTCAGTTCCCCGCCCTCAGTTCCTCGCCTTCAGTTCCTCGCCTTCAGTCCATCTGCGACCCCGGCTGCCGCTGGGCCGTCAGGGTCAGAACTATAAAAGCGCAAGAACCGTACCAGGTTCGGCCCGACGGCTTGCCGATCAGGGCTCGCGCCCCCAGACCCGCCGCCCGTCCAGATAGAGGGCCATGCCATCCCATTCCTCGAAGCCGCTTCCGGGCCGGAAGCTGAAATCGTTCGTCTGGTCGTAGGCGGACCAGTCCTCTTTGTGCAGGCGCACGCGAACCTCGCCGGTCGTCTGGTAGGGGGCGATGGGCGGCGCCTCGCGGGAGAAGGTGAACCGGATGTAACCCGTCTGGCCGCCCTGCGGGGCGTCGACGACCTCGGCGCGCACGTGCTCCTTCCCAAGCGCCGCCCAGTCGATCTCGACCACCTGCCGACTGCCGTGCAGATCCCCGCTGCTGAACCAGTAGCGCACCTCCAGGCGCGCCGGCTCCACCGCTGCCGATCCATCGTTGGTCGCCGAGAAGCTGAAGCCGATGTTCGACGTCCTCGCCGAGGGATCGTTGCTCCGCTGGCTGAGGCGCCAGCCGCCGGCAGGCCGGACGATCGGCTCGTCGATCCGCGCCGCCAGATGCGGACGGTAGGCGTTCTCCTTGGCCAGGACCACCCGCTGCCAGTCCTCGTCCAGAACGCCGCCGGTGTCGATGGAGTTCGGGTTGAGCGACCAGGCAAAGAACCCGACCTCCCGCTCGGTCAGGTATCGGAGGAGCGACTGCTGCCAGACGCCCTCGGCGTCGTCGCCGGTTGAACGCCCGCCAAACTCGCCCACCACGACCGGGGCGATGCTGCGCCGGACGAGATAGCCCCAGTTGGTGTCCCACACCCCCGGCAGGTTGTTCGGGAAATCGGCCGCCAGGAACCAGCCCTGCTGATAGACGCCGGGGCCGTAGTCGTGCGGGCTGTAGACGAGCCGATTCGGGAGCGCGAGCCGGACCCGGTCGGCGGCGGCGCCCCGCAGATTGCCGCCCCACCAGTACCACTCGTTCTGGTGCCGCTCAACCCCCTGCACGAAGACGAGGAGATACGGATTCGCCGCCAGCACGGCGTTGCCCGCTCGCTCGGCCGCCAGTCGCCAGTCGGTCGCCGCCTCGCCGCTCCCCCAGGTCGCCGCGCCTTTCGGCTCGTTGTGCAGGTCGACCCCGACGACGGCGTCGTTCCCCCGGTAGCGGGCCGCCAGGAACTGCCAATCGGCGATCCACTGCGCTTCGCTGACCGATCTCGTGTACCAGAGGTCCGACTGCCCGGCGCTGTCCGGTCGGTGCCGGTCGAGCACGACCTTCAGCCCGCGGGTCCGGGCGCCCTCGACGAGCCGATCCAGGACCTCCACAGGGGTCAGCCGCTCCAGGTCCGGATTGACGACGTAATTGACGCCGCCGACCTCGGCGCCGGGCCGCAGCATCTCGTTGGTGTACGGCAGGCGGATGGCGTTGTAGCCGAGCTGGGCGATCTGGTCGAGCAGCGATTGCCAGTTGCGCGTCCAGAGCCCGTGGGGCGCAAACGTGCCCGTTTCCATCCCGAACCAGTTGACGCCGGTGAGTCGAGCCCGCCGGCCCTGGCTGTCGTAGAGGTGGCCGCCACAGGTGTGAAGGTAGTTGGCCGGCCGACCGGGCGAGCGTGGCGGCGGCGGCTCCAGCTCGGTCCGATCGAGCTGGCATTCCCGCTCACGGATGGTGCTGGCAGCATCGGCGAGGGGGCGGACGGCTCCGACGTCGGGCAGCATCCCGGGCCGGACGATCTCCCCGGCGGTGGCCAGCCATCCTGCCGCGACGACAATGCCGGCCCCGACGGCCAGTGCGATCAGCAGACGCTTCAGAACGATGCGCCTCATGGCGGCGGCCTACGTCATACATCCATCATCATGCGTCATGCGTCATGCTTGGATCGTGACGCATAGGGGCGGTGGCCCTCATGGCGACAACCTGCGGAAGCACGGCCTGTGCCAGGCAGGGGTGGCATGGCCTGTGCATATGGCATGATGAGAAACTTGCCATCGGCGGTGGCGAGGGAGTGCGGCGGGATGCCATCACCGCCACCTACCGGTCGGCTCCTGTCTGGCAAAGGAGAGAAGGTCTTGATGCTTCTGGCGACGCTCCTGGTCTGGCTGGCGGTCCTAGCGATGGCGGTGCGGCGGTGGCGCCGGCCCAGTCTCGCCCTCGCGGCGCGACCTGTCCCCGTTCCGGTAGTTCCCCGTCGGGTCCGGTAGGACGCCCGACTGCTCGTTGCGGCGCCGGGAAACGGGGCCGTATAATATCTCCCGTCAGAAAGTGACGGTTGGTCGTGGTGCGCGTTCGAGACCTCCATCGCTGGACGCTGGCGCCGGCCGAGGCGATCGAGATCCAGCACCGCCTGGCGGCGCAGGTCATTCGGCAGAACGAGACGGGGCCGGTTCGCCACGTGGCCGGCGCCGACGTCGCGGCGGGCCGTGCCGGGCAAGCCGGCCGTGGTGCGGTCGTGCTCCTGTCGTTCCCGGCGCTCGAAATAGCGGACGTGTATACCGCAGAGCAGCCGCTGTCGATGCCCTACGTCCCCGGATTGCTGGCGTTTCGGGAGCTCCCGGCGCTGCTGGCGGCGTTCACCGGCCTGGCGACCACGCCGGACCTGGTGATGGTCGACGGCCACGGCATCGCCCACCCACGGCGGCTCGGCATCGCCGCCCACCTCGGCCTGTTGCTCGATCTGCCGACCATCGGCTGCGCCAAGTCGATCCTGGTCGGCCGGACGGCCGGCGAGCCCGGGCCGAACGCCGGCGACTGGGTGCCGCTGGTCGACCGGGGCGAGGTCGTCGGCGCCGCCCTGCGGACGAGAGTCGGCGTCCGGCCTGTCTACGTCTCGATCGGCCATCGCGTCGACCTGCCGGCGGCCATCGCCTGGGTCCTCCGGTGCGGCCGCGGCTACCGGCTGCCCGAGCCGACTCGGCTGGCCGACCGGGCTGCCGGCGGGACGCTGATCCCGACCTGACCCGAACCAAACTAGACGAGGCAAGCAGAAGCAATGGACGTTCAAGACCTTGGGGCTCGCCTGGCCGAGCAACGGGACCGCATTCAGACCCTCCTGGAGCGTCTTTGACATCGCCGGCAAGGCGAAAGCGGCCGCGGCCCTCGAAGAGCAGGCCGCGGAGCCCGATCTCTGGGCCGACCCCGAGGCCGCGCAGCGGGTCATGCGCGACCTGACGCTCCTCCGCCAGCAGGTCGATACCTGGCAGGGCATGGCGCAGCAGAGCGCCGATCTGATCGGCCTGCTCGAGCTGGCCGTCGCCGAGGACGACCCCCAGATGATCGCGGACGTCGCCGCCGACGCCGAGCGGCTGGGCAGGGAGCTGGGTCGCGTCGAGTTCCAGGTCATGCTTGGCGGCCCATACGACGCCAGGGACGCGCTGCTCGCCATCCACGCGCGCGCCGGCGGGACCGAGTCCCAGGACTGGACGGAGATGCTCCTCCGGATGTATCTCCGCTGGGCCGAGCGCCGGGGCTACAAGGCCGAGGTCCTGGACCTCACCCCGGGCGAGGAGGCCGGGATCAAGAGCGTGACGGTCGGCATTGCCGGTTCCTACGCCTACGGCTATCTCAAGGCCGAGCGCGGCACCCACCGCCTGGTCCGGCTGTCGCCCTTCGACGCCCAGCACCGCCGCCATACCTCCTTCGCGCTTATCGAGGTCATGCCGGACGTCGAGGACGCGCCGGAGGTGACCATCAACCCGGAGGAGATCGAGATCGACGTCTTCCGATCGAGCGGCGCCGGCGGCCAGAACGTCCAGAAGACGAGCACCGCCGTCCGGATCACGCACCTGCCCACCGGCCTCGTCGTCACCTGCCAGAACGAGCGGTCGCAGGTCCAGAACAAGGAGACGGCGCTCAAGATCCTCCGCGCCCGCCTGATGGAGATCGAGATCGAGAAGCGTGAGGCCGAGCAGGCAAAGCTGAAGGGCCAGCACGTTCCCGAGAGCTGGGGAACGCAGATCCGGAGCTACGTCCTCCATCCGTACAACCTCGTCAAGGACCATCGGACCGGATATGAGACGAGCGATACGACGCGCGTCCTCGAGGGCGAGATCGACGACTTCGTCCAGGCCTACCTCCGCTCGGTCGCCGGCCAGGGAGCACCATCATGATCATCCAACGCTTGACCCTCATCCTGCTGGTCCTGGCGCTTGCCCTGGCCGGCGCCGGCGCCGTCCCTCCGGCCGGCGCCGAGGGCGAGATCACCGTCGTTTCCAGCAACCAGCAGATCGACTTCCCCAACGAGATCCTCTTCACGCTCAAGGCGCGCAGCCAGCGGCCCATCACGAAAATCACCCTGAACTACGCGCTCGGCCGGGGCAAGAGCACCGCCTACGGCTACCCGAGCTTCCAGCCCGGCACCGACGTGCTCGCCGACTTCTCGCTGAAGACGGGCGGTGGCAAGCATCTGCCGCCCTTCGCCAACGTCCGCTTCTCCTACACCGTCGAGGACGACCAGGGGCGGCAGTTCACGACCCCGTCCCAGGTGATCCTCTATGAAGACAGCCGGTTCACCTGGTCCAAGCTCGGCCGCGGCCTCGCCACCGTCTACTACTACGGCAACGCGCGCGCCCAGGCCGAGCGCGTGCTGCAGACGGCGCTCTCCACGCTCGACCGGATGAGCAAGCAGGCAGGGGTCACCGCCGAGGATCCAGTGCGGGTGGTGCTCTACAACACGAAGGAGGACATGGACCGGGCCATCCCCTTCGTCAGCCAGACGACCCGGCGGGAGCTCATCACGCTCGGCCAGGCGTTCAACGACTACGACGTCGTCCTCGTCCTGGGCCGCGGCGACGCGGGCGAGGTCATCGCCGTGACCGCCCACGAGCTGACGCACCTGATCACCCACCAGGCGACCGATAGCCCGTTCGTCGACCTGCCCGCCTGGTTCAACGAGGGCCTCTCGGTCTACGGCGAGAGCTCGCTCGGCAGCGGCCACGGCTACGAGGGAGCGCTCCAGCAGGCCATCGACCAGAACCGGGTGCCGCCGCTCCGCTGGCAGGCGGACCTCCCCGGCAAGCCGCAGGACACCATCCTGCTCTACGGCGTCGGCCACAGCGTCGTCCGCTACCTGATCGACCGGCACGGCCCCGAGAAGATGCGGGCGTTCCTGGCGACGATGAAATCCGGCAAGGCGTTCGAGGCCGCCCTCCAGCAGACCTACGGCTTCGACCTGAACACGCTCGACAACGACTGGCGCCAATCGATCGGGCTGAAGCCGCTGCCGACCCCCGCCGCGAGCGGTGCCCGCGGGCCACAGGCCGTGCCGACGCTCGTCCCCTTCGGCGCCCAGACGCCCGCCGGCCAGCCCGCTCCCGCCGCCTCAGTGCCCAGTGCCGCCGTGCCGGCCGCGAGCCCGCAGCCGCCGACCGCGCCAGCCGTCACGCCCGAAGCGTCCGCCTGGACGCCCTCGCCGCTGCTCATCGCCGCCGGCGGCCTCGTCGCGCTCTTCCTCGTCATCGGTGTCGTCGCCAGCATCGCCGCCCGCCGGGGTGGCTAGCTCCCCCCGTCCCCCTCTCGGTGGACGGAGTAGCCCTCATACCACGCCGTCATCTCGCAGCGAGGCGATCTCTTCCTCGGAGTACCCGAGATCGCGCAGGACCTCGTCGGGGGGGGCGTCGCCAATTTGCGCCAGGCAACCGTTGTTGGGGCGGCTCGGGAGCCGCCCGCCCGGTACGAGAACCGCCCGCTCGGTTCGCGAACCATCCGTCGCTCCTCGGATGGCAGAGACGCTTCCCTTCGCCAGGGCTGCGACAGCGCAACGTC
>JACQGW010000377.1 GCA_016199325.1 Chloroflexota bacterium
CAGCGCACTTGGCAAATGACCCACTAGCGGCTTGCCGGGTCGAAGTCGCCCGCAAGGGAAACGGTCGGGGCGACGGCCTGGACGCCGGGCCGCCACGGCACGGTCTCGCCCAGGGCGCGTGCGAGCGCCTCGACGCAGGCGGGATCGAGGTGGGGACCGGACTCTCGGTAGATGACGTCCAACGCTTCCCGGCGGGTCATCGCCGGGCGGTAGGCGCGGGCCGACGTCAACGCGTCGTAGACATCGGCCACGGCGATGATGCGGGCCTCGACGGGGATCTTTTCACCTGAAAGGCCGTCGGGGTAGCCGGTGCCGTTCATCCACTCGTGGTGATGGCGAATGCCCGGGGTGAGCTCCCGGAGCGACTCGACCTGCCCGACGATGGCGTCGCCGCGGATCGTGTGCGCCCGGATCTCCTCCATCTCCTCTGGCGACAGGGCGGCGGTCTTATGCAGGATCGAGTCGGCGATGCCGAGCTTGCCGATGTCGTGGAGCAAGGCCGCCTGGCCCAGCTTCCGGAGGGTCTCCGGTGAGAGCCTGAGGTGCTGCCCGATGGCCACGGACAGCTCCGCGACCCGGGCCGAATGGCCCCGGGTGTACGGGTCACGGGCTTCGATGGCGGCCACCAGCGCCGTCATCGCCTCGGTGAAGCCGCGTGCGATCCGCTGATAGGTATCCCGCAGAAAGAGCCCCTCGATGATACCGGCCAGGGTTCGGTCGCCGCGACTGTACTCCAGCCCGAGCCCGTAGAGGACCGCCAGAAAACCTGCCAGCATCAAGCCGTGGTATTCCCACCAGCTCAGCCGCCACACGGTGCCGATCGCCATGCTGAGCTGCGACTGCGCGAAGAAGACGAGCCCGACCACCAGCGCGCCCTGCATCGGCAGGCGCGACAGCCGAAAGGCCTGAAAGTAGCGGGAGATGGCGACGCCGAAGAGCGCCAGCGTGAGCCAGGGCACGACCCGGACGATCGGGGTCACAGTGCGGTCGACCGGCACGAGCTGCTCGGCAAACACGAGGACCACGCCGCCGTAGATCGCGAGGGAGAGGAGGAAGGTGGCAAACACCGCGGTCTGGTGACGAACGAGCCAGGCGCTCCACCGACCCGGGGCCGAGAAGGTGCTGGCGACGAACGCCAGCGCGCCGACGAACAGCGCCAGCCTGGGAGACCAGCCGACGCCCGGGCTGGCGCCCTGCACAATCGCGCCGGGCGTGGTGAGACCGTGCACCAGGAAGATGCCGGTAATGCTGACGAAGCCCAGGGTCAGAAAGAACACGCGCTCATCCTGAAGCTGGGCCGAGGTACGGGCGATCAGCAGCGAGATGATCAGCCCGAGCAGGCCGGCAAACGACACCACCACGAAGTGGAACAGCGGGGCGGGGACCACGGGATCGAGCTGCGGGTTCAAGAGGAGCCAGAGGAAGACGGCGACCGGAACCAGCAGACCGGCCGGCCAGATGCCAAGGAAGACATACCGAGCCGGGCGCGCGCGTCGAATCATTCGCCTTGTCCCCTCCCCCAAGCGTGACCGGACGGGCAGGCCACCGCCATGTCCGATTGCTGTATTATAGCGGGTTCTTGGAGCAAAGTGGGGGCAGGATCGCGTGGAGTGGGAGCATTGGGGCGTGGAGCGGGGGGATGGATTGTGCCATACCGTACAGGGCTTGCTCGTAAGGCCGGCTCGGCTTGACTACCATAGGTGAGCGATCTAAGCTACTGGTAGATCAGTCGGAGGAGGGTGGGAGAGATGAGCAAGCGGCTGGGTAAGTCGACGGGCAGGAAGGCCAGCGGCAAGTCGGCCTCTGTGCGAGGGCACAAGGTCCCGGTTGCTTCCGAACGAACGAGACCGCATTCCATCAACGAGGATTCGTCCGTCTTCGTAGTGGCGGCCAGAGAGATCTCGGATGCTGTGCGCGAATTGCGCAAGCGCGGTGGGATTGTCGACGTCTTCGGGAAGTCCCCGCGGGGCAGAAGCCGCTAGGGTGATCACCTTGCCGATGTGCTCATCCTGGTATCCGCGGCGCGGATCGCCGGCACCGTTGTCACGCTGAATCTCCGCCATTTCCAGGCTTGGGCTAGCCTTGCCAACCGCGCTGGCCTGGATGTTACAGTCGAACCATTCAACTACTGACAACTACTGATCGGCGTCCTACCTGGACTGGAGGCGATTGATGCAGAATACAACGATTCGGCGGCTTGCTCGTTCTCTTGTCGCCATCACCCTTGTCGCCTTCCTGGCAGCCTGCCAGAGCGCAGCGAATCTGCCGGCCCCTGCCCCGACTGCAAGCGGCGCGGCTTCACCGGGTCAACCGGTTGCGGTCGCGGGCGGCTCGTACCTGAACATCTCATCGCAGCAGCTCAAGACGATGCTGGATCGGAAGGACTTCCTGCTCGTCGACGTCCACATCCCGAATGAGGGGCATCTGGCCGGCACGGACCTCCGGATCCCGTACAACCAGATCGAGCAGAACGTCGGCAAGCTCCCGATGCAGAAGGACGCCAGGATCGTCCTGTACTGCATGAGCGGCCGCATGAGCGCCATCGCCGCCGAGAAGCTCGTCGCGCTCGGCTACCGGAACGTCTGGAACCTCGAGCGCGGCATGGTCGAATGGCGGCAGCAGGGGTACGCGCTGCTGGCGGATTAGAGCGGTCAAGAAACGGGTTCGCGGAACGGAGCTGTCAGCGGATTCTGGGATCGGATTGCACGGATTCCCGGGCAGAGCTAACAGCCAGGCACCGGTCGGCTCGCCTCCGTAGCGCGGGTGGCTTGTCCCCCGCTGTTCCCCGTGCTCAGGCGAGGCGAGCTGTCACCGGGGAGGCCGCGGAGGCGCGGACCCGGAACCGAGGCGCGAGCGTAAGCGAGCGTTCCCCGCCGCACAGCAAGTATCCACTGAAGGGGAGCAAGAGCCGACGGTATGGCAGGCGGATGGACCCTGTTGTGCGCCCTGCGCCTGGGCCGGCGGGCTGCGGGGGAGCCGCTCCCCCGCAGCCCGCCGCGCGGCACGACGGTCCCTGCCGGAGTCACTGGAGCCGGGCGCTAGAAGCGCCAACTACGAACGGCCGCGTGTCCCCTGGCACTTTGCATCAGCCGGCACGCTCCTCTGTCAAATAGCCCATTGGAGTTTGTGTGGGAGGATGCCCAGGACGCCTGCTCGTCATGCTGAGCCGCAGCGAAGCATCTCCCCGGGCGCTCCCCGTTTGGCCCGAGGAGATGCTTCGCTGCGGCTCAGCATGACGGAGCCCCTCGAGTTCCTACGAGTTCCTTCGAGCTCCCACCTCGCTGCCTGTGCTGCTCCCGACCGACGCCCGCGTCTTCCGCAGATACGCCCGCCAGGTGATGGCCCAGCGCGCCGGGTCGTCGAACGGCGCGTGATCGATCTCGTGGATGGTGCTGTTGTGCGGGGCCGTTCTAACGACGTTGGGACGCGTGCGCGCTTCGTCGGCGACGTGGCGGAGGATCCCGACGAACTCGTCGATGTCCGCCTTAGAGTAGGTTTCGGTCGGCTCGAGCTGGCAGGGCTCGGGCACGAGCCAGGGATGGTGGCCGGCGAAGTAGCTGGCGACGCCGAAATCGATCATGCGGCGCTGGAGATCCTGCGTGCCCAGCCCGGTCTCCTCCTTCAGCCGCTCCCAGGTGCACCGGACCTCGGCGAGCCGGCGTCCGGCCTCGGGCCAGGGGATGCTGACGCCGGCAACCTCGCTCAGCTTCTGCCACAGATAGAGATTGTTCAGGACGGCGATCTCGGCGACCTCTTTCAGGCCCGCGGCGCCCAGGCTCATGACCCAGGCGTAGGCCCGGAGGATGACAGGCGGCACGCCGTAGAAGCCTCGGACCTTGCCGATGCTATCGGGCCGGTCGTAGTCCAGCCGGTACTGCCGGCCGTCGAACCCGACGACCGGAACGGGCAGGAACCGTTCGAGCTCCCGGGTGACCCCGACGGCGCCGGCCCCCGGTCCGCGCGACCCGTGGGGCGACGAGAACGTCTTGTGAATGTTGAACTGGCAGAGGTCGAAGCCGAGGTCCCGTGAGCGCACGATGCCCAGCACGCCGTTGGCGTTGGCCTGGTCGTGGGCGCAGAGGCCGCCCGCCTCGTGGACGAGGCGGACGAAGTCGGCGACGTGCGGGTTGTAGATGCCGGTGTCCTCGGGCGCCGTCATCATCAAGCCGGCGGTTCGCTCCGACAGCGCCGCGATCAGCGCATCCGGCTCCGGGTAGCCGTTCCTCCCCGGATAGAGGGTAATGACCTTGAAGCCGGCGGTGGCCGGGCACGCCGCGTTGGCCGGATGCGAGAAGATCGTCGTAATGATCTCCGTGCGCTTGTCCGCTTCGCCCCGGGCGGCGTGGTAGGCCCGGATGATCGAGGCGTTCGTGTAGATTCCCTGCGAGCCGCCCCCCGGCTGGAACGTGAAGCGGTCCATGCCGGAGATCTCTTTCAGCATCTGCTCGAAGCCGTACAGGATCTCGAGCATGCCCTGGACGGTCTCCTCGTCCTGGAGCGGATGGAGCGCCGACACCTGGGGAAGCCGGACGAGCTGCTCGTTGATCTTGGGGCTGTACTTCTCTGTGCACGTCCCGTGGCCGATGTCGATGTTCAGGTCCGTGCCCAGCGTCTCCTGGGATAGCCGCAGGTAATGGCGGAGCACCTGGGGCTGCGACACCTCCGGCAGCCGCGGGGGCGCCTGCCGGCGCAGCTCCGGCGGAATGGCCGCCGTCACGTCGCCGACCGCCGTCTTGATCTCGGGCTCGACGACGGGGAGGAGCACGCCGCGTTCGCCGGGGCTGCTCATCTCCATGATCAGCGGCTCGCTCCATCTGGCCGCATGGAAAGATCGCGGTTGCTCGTTCATCCCATTATCCTCCACCGTCGCCGGTCGCTGCCGGACCACCGTTCTCCCGCACAATCGCCCCCAACGCCTCGGCCAGCCGATCGATGTCGCGCTTGCTGTGGACTTCCGTTACGCAATAGAGCGCGCTGTTGCCCAGCTCCGGCAGCGCGGCCGTCAGATCTTTGCCGCCGAAGATGCCGCGGTCGAGCAGGGCTTTGTTGATGGCCGCGACGCTCATGCCGGTGCCGTCGAAGTTGACGACGAACTCCTTGAACGTGGGGCTGCTGAACACGGGCGTCCGCGCCCCCTCGATCTGCGAGAGCACCCGGATCGCGTAGTGCGAGCGCTGCATGATGCCTTCGCCGAGCTCGGTCAGCCCCTGGGGACCGATCAGCGAGAGATAGACGGCTGCGGCGATGGCGTACAGCCCCGTCGTCGTGCCGCCATAGTCCTTCCCCAGCTCGCGGGCGCTATACGACGTGCGCTCGGGAGCCACCTGCGCGAACCCGAGCTCGCCCGGCACTCGCGTCGACGTCACGCCAACGATGTGCCCCGGATACTCCATGACGAATCTGGCATCGTCGGGCGTCGCGATGAAACCGGCCAGCCCCCCGCCGTACTGCATGTGGATGCCGAACGGCTGAAGCTCGCCGCAGACGATGTCGGCCCCGTAGTCGGCCGGCGGGGCCAGTATGCCGAGCGAGCTGGGGTCGACGCCCACGACGCAGAGGGCGCCGTGCTCGTGCGCGATGCGGGCGATCTCGGCGGCCTGCGTCTCGATCGGGCCGATGTAGGAAGGGTTCTCGAAGTAGACGGCCGCCGTGTCCGGCGAGATGGCCGCGCGCAACCGGGCAAGGTCGAGCCCGCCGGTCGCCGGATCGAGGCCGACCAACTGGATCTCCAGGTCCGGCCTGGCGTAGTTCTCGACGGCGAGGAGCCTGTCGGCGCTGATGGCCCTGGGAAGCAGCAGTTGGCGCCTGCCGACGATACGCGCGGCCATCCGCAGCGCGTTGCACACCGCGCCGGCCCAATCGTACGTTGGCCCGGCGACGGCGTCCATGCCGACGAGCTCGCCGATCATACTGGCGCATTCGAACCCCGCCTGCCACTTGCCGTGATCCGTGTAGGTGCCGCCGCCGTAGGCCGTCAGGAACTCAGCGCGTTGGACGATCTCGTCGCAGATGAACGGCACGTAGTGCTGCCAGCAGCCGGCCCCCAGGAAGCTGAGGTACTCCTCGCACGACCGGTTCTTCGAGAGGATTCGGGTCACGTGCTGCTTGAGCTCGTGCTCAGAGACGCAGGGCGGGGGCAGGTTCAGCTCCCCTTTGAAGCGCAGGTGGTCGGGAATGACGTCGTGGAGCTGCTCGGCGTTTTCGAGCCCCACGTCGCGGAGCATCTGCTCCTTGATGGCCGGGACCGAGTTCGGGATGTACGGGTGTGTGGTGCGATGGGAATGGGCCATCGGGTACTCCTCCCAGGTAAGCTCGAGATCCTCTTCACGGATAGTAAGCGAGTACGGCGCTCCATGCCTGCTGACGAGCTGTCAACGGATTCTGGGAACGGATTGAACGGATGAGGCGGCGTGCGCGACCCTACCAGCCGGCGGGGCGGGGGTTTGTAGTTGGCGCCTTTAGCGCCCGGACCCGCGTGCTCAGGAGCGCTTGTAGGAGTGCGGCCGTTCTGCGGATACATCGGTCAACCTCTGCGCAGCACGAGGACCGCTTCCGCCGCCTCCTGCACGCGCGCCCGGGTCCAGAGGAGCGGGTGCGATTGGCCGGCCGCCCAGAGGTGGAACTGGTCGGCGTAGTGCGGGCTGGCCGGCTGGCCCGACTGCCCGGTGCTGTTGACGACGACCGACCGGTCGAAGTCGGCAAGGTCGACGACGAGCCGGCAGCTCGGCAGCCAGCCGGTCGCCGCCCAGCCGTCGGCCGCGTTGCGGGCGAACTGGCAGACGGTGTCGACGTCGCCGTCGACCTCGACGGGGCCGAGGTTGAAGATCCGGCCGACCGGCCCGATCCGGCCGAGAGGGTGGGTCAGGCGGGCGCGGTGGAGCCGGCCCCACTGCCACTTCTCCGGATGCGGGCCGAGCAGCCGCCGGATCTCGTCGGCGGCCTCGGCGAGGCTGCGCGCCAGCAGGTCCGGCCAGTCCGTTCGGACGCCGGGCAGCCAGTCGGGGTCGGCGCGCTGGACGAGGTCGAGGAGGAACGATGTCGAGCGGAAGGCGTAGCTGTTCGTGGGGCTGAGGGCGTGCAGCCCGAGTCCCAGGTACGCGTCGGTCAGGTCGCCCAGGACCGGCGAGACGGCGTTGCGGAGCAGCCGCAGCCGCAGCACCTCGTAGACCGTCGCCGCGGCGCTGTCGGCCCGGACCTGGCCGTCCCACGTCCGCAACAGCCCGAGCGCGCGCTCGGCGGCGTCGTTCGGCGGCACGACGCCGCCGAGTTGGCGCGCCAGCTCGACCCCCGCCCGGGAGAATACGTCCGTCTGGATGGCGCCGAAGGTGGCGACGTCGTGCCGCTCGTAGGCGTCCAGCAGATCGAGGATCCGCTCGACCCGATAGCGGTCGCAGAACTCGTGGCCCAGATAGTATGGATACATCCCGTCGGCCGGGCAGTTGTTCGCGGTCGCAACCGTGTGGGTGGGCGGATTCAGGGCCGAAGGGAGCTCGTCGAACGGGATGAAGCCCGACCACTCCTCCTCGCCGGTCCATCCGCAGGCGGGCACCAGGCCGCTGCCGCGGGCGCGCTGCGGAATGCGGCCGGCGAGCTGATAGCCGACGTTGCCGTCGGCGTCCGCGTAGACGTAGTTCAGCGCCGGGGCCGGAAATCGCTCGAGCGCCGCCCGGAACTCGTCCCAGTTCTCGGCGCGCATCAATCGCAGGCCCGCCAGGGCGGCCTCGCCCGGCTCCAGCAGCGCGCTCCGGAGCGCCATCGGCGGCAGGTCGGCGCCAAGCGCCGGCGAGACGATGGGGCCGTGGTGAGTCACGAGCACGTCTTCCCGGACGGGCTGCCGCCGGCCGCGGACGCGGATCGTCTCCACCCGCGCCATCGCCGGCAGCCATTCGCCCCGGTAGAGGTACTGCCGCGGGTTGTCCGGGTGCAGCCGCTCGACGTAGAGGTCCTGGACGTCACCCATCAGCGCCGTTACGCCCCAGGCGATCCGATCGTTGTGGCCGAGCATCACGCCGGGGAGCCCCGGCAGCGAGGCGCCGGCGACGTGCAGCCGGTCGCCGTGGAGGTCGACCGTGTACCAGAGCGACGGGAGCTGGGGCGGCAGGTGCGGATCGTTCGCCAGCAGCGGCAGCCCCGAGGCGGTCCGGGTCCCGTCGACGGCCCAGGCGTTGCTGCCGCCGCCGGAGACGGCAAACGGCGCGACCGCCCGGTACGCTGCGGCGAAGTCGATGGATCCGCCGTAGCAGGCGCCGGGGGGCACCGTGACGGGCCCGCCGGCCGGGTACTGGGGCTCCAGACGCGCGGCGACGTCCGGTCCGACGCGCTCGACGAGCCGGGCTCGGAGCAGCTCGGTCTCGATGTTGGGCGAGAGCGTGAAGGCGAGGAACTTCGCCCAGACAAGACAATCCCGGGGCGTCCACGGCTCCGGCTCGGTCCGCAGCAGCGTGAACTCGACGGGCCACCGGCCGGCCTGCAGCTCCAGCGCGGCGTTGACGCCGCGGCAGTACGCCTGGAGCGCCCGACTCGACTCGGCGTCGAGCAGCCGCAGCTCGGCCTCGGCGACGTCCTGGAGATTGACGCGCCGGAAGAACCGGTCGACGGGCAGCGTGAGCGGCCCGAACACCTCCGACAGCCGGCCCGTGGCGGCGCGCCGGTTGAGGTCGAGCTGAAAGCTCCGGTCCTGGGCGTGGACGAACCCCTGCGCGAAGAGGAGATCGTCGTCCGAGTGGGCGTACACGTGGGGCACGCCCCACCGGTCGCGCACGATCTCGACGTCGGCGCCGACGAAGGGGAGCCGGATGGCGCCCTGGGTCTGCGGCAGGCCGCGCCGGCTGATCCAGCCAAAGCTCGACCGCGCCGCCGCGACGAGCGCGAGCGTGGATCCGATCAGGAATGCGGAGCGCGGAATACGCGGTCTCATCACCCCTCATTCTACGCCGGGTTGGCGACCGTCATGCGTCAAGCGTCATACGTCAAGCGTCAAGCGTCATACGTCATGCGTCTGGTCACGCCTCATTCTACGCCGGGTTGGCGACGTAAGCAATGAGCCGGGCATAGGCCGCCCCCTCCGAGTTTCCACCACGGTTCTCATGGACATCAAGGCCACGGGTCACTAGACGGGCATTGACCGCTGGCCGCCGAATGGTATAGTGGTGAAAGGCCCCGGTTGTGGCCTGTGCGTTCCTGTGCATTGGCATCAGAGGCTTGCGAGGTGGCAGATGCGGCGCATGTTGGAAAACGCCCTGGGATGCGTATCTTGGATCGGACTGGTGTCCCTCGCGGTGTTCCTGATAACACGCTGCGAAGCCGACCCAACGGCGACGGCACAGACAACGCCAACACCGAAGCCGCCATCGACTGAAATCGCAAAGGTTTTGCAGGCAACGCTGGCGGCCACAGCGGCGCGGACGTCAGCACTGGCTACCGCGGTGGTGACAGCAGGGACGCCGACGCCAGCCGAGAGTCGGCCGGATCGGACGCCGACATCCCTTCCAAGTCCCACTCGTCCACTACGTTCGACAACGCCGGTTCCTCCGACAGCATCACCCACGTGGGTGCTTGCTCAGGTAGTGCGGATCCTTGACGGCGACACGATAGACGTTGATCCTGGCGGGAGCGTGCGGGTGATTGGGTATGACTGTCCAGAACGAGGCGAGCAGTACTTTGAGTTATCCAGAGAAGAAGTTCGACGTCGTCTTATGGTCCTCGGCAGAGGCGAGATCTGGTTGGAATCAGACCAGGAGGATAGGGACAAGTACGACCGCCTTCTCCGGCACGTGTGGTACAAGGAGAATCCCGCACACAAGGAGCCAGTGTTGCTGTCCGTGGACATCATGTTTGCCGGCGTCGGCTGCTCGCCGCTGACGATCGCCCCTAACACCAAGTACGCGCAGGAGATCGAGCAAGTCTATGCATGGGCAAGGGACCTAGCGGCAGCAACGCAGACCGCTGCGGCAGCATGGAGCATACCGACTCCGCCAAGACCAAGTCCAACTGCCACACCAAGACCGACATCCACGCCCACGCGTGTACCAACGCCAACCTCCGCGCTGCGGGTCTGTGATTACAGCGGCACTAGCCGGCCCGTTATCAAGGGGAACATCTCTTTTGAGACTGGCGAGCGCATCTATCATGTGCCCGGCGGTGAGTTCTATAACGCCACGATGATCGATGTGCGCTGGGGCGAACGCTGGTTCTGCACAGAGGCAGAGGCCCAGGCTGCCGGCTGGCGAAGGTCGCTTCGCTGATACCACTCCCCGAATATGAGGCGCGCAGGGTCGAAAGCGAGTATGATCAACGTACCGGGGGGGCGAATCTCGGCAGGGGAATTGAAATCTGGCGATGAGGAGGAAACGAAGACCATGGCAGAACGTGAACCAGCACACGGAGGACAATTTCTGGTCCGCAGGGACCAGCCCCTGATCGGCATCCCGCTCAAGGAGGATGGCGAGGAAGTCGTCCAGTACTTTACTGATGACGAGGGCGTGGATGCAGTGTCCACCTCCGACAGCGTCCAGCGAGCACTCAGTCTGGCCGGAGCCTGGAAGGATCTCGGTGACTGGAATGAAGCCCTGGATGCGCTGGACCGGATTCGCCATGAGAATAAACCGACTCCGCCTATCGATCTATGAGACGTTACGTGGCAAACACCACCGCATCATGGAACGCTACGCGGACCTCCGACGGCAGCTCCAGCCGCCTCATGGCCCCGGTCTGATTGGCGACGTTGACACGCTGATCGCCGCGACGGCGTTGGAGCGAGGTCTCACCGTGGTCACGACCGACGCCGACTTCGAGCGCATCCCCGACCTGAAGCTGATACTGATCCCGCGGCGGTCGCTGGAGGTACGATGACGCTCCTGATCTCGCCAGCAGGCACGTAAGGCCCCTATTCGGACAAGACGGGACAGGCGGGGGCGGCTGTCACCCTCTGCCGGCAGATCGATCTGAATCTGGCGGAGTGGCGGGGAGCGCCAAGTCTCGTTGGGACGTCCTTCGTAGTCCACACGTCAGTGCGCCGTTCCCCGGCGTGGGGCCGCTGCTCACTGTTCCCCCCTTCACAATGTTGCGCCCGCCTGGCGGCTCGGCCATACTGCCGGGCACGCTGAGCAGCCGTCTGTCGAACCGTCCGGACGCCGGCAGTCGGTTCTCGGCAGCTCGATTCTTCGCTTGCTGAGTCCTGGTGCAGGGCGCGGCTTTCGCCCGGTGTTGCGGAGCGAAACGTGGAGCCAGCAGACCGGCCGTACAGAACGGTCCTGATCGCGACGCTGTTGCAGGACGTCGCGGCGCTGCTGCTCCACGGCGACTCAGGTCCGCCGGCTCGGCCGCAAGCCGACCGTGGCGGCGATTTTGCCGAGCCATTCCGCCACCTGGTCGATCCCGCCGTCCTCCGTGTGCTCCTCCGGTGGAAGTCGCGCATGCCAATCCGAGGGTAGTCCAGTGGAAGACCTTTCCTCACTCAAGAGCAAGGTGGAGAAGCTCGCAAGAGAACGGCAGGACGATCAAGCTCTCCTCGATCTCCTCACCATCGTGCTCTGTCTGAACGGCAAGGTGAGCGGCTTGAGCCCGGCATTGTTGTACTACCGCAGCTACTGGGGACAAAACAGGCTCAACCAGGTTGTAGAAGTTCTGGCCGTACAGGAGGCCGTGCTTGAAGAAGGGCCAGAAAGCCTCCGGTATGGTTATCAGAGGGACCTTCAGATAAGGCATCCGCAACCCGAGCTTGTCGCAGGGGAACTGGCAGATCTTCTGTTCAAGGAACGCCGAGCCCATTACGATTCGCTGCTGGAACAAGTGAGGTGCATCGATGGGGGGGAAGACTATCTTCGGGTGCTGGCGAAAGCTGGGCCTGACCTCGATGAAGGGGTTCTGGGCTACGCATACAAGGTGCTATCAGGGAAGCCCCTCGACCGTATCCGCCGGACTCTCACCGAGAATGCCTTGCTCATCTTCGAGTGGTCCGGCAGAAGGCACGACCGTTACAGACTCTTGCCACAACTCGTGAGGATCGTACTATCGGGAGACACGGGGACGAGGGTCGAACCGCCCAGCCGGGTCGATTCCACGCCAGTCGCGCCGCCCAATCCTCACGAGCCGCCACAGCCGGCCGGTCCGTTTCAGATAACGTTCCCGCCGCACGACAACGGAACTGGCTTGGTCTTCGGTCGGGGACCACTCAAGGACAGACTCGTCCTGGGCATCGAGGCTGGCAAACCCTTTTCGGTAGAACATCTGGTGACGTTGGGCTTGCACAACATCAACCAGCCACACGTGGGCGTTTTCCAGCAGATCAGGACCGGGAAATCGACGCTTGCAGGCTCGATCATGCTCCAGGCGGCCTTCCAGGGAGTGCCGGTTGTGGCGATCGACCCGAAGCCCGACTACGTTTCCAACCTCATCCCGGTTGCCGAGACGATTGCCCGCTATCCGGACCACAAAGAGTCAGTAGAAGCGCGATTCAGGGAAGCCCGACAGGACATCAGGGGCTTTGATCTCGCCAGAGACGTCGAGTTTGAACAGGACGGCAAGCAGCGCCGTGTTCGCTTCCAGGTGTTCACCTTCAGGAAGGAGTTGCAACAGCTCCCGAACTGCACAGTTCTCAAGCTCCCCCTGCTGGTATTGCCACCCTTGCACGACCGGGATTTCGAGGACCAGTGCAACGCCGCGGCGACGAACCTCGTCGGGCGACTTAAAGCTCCGAAAGGCCGAGCGCTGAACAAACTGCTGGCGATGGTCATGATGAGGTTCAAGCAGAACAACCAGAGCCAGGAATGGATGCTCATGGAACATGTGCGCCAGGAGCTCGCTGTCTGCGCGATGCAAGCAGATAGGGAAGATCGACGGCGAATAGACGCTCTCCAGAATGCGCTGGAGGATTACCATACCGCCAACTCCTATCTTTACGCTGGCGCTGAGAAAGATGTCATGAGCATGGACTCTGTTGTAAGCAGTCCTGACTTCGCGGACGGCGATCAGCGGACCGTTACCATCTCGATCGTCGACGTGAGCACCCTGCCCCAGGACCGGCGCAATCCCGTCATGCTCAACTACGTTTCCCAGGTTTGCGCGCAGCTCTACACTCTTGTAGGCAGAAAGCGATCGCCCAGACCGACCAAGCTGCTGGTCGTGTTCGACGAGGCTCAGAATTACTTGCCGGATGGCTCAGACCCCTACAACTATGCCCGGGTGATTATGAACCGAGGAGCCTCGTTAGGCATCAAGGCCCTCCTGATGGCCCAGGTTCCGCAGACCGTCGAGATGGAGGCGCGGAGGCAGTGCATCTCGTTCGTCGTCTCCAAAGTTAGCGCCGCTACCGTAAGAGATGTATTTTCCACGCAAGTCCAGGATGATTCCTGGATCGATAAGCTGGAGCACCTCGATCCTGCTCAGGCTCTGATGGTTACCCCTGAGACTGGCAAGGTGGGCGGCAAAGTGTGCGTGCCGTTCAGTACTCCGCAGACCGTCGCAATGTTGGCGCCCAGAGAGATTGCCGAGCTCTTGAAGCGAGCTTGAGTGAAAATGCCGGGGGGATTGGCACAGCTTGTTGGGGGTTCCAGGGTGACTGTTCCGCATACTTGTGGGCGGTCACGATTCCCAAATTCCCAACCCCTATGGAACTGGGAATTGGGAACCGCTCCGCGGCCAGCGGTGACGTGGCCGTTACTGCCAGCGGATCGCCCACTGGCGTCGCACGATCCCGTCTCCCCATCCGTTCAATCCGCTCCCCGAATCCGTTGACAG
>JACQGW010000392.1 GCA_016199325.1 Chloroflexota bacterium
ACCGCAGGCTACCGTTGCAAAGTCGGCCTTCGCCGACTACGAGCTCCCCAATCAGCCCGCGAAGGCAGGCTTCGCAATGGTAGCCCGCGACTTCCAGTCGCCGGGGGTGGAGAACGCATAGGCCCAGCCTCCACGGTTGGTCCCGTTTTCCCTTTCAGCTCGCCTGTGGTACGATGCTGGCGTGTCCCGAAGGTTTCCCCGGACGCTGGTCGGCGCGCTGTTCGCTCTGGCTTCGGCGGCGCTCTTTGCGACGACGAGCATCATGGCCAAGCTGCTGTACGCCTACGAGGTCACGCCGATGGCGGTGGTCTGGGGCCGGTCGGCCTTTGCCGTCGTCATCCTCGGTCTGGCGCTGGCGGCGCTTCGTCCAGCCGATCTGCGGCTCCGACGGAGCGACGTGCCGTATTTCCTGACGCTGGGACTGCTGGGCGTCGCGGTCTTTAGCTGGCTGCTCTTCACGACTCTCGCGTCGGCCAGCGTCGCCGTCACGATCGTCCTCCTGTACACAGCGCCTGCTTTCGTCACCGTGCTTGCCGCCATCTTCCTCAGAGAGCCGATCGTCCGGACGAAGGTCGCTGGCCTCGGCGCGGCGCTGCTCGGGCTCGTGCTCGTCGTCGGCCTTGCGGAAACCGGCGGGCTGAGCGTGAATCCGTCGGCGGTCGCCACCGGGCTCGGCGCCGCGCTCGGCTACGCCATCTACGCGCTGATGGCCAAAGGAGCCGTCCGGCGCTATTCGACCTGGACGACAGTCTTCTACGGCTACCTTTCCGGCGTGGTCTTTCTGACCATCGGCGCGGCGCTGGAGGGCACGCCGGTTCCGAGCTACACGCCTGTCTCGCTGGGCCTCCACGTCGGGCTGAGCGCCGTCGTCCTGGCCTCCTTCTGCCTCTTCGTCGCGGCACTCAGCCGCATCGAGGCATCTCGGGCCAGCATCCTGGCGACGGCCGAGCCGGTGTTCGCGGCGCTGCTGGCGTTCGCCATCTTCGGCGAGGCATTGACGGCGTGGCAGACGCTCGGCGCAGCTCTGGTGCTGGCGGGTGCCGTGGTCGCCCAACTGCCGGCGCGAGCAGGCCAGGCGCGAGGGAGTGGCGTGCGCGCTGTGGAAGCAACCTGCTCCAACTGATGTGCTAATATTCCCAGCGGAGGATTCCTGAACCCCTTGCAAGGAGCAGGTCATGAGACTGCCATTTCCCTGGCGTAGGGGCAAGTCTGCCGACTCGGAGTCGGCGGCGGGCACGAAGGCCGCTTCTGACTTGAGCTTGCGGCCGGTTCCCGGCGAGCCCGAGGTGGATATCAACCAGCCGCGCGAGTGTGTCTACCGATCGTTCGAGGAGGAGCCCGGTCCCTGCCCGCGCTGTGGCGGTCCGTTGCGGCAGAGCCGTCAGACCTACATGGTTGCGACGCGTCACGGCCGGCGGGTCGCCGACTCGTTCATGGTCGGCAGCGACTTCGGCTGGTTCTGCACCCGCTGCCCGACGGTCGTGATCGATCCGGACGATGTGCAGGCGATGCTCCAGGCCACCCTGCCGAACTGGGATGTCGGCGAGGAGTTCGCCGTGCTCGGTATCGTGGACCTGAGTGCTGTCCCGAACGAGAAGAAGAACGTGCCGCTCGGCGACCCGGACAACCCGATTCCGCTCGTGGAGTTCGCGCATGGCGCAGGCGGGCCATCCCATGAACGGCCGGCAGAGCCGGGCGTGCCACGATCCGCCAAGCCATCAGGCAAGGCGCTGAGAAAGGCGCGCAAGAAGGCACGCCAGGAGAGCCGGCGCCAGTAGCGATTTCAGCGCGGGCTGCTGAACACCGCGTCGAACTCGGCGAGGGCGACGCCCGCGGCGGCGAACGTGAGGACGAGCCCGACAAGCAGCCCCAGGCCGCCCAGAACCCGAGCGGAGATGCCCCGGAAGTCGCCGGCCCAGAACAACCAGCCGCCCGTCATCAGCGCCGCAACCGCCCGCACGCTCAGCATGCCGGCAAACACCGCACAAGCCAACGCCAGAAGCCCCCGCCCGACGTGCTCAGCCATCAGCCCTCCAAACTGCCTGAAGTCTACCACAGACGTCATGCGTCATGCGTCCCATGACGCATCACCCGGCATCGCCTGACCCTCGTATGCTATAATCTCGCCTGCCGGACAGGCCCATTCGACCGCGGAGGCAGACGAGAAGCAACGGTGCCTACGCCAGCGTACCAGCCGACCATGACCGCCGCCGAGCCCGACTCCCGCCGAACCGAGACCGTCGTCATCCTGGACTTTGGCTCCCAGTACAGCCAGTTGATCGCCCGCCGGGTCCGGGAGTGCCAGGTCTACTGCGAGTTGCTGCCGTTCGACGCGCCGCGCGAAGCGGTCGAGCGGCTGCGGCCCCGCGCGTTCATCCTCTCCGGCGGGCCAGCCAGCGTTTACGAGCCGGGCGCTCCCCTGGCGCCTGCCTACGTCTTTGCCGGGGGCGTGCCGGTTCTCGGCATCTGCTACGGCATGCAGCTCATCGCCCACCAGCTCGGCGGTGCCGTCGAGCGCGCCGAGCGGCGCGAGTACGGCCATGCCGAGGTCGTCGTCGGCGACCCGCATGGTGTATTCGAGGGCCTGCCGCGGTCGTTCCCGGTCTGGATGAGCCACGGCGACTCGCTGACCGTGCTGCCGCCCGGCTTTCGTTCGCTCGCCCACACGGCGAGCTCGGCGTACGCCGCGATGGGCAACGGCAAGGGCGTCGTCGGCCTCCAGTTCCATCCGGAGGTGGCCCACACGCCGCTCGGGAAGGAGATCCTGCGGAACTTCCTCTTCCGGGTCTGCGGACTCCGCGGCGACTGGACGCCGGGCCACTTCATCGCCGAGGCCGTCGAGCGTATCCGCACCACCATCGGACCCGGTCGGGCGATCTGCGCCCTCTCCGGCGGGGTCGACTCCGCGGTCGCCGCAACGCTGACCCATCGGGCCATCGGCGACCAGTTGACCTGCGTTTTCGTCGACAACGGGCTGCTCCGGCAGGGCGAGGCCGAGCAGGTCATCCAGACGTTCCGCGAGCGGGAGCGCATGCGGCTCATCCACGTCGACGCTCGCGAACGATTCCTTGGCCGCCTCGCCGGCGTCGAGGACCCCGAGCGGAAACGGCGGATCATCGGCGAGGAGTTCATCCGCGTCTTCG
>JACQGW010000393.1 GCA_016199325.1 Chloroflexota bacterium
CCCATCACCCATCACTCGTCTCTGCTCCATGCGGAGGAGGGTGAGCGCCAGGGCGAGGGGCAGGGCGTCCCAGAAGTGGCGGAGATCGCGGCCCGTTGTCCGCTTCAATTTGGACAGACGGTACAGCAAGGTGTGGCGGTGGAGGGAGAGCTGCCGGGCGGCTCCGGAGACCGAGAGATCGGCGTCGAGCAGCGCGCGAACGGTCTGGATCAGCTCGTCGTCGAGTCCGTCGACGAGGTGGCCGGCCAGCGTCATCTTCGTCGCCTCATCCGCATCGCTGACAAAGACGCCAAGGCTGACGTCGGCAAGGGTGTAGATAGGACCGGGGAAATCCAGCCGAATGCCGGCATCCAGTGCCAGCGCCGCCTCCCGGTAGGATCGGATCAAGCCTGTCAGCTCCGGGAGGTACCGGCCGACCCCCAAGCGGATCGAGGGGACCGGCGACTCGGCCAGGGTCTGAACCAGGCGCCGGGCGGCTTCGTCGAGCTGGCGATCGGCTTCGGGGGGATCGACCGCCAGGAGCACGGCAACGCGCCCGCCTCCCAGGTAGCCGGCCGTGACTCGCTGAGGCGGGTCAAAGGCCCGCGCGATGCTGCGCATAAGCCAGGGCTTCTGCTCCGGGGCGACCATGGGCCTGGCCCGGTTGCCATTGGGGCTGCCCCCTGCTTCCATCGGTCCGACGAGTGCCAGTGCGATAGCCGCCCGGGGGGCAGCAAGGTCCATGCCCAGTACTGCCGCCTCTTCGATGAGTAACGACGGATCGTCGACGCGGTCGGCATGCAGCACGTCATAGAGGAACTTGTCCTTGAGCTCCCGCTGCTGGGGGATCTGTTCGACGATTGCTGTCTGGTGAACGAGCACTTCGGCAACTACTTCCACGTACCGGGCGACGGTTCGAACGCGCTCGCGCTCTCCCGAGAGGAGGATGACCCCGATCGCTTGTCCATCGTAGCTGAGCGGGAGACCGAAGATCTGGTCGTAGTGCAGGCCGGGAGGTTGGTCAGCAGGAAGCTCCTCAGGGATCGCCTCGCAGAGTTGTCCCGTCCTGATGACCCGGAGGGCGAACCGTTGGGGAGAGCGTGGGAAGGAAGGGCCATCGGCAGCGATGACGAAGCCGGTCTCGTCGACAATGGCGATCGGTCCCTCGACGAGCCGGCCGAGCTGCTCGACGATCTGTTGGGCGATGTCGGCTCGCAGCTTGATCATCCTGCCCCTTTGTCCCCGGCCGGCATGCAAGATGCGCACCAGCCCGATCGCGACAGGCGACCGAGCTTGGCACGAAACTTGCCCTTCCACAACCTTGACCTGGCGTTCCCTCGCGCCGTAGTATTGAAGTGTGTGGGCACACCGGCCGGGGCCCATAGCTCTGGTGGAGTGACTTCTCACAACGGTTTGCCCAGACGGTTCGCAGGACGTCACGGAGGATGTGATCACATCTTCTTGCAGGCGTTGCACGCCCGTGCAGCGCCGGACCACCTGAATAGCGTCACCGACGACGTGACCGCTGCTTCGACGACGAAGGGGCGAAGGAGAGCGACTCTATGTCCGAAATGGACTTGACGCTGCTGCCGCAGCAGACGATGAAGGTATCCCCGCGACTCGTTGCTGCCAACCACATCCTCGAACTCTCCTCTATGGAGCTCCAGGAGCTCATCGGTCAGGAGCTCAGCGAGAATCCGGCGCTCGAAAAGATGGAAGAACCGACCTGCCCGGTCTGTGGCGCGGCGATGCAGGGGAGCATCTGCCCACACTGCTTGAGTCAGCAGAAGAAGGACGAGCCGAGCAGCGAGCTCATGGAGGCGAATGACGAGTACGCCCTCGCCGGTTCCTCGACGAGCCAGGCCGGCGACGACGAGTTCGATCCGCTGACACAGGTTCCGGATCAGATGACGCTCACCGAGTACCTGCTGACGGAGCTTCGGGCCGCCCTCCCACGGGATGACTACCCGATCGCCGAATACCTGGTCGGCAGTCTGGACGAGCGGGGCTGGCTCGGCTGCTCAGTCCGAGAGGTTGCCGATCAGTTCGGGACCGACGACGAGCGGATTCTTCGGGTGCTGCGCCACCTCCAGGGGCTGGAGCCCATCGGGATTGGCGCACGGGACCTGCGGGAGTGTTTGCTCATCCAGCTCGCCTACCTCGAGGAAGAGGAGTGCGTCCGGCAGCCGTACGCCCGGGAGATCATCGACCAGTACCTGACGGAGCTGGGCGAGCACAAGTTCGGCAAGATCGCCCATGCGCTCAAGATCAGCCACACGGAGGTCGAGGCCGTCTGGGACTTCATCAAGACGCATCTGAATCCCTACCCGGCCCACCTCTACGCCGGCACCGCCAGCTCGGCCGTCCGCGACACCCGTTCCGTCCACACGGTTCCCGACGTCATCATCAACGCCCGCGAAGGCCAGTACGAAGTGGACGTGCTGGAGTCCAAGCGCTATTTCCTGCGTGTGACGCCGCTCTATCACCAGCTTGCCAGCCAGGTGGCGAATGATGGCAGTGCCTTCTCCGACGACGAGAAGCGCCACATCCTGAACTACGTTAATCGGGCAAAGCTGTTCATCCAGAACATCAACCAGCGCCGGCAGACGCTCCAGCGCATTACGCAGTGCCTGGTCGAAAACCAGAAGGACTTCCTCGAGTACGGCATTCGGTCGTTGCGGGCGCTGACGCGCGCCGCGGTGGCCGCCGAGCTCGGCCTGCACGAATCGACGGTCAGCCGAGCGACGGCGCACAAGTTCGTCATGTTGCCCTCGCGGCAGGTCATCCCGTTCAGCGTCTTCTTCAGCGCCTCGCTCTCCGTCAAGGACGTGATCAAGGAGATGATCGAGACGGAGAACCGGCCGCTGACCGACCAGGAGATCGCCCACCTGCTGGCGCGCCAGGGGATCAACATCGCCCGCCGGACCGTCGCCAAGTACCGCGAGCAATTGGGCATTCTTCCCTCGCCGCTGCGCTAGCGAAGCCGCACCGATCGCCAAAGCATGATACAATAAAGGATGGTCCGCGCCGACGTGCGAGCGCGGGCCAGACCGATCCCCTGGCGAGAGGCGATGGCGACCAGCGACTTTGCGCATCTCGACGCTGTGGAATCCGCGACCGGCGTTCAGGCCGGCCTCGACGACGTCGTCGGCCAGATCGTTCAGGCCGTCGGCGGTGAGGCGGGTTTCCTGACGCTCTGGGCGACGCCCGGCGGGGGCGGCTCCCAGCTCTCGACCTACGGGCTGAGCCCCGATTCGCTCCGGGCGATCGCACCGCTGATCCACCAGATCGCCGAGCTGCTCCATCACCAGCCGGCGCCGACTCCGGTCGGCGCCGACGACCTCCAGCCTGCCGTGCCCGCAGAGCTCGACGGCCTCCAGGCCGTCGCCTTTCCGCTCCAGTACGAGGGCCGGCTGCACGGCTTCCTCTGCTTGCTGCATCCACCGGAAGCGACCGACCTGCTTCGGGCCCATCCCGGCATTGGCAAGATCATCGTCGACCAGGTCACGGTCGTCGTCCAGAACAGCCACCTGCTCCAGCGGCTCACCGACGAGAAGCGCTGGCTCGAGGCCGTCGTGGCGCACAGCGCCGACGGCATCCTCATCGTCGACACCCGGCGGCGCATCGTCGGCTTTAACCCCGCGTTCGAGCGGCTGAGCGGCTGGCGGGTAACGGAGGCGCGCGGCCGGCGACTTGGCGAGGCGTTTGGCCTGCGCACACGCGAGGGGCAGCCCTTTGATCCGTTGTCGGCGCCCGCCGGCACCGGCGACGCCGCCCGGCGGGTCGATCTGCTCCTCCGGACCCGCGGCGGCCGCACGCTGGACGTCGAAGTCGCCTACGCCGTCATTGCCGGCGCTGAGGGCCAACCCCTTGGGAGCATTCTCAACGTCCGGGACATCACGGCCCGGCGGGAAGCCGACGAGCTGCAATCGACCTTTCTCTCGGTGATCTCCCACGAGCTCCAGACCCCCATCGCCGTCATCCGCGGCTACGCCGAGCTGCTTGGGGAGGAAGGGCTCGACCTACCGCCGACCGAGCTGCGCGGCCGCCTGCTCGCGATTCGGGACGAGAGCCGCCGCCTTGCCAAGATGGTCGAGAATCTCCTCCAGGCTTCTCGCCTCCAGGCCGGCGGCGTTGCCCTCCAGCGAGAGACCCTGGCACTGTCGGGATTGACCCGCCTCGTCGCCGAGCGGATGGCGTCGACTACCGTTCGGCACCGGATCGCCGTCGACGTGCCGGACGACCTGCCGACGGTGCTCGCCGACTTCGAGCGGGTGCGCGAGGTCCTGACCAACCTGTTGGAGAACGCCATTAAGTACTCGCCGGACGGCGGCACGATCCGGATCGAGGGGCGCCACACCGGCAGCGAGGTCGTCATCAGCGTGACGGATCCCGGGATCGGCATCCCCGACCACGCCCGGGGCCAGCTCTTCCGGCGGTTCTCACGGCTCAATCACGGCCTGGTCCGGCGGCGGAAGGGGACAGGGCTTGGCCTCTATATCTGCAAGGCGATTGTCGAGGCGCACGGCGGGCGCATCTGGGTCGAGTCCGCCCCCGGCGGCGGCACGACGTTCAGCTTCAGCATCCCGCGTGAGGCACCGGCCGACCTGCCGGTTCTGTTCGGCCGCCCGGGCCAGATCGAGGTGTCGACGTGAACCCGATGGAACACCAGACCATCCTCGTCGTCGACGACGAGCCGCATATCGTCGACGTCATCCGGCTGACGCTGGAGCGCGAGCGCTTTGATGTGATCGAAGCCGGCGACGGCTACGTGGCGCTTCGCCAGTTGCGCGAGCGCCTGCCCGACCTCGTGCTGCTGGACGTTATGATGCCGGACATGGACGGGTTCGAGACGCTGCGCGAGGTGCGTGCGGCCTCGAACGTGCCGGTTATCATGCTCACCGTTCAGGCAACGGAGGCCGACCGCGTGCGTGGCCTCGAGCTTGGCGCCGACGACTACATCGCCAAGCCGTTCAGCCATCGCGAGCTCGTCAGCCGGATTCGCGCCGTCCTCCGCCGGAGCCAGGCCGCCGACCCGACGGCGAACACCGCCGTCGTCAAGGTCGACGACGACCTCTCCGTCGATTTCAACCGCCGGGAGGTCATCGCTCGCGGCGAGCGCGTCCGCCTCCGGCCCACCGAGTACAAGCTGCTCTATCACCTCATCCAGAACAGCGGCCGCCTATTGACCCACGACGCGCTGCTCACCCGCGTCTGGGGCCGCGAATACCGCGACGATACCCAGCTCCTCCGGCTGTATGTCACGTACCTGCGGCAGAAGATCGAGCCCGACGCCGCCCACCCGAGATACATCCTGAACGAGCGCGGCCTGGGCTACCGCTTCGCCGAGATCGCGCGCGCGTGAGAGTTGCCCTCGACGTCTCGGCCGCGATCCACCAGACGGCCGGGATCGCCCGCTATTGCGTTGAGCTCGCCCGGTCGCTCCAGGCGACCGCCGCCGACGGCGACGAGATCGCGCTGTTCTACGTGGGGGACGGGCCCTCACCCCGCCTCGCTTCGCTCGGCGACCCTCTCCCGCACGGCGGGAGAGGGGACCGTTTGGATCGCGAAAGCCGCGAAACGACACGACAGGCGCGAATCGAGGGGCCGCCGGCGACCCGCCGAGTGTTCTCCCTTTCGCGGCTTTCGCGCCGTTTCGGTTCCTTTCGTGGTCCAAACGTCTCCCCTCTCCCGCCGAGCGGGAGAGGGGCCGGGGG
>JACQGW010000379.1 GCA_016199325.1 Chloroflexota bacterium
AGCCAGCAGCGCCCGGGGAGATGCTTCGCTGCGGCTCAGCATGACGGAGGAGCGGAGCCGCTGCGACCAGACTTCTGGCCGCGCTCTGCGCCGCAAAGCCCCCTTGAGAGCCCCCACGCCTCCGCGTAGGGGCCGAAGCATGGCCTTCCGAGCCACGACCGTGAGGGAGAGCCGTTCCCCGATGCGCGCGGTCGACCCCACGCACCAGGTAGGAAGCCGCAGCACGTGGACGAACCGAGCCGCGACCGTAAGGGAGCGGATCCCCGGCGCGCGGTCGACTCCATGGACGAGCCAGGAAGCCGCAGCACGCGGACCATCCGAGGCGCGACCGTAAGGGAGCCGTTCCCCGACGCGCACGGTCGACTCGGCACACCGGGGAACGGCTCCCTCACGGTCGCGGCTCGGTTCGGGGATCCCCGCCGCAGGCGCTTGCCGGCCAGTGCGGCCGACACCCGGTCGCCCGGGGAGCGCACTTGCGAGTGCGCACTACCAACCCGCGCGTCCTGTCTCCGCGTGCATCCCTACCTTTGTTGACGCATGAGAGTCTCCATAGGAACTCACTTCCCCAACCCGCTGGAAACCGTCCCCTGACAGCAGGCGAGTTGCAGGTAAATCGATTGCCTGCGATAATCGATCGAAGTGAGGAGGCGATCCAGATGGCGAGAACACGACGGCTTCTGGTCATCTTCGGTGCTGCGCTGATTGCGACGGTCCTCGTCGTCCTGCTCCTGATCACCATCGTCGAGCGCCAGCAGGAAGCGCGCCTGACCTATTTCAAAGTGGCCGAAATCCCGCCCGGCGAGCCCAATCCCGAGGTCTGGGGGCGCAACTTCCCGCACCAGTACGACAGTTGGCAGAACACCATGCGCACGACGACCTTCAGCCAGTACAGCAAGTACGGCCGCTACGGCGGATCGGAGGCGTTCCAGCGGCTGGAGAAGTACCCCGACTACCGCCGGCTGTTTGCCGGCTACCCCTTTTCGGTCGACTACCGCGAGGACCGCGGCCATGCGCTCGCTCTGGAGGACATGCTCGCCACGCAGCGCCTTGGCGATAGGAAGCCGGGGAGCTGCATGACCTGCAAGAGCTCGCAGGTCCCCGGTCTGATACGACAGCTCGGCGCCGACCAGTTCTATGCGACGCCGGTGAAACAGCTCGTCGACCAGCACGGGGTCAAGTACTCGATCAGTTGTGCCGACTGCCACAACGCCGAGACCATGGCGCTGACCATCACGCGTCCGGCCTTCCGAGAGGCGATGGCGTCGAGAGGGATCGACGTATCGAAGGCGTCGCAGCAGGAGATGCGCACCTACGTCTGCGCACAGTGCCACGTCGAGTACTACTTCCGTCCGCCGAATAACACCGTCGTCTTCCCCTGGCGATACGGGCTCACGATCGAGGACATCGAGCGGTACTACCAGGAGATCCAGTTCTCGGACTGGACGCACGGCGAGACCAGAGCCGCCATGGTCAAGATGCAGCACCCGGAGTTCGAGCTGTACTCCACCGGCGTGCATGCTCGGGCCGGGGTGGCCTGCGCCGACTGCCATATGCCGTACACCCGCGTCGGCGCGGCGAAGATCTCCAGCCACTGGGTGAATACGCCCCTGGCCCACGTCAACACCTCCTGTCTGACCTGCCACCGCCAGAGCGAGGAGGAGATGCGCCAGCGCGTCCTGACCATCCAGGATCGTACGTACGGCCAGATGAAGCACGCCGAGACCGCCCTCATCGCGGCGATGGACACGATCACCACGGCCATGCGGGCAGGCGTAACCGACGACAAGCTGGCGGAAGCCCGAGCGCTCCACCGCCGTGCGCAGATGCGCTGGGACTTCATCAGCGCCGAGAACAGCATGGGCTTTCACAGTCCCCAGGAGGCCGTTCGTATCCTCGGCGACGCGACGGACCTGGCCCGCCAGGCCCAGCTCGCGGCATATCAGGCGATGATCCCGCCTCAGCCACGGTCGAGCAACAGGCAATGACGGAGCCGGAAGGGGTCAACCGGCAGGACCGTGGACCGGGCGGCCTGCTCCCGACGGCGCTGGTGGGGGTCCTGGGGATTCTCATCGGGCTGAGCGCCTATACCTTCGTCTACGCCCGCGGCTACTCCTACCTGCTGGACGATCCGCGGGCCTGCGTGAATTGCCACGTCATGCGCGAGAACTACCAGAGCTGGACGATCTCCAGCCACCGGTCGGTGACCTGCAACGGCTGCCACACGCCCCACGAGCTCGTGGAGAAGTACCTGGTGAAAGCCGAGAATGGCGTTGCCCACTCGTTCGCCTTCACCTTCGAGGACCCACAGGTCATCCGGATCAGGCCGCGGAGCCTCCAGGTCGTCGAGCGCAACTGCCGGGGCTGCCATGAGCAGACCCTCGCCGGCACCTTTCTCGCCGTGGACGACGAGTCGGAGCGCTGCGTCCGCTGCCACCCAGCGACCGGCCACGCACTCGGTGCGTTTGCAGCGGGATCGGCCAGTGCCGGCGGCTTCAAGGAGCGGGTTGCCGAGTCGTTGGAGTGAATGGAAGCTTGACGTCGCGGCCGTTGTGGTCCTACACTCCATGCACAGCGCGGCACCAAACGTGCTAGGGAGGGGTGCAGGGGACATGCTGGCCATGACCAAAGAGGAACTCATCGCGAAGTATATCACCCAGGACGCCCGACGGCCCGAGGCGGCGGAGGCGCGCCTTGCCGACTATGGCGTCCACGTCTGGGCCATCATCGGCTATCGGCAGGCGACGGGTGAGGAGATCGATCAGATCGCCGCCGCCTATGAGGTGCCACGCGAAGCCATTGAGGCGGCCTTCGCGTACTACGATCGGCACCACCACGTCATTGACGCGCGCATCGCCGCGAACAAAGAGATATTGGCGGCCTAGGCGGGCATGACCGCCTTCTCCCTCCTAACCAATCAGCTTCATAAGTGGCGGGACCAGGCTGGCTGGGTTGATCGGTCGCCTCCCCTCTATTCTCCGGCAACGCGCACCCCACCGACGCCCGCCTGATCGGCTGTATCTGGCAAAGTGCCCCCCTGGGTGGTGCGGAGTAAGTGGTCGTGCCCGCTTTGGGAGCGATCGGCTATACTTCTCGATCAGAAACTCGTCGGAGCCGGGGAACCGGACGCCAGTGAGCTTCGACGGATTGGGCCGGTACTCGCCAGCATGCCTCGGAGATTTGCGCCCCTGGAGGAATCGCCAAGATCATGCCAGCCATCAGTATTATGCCGGGCAGCCTGTTCGGCACGGCCATCGGGCTCGCGTCCGCCGTCTTCTTCCTGCTCCGCCAGCTCCGGCCGCAGCCGATCCGCCTGCGCGGGACGGTCATGTCGTCGGTCATGTTCGTCGGCCTCTTCTTCTGGGTTTCGCTGGCGCCGCATCTGCCGAAGGGCGACGTCGCGGCCGCCCTTGCCGCGGCGCTGCCGGCCGACCTGCTCGGCGTGCTGGCCGGCGTGGCCCTGGGGATCGCCTTTGGCCGCGCCGTCGACGTGCGCTACGACCCGCAGCGGGGGCCGCTGCGCCGGGCCAGCGGCCGGCTCGTCGCGCTCTGGCTGACGCTGGTCGGCGGCCGATTCATCCTGGGGCTGGTCGGCCGGTCGATTCACCTGGCCGGCATCGAGCAGATCGCCGACGGTCTGCTGGCGCTGGCGTTCACCTCGATCATCACGCGCAACGTCGTGCTGCTGCGGCGGGCGCGGCAGGTGTCGGCCTCCTCAGTCCGGCCGGGCTGATGCAAGCATTCAGCGATCAGCCGTCAGCCGTCAGCTTCCGGCGATTCTCGCGGCATCGGCCCCGCCGGGTCGTCGCTCTGCTGACGGCTGACGGCTGATTGCTGAATGCCCACGAACTTGGCACGAGGCGTGCATCGACGGCGCGCGAGCGCCGGCCAGACGCCGGCTCGGACCGCTCGGCGTGCTATAATCACCCGGCAGTGGAAGGCACCATGCAATCCCCGATGGGTCCTCGGCTCCAGACGACTGCCGCCGTTGCGCTGGCTCGTCTCGCGGGCGTCGCAACGCGGCACCTTGGCGGCGGTGGCACCTCGTTGCCGGGGCTCATCGCCCAGTCGCTCGACGGCAACATCGTCACAACCCTCGCCGGTCAACTGCCCCTCGGCTCGGTCCTCGTGACCGGCACCAACGGCAAGACGACGACGACGCGGATGATCGCCAACGTCCTGGACCGGATGCGCCTGGTCGCCGTCCACAACCGGTCGGGATCGAACCTCATGCGTGGGCTGGCGACGACGCTCGTCAGCCGGGCCCGCCTGGACGGCCATCTCCCGGTCGGCCCGCGGACCATCGGGCTTTTCGAGGTCGACGAGGCCGTCCTGCCGCTGGCGGTGCGCGCCGTTCGGCCCCGCCTCGTCGTCCTGACGAATCTCTTTCGCGATCAGCTCGACCGGTACGGCGAGGTCGACGTCGTCTCGATGCGCTGGCAGGAAGCGGTGGCCGCTCTGCCGCCGACCGCCCGCGTTGTCCTCAACGCCGACGATCCCGCCGTCGCCAGCCTTGGCCGTGACCTCGGCGACCGCGCCATCACCTACGGCGTCGAGGACGTCGCCCAGGCGCTGCCGGGCCTGGAGCATGCCGCCGATTCCAAGTGGTGCCACCACTGCGGCGCAGGGTACCGCTACGAGCGGTCCTTTTACGGCCACCTCGGCCACTACGCCTGTCCGAGCTGCGATTGGCGCCGGCCTGCGCCGTCGATCGCCGCCGAGCGGGTCGATCTGCACGGATTCGGCGGATCGATCGTCGCCGTGCGAACGCCGGCCGGCCGGATCGAGCTGCGCGTGGGGCTGCCGGGGCTCTACAACGTCTACAACGCGCTCGCCGCCCTGGCCGCGGCCTGGGCGCTCGACGTGCCGATGGAGCTGATTCAGGAGGCCATCGAAGCGACAACCGCCGCCTTCGGGCGGGTCGAGCGATTGACCATCGCCGGCCGCACGGTCTACCTCGTCCTGGCCAAGAACCCGACCGGTCTGAACCAGGTCATCCGGGTGCTTCAGGCCGAGGCCGGACCGAAGCGGCTGCTCGTCGTCCTCAACGACAACATCGCCGACGGCCGCGACATCTCCTGGATCTGGGACGCCGACTTCGAGCGGCTGGCCGGCGGTGTCGCCGACGTCGTCTGCTCCGGCATCCGGGCCGAGGACCTCGCGCTCCGGCTGAAGTACGCGGGGGTCGGTGGTCTGGAGTCGGCAGTCGGCAGTCGGCAGTCGGCAGTCCGCGGTCCGGCGTCGGCCGTCGGCCAGAAGGAAGGATCTTCCTCCGCAACACGCGAGGGATTGGCCCCGGGTCAGAAACAAGTTCCGCACGCCGGACTCCCACCACCGGACTGCCGACTGCCGACCGCCGACTGCCGACTTACGGTCGAGCGCGACCTCGCCCGCGCCTTCGACCTCGCGCTTGCCCGGACGCCCGCCGGCGAGACGCTGTACGTCGTCCCGACTTACACGGCGATGCTCGATCTGCGGAAGATCCTCGCCCGCGCCGGGCACGTCGAACACTTCCTCGAAAGCGCCTGAAGGGGACTATCGATGCGGCTCACCATCGCGCACCTGTACGCCGACCTGATGAACCTCTACGCCGACCGCGGGAACATCATCTGCCTGCGCCAGCGCTGCCAGTGGCGCGGCATCGAATGCTCCGTCGTCGACGTCGACCTGGGCGACGCCTTCGACCCGGCCGCCTCCGATCTCGTCTTCGTCGGCGGCGGCCAGGACAAAGAGCAGCGGCTCGCCGCCGACGACCTCGCGCGGGTGAAGGGCCCGGCGCTGCGGGCCGCGATCGAGGACGGCGTGGCCGCGCTGGCCGTCTGTGGCGGCTACCAGCTCTTCGGCCACGAGTATCGGCCGGCCGAGGGCGATCCGCTGCCGGGCGTCGGCATCTTCGACCTGGTCACGATTCACAAGGGGCTCCAGGTACACCGCTGCATCGGCAACATCGTCGTCGCCTGGGAGGGGAGCACCCTCGTCGGCTTCGAGAACCACGGCGGGCGCACCTACCTGGGCGCCGGCTGCCGGCCGCTCGGCCGCGTGCTGACGGGCTTCGGCAACAACGCGGAGGATGGGACCGAAGGCGCCGTCTACCGCCGCGCCTACGGCACCTATCTCCACGGCTCGGTGCTGCCGAAGAACCCGCACTTCGCCGATCACCTCATTCGGGAGGCGCTCGCTCGCCGCTACGGCGACGTTCAGCTTCCCCCGATCGACGACTCGATGGAGCACCGGGCGCACGACGCCGCAGTTGCGCGCGCGCGCCGCAGCAGATAAGGAGGATCGCGATGCCCCAGTGGCAGCACCAGATTCCCACGCTGGCGGACGTCTATCAGGCCCGCCGGCGGATCGCGCCCTATCTCGCTCGGACGCCGCTCCTGCGGCCGGCGGCGCTCGGCGCCGCGCTCGGCTGCACCGCCTACCTGAAATGCGACAACCTCCAGCCCATCGGCGCCTTCAAGGTGCGGGGCGGCATCAACTTGATCGCCGCGCTGTCCGACGGCGAGCGGCGACGGGGTGTGGTCACCGCCTCGTCGGGAAACCACGGCCAGTCCATCGCCTACGCCGCCCAGATCTTCGGCGTCCGCGCGGCCATCTACGTGCCGGAGGGCGCCAATCCCTTCAAGGTAGCAGCCATCCGGCGCATGGGCGCCGAAGTCGTTCACCACGGCGCCGATTTCGACGATGCGCGGCTGGCCGCCGCCGAGCGAGCGGAGCGCGACGGCATGCGCTTCGTTCACGCCGCCAACGAGCCGCTCCTGATCGCCGGCGTCGGCACCGCCTACCTGGAGGTCGTCGAAGAGGTGCCCGACGTGGACGTGATCATCGCCCCGGTGGGCGGGGGGAGCGGCGTCTGCGGCGCCTGCATCGTCGCCAAGGCCATCGATCCGCGCATCCAGGTCATCGGCGTCCAGGCTGCCGGCTCGGCTGCCGCCTACCAGTCGTGGCGCGCCGGCGAGGTCCGCAGCGTGCCGGCGGCCGATACCTTTGCGGAGGGGCTCGCCGCCCGGGTCGGCTTCGAGCTGCCGCTGGCCATCCTGCGCCGGCACGTCGACGACATCGTCGTGGCGACCGACGGCGAGATCCGGTCCGCCATCGTCCTGCTGCTGGAGACCACCCACCAGCTCGCCGAGGGGGCGGGCGCAGCGGCGACGGCCGCCGCCTGGCAGTTGCGCGATCGCCTGGCCGGGCGGCGTGTGGCGCTGATGTTGAGCGGCGGCAACATCACGGTCGAGATGCTCCGCGAGGTCATCGAGCGCGTCCGCGCCTCGTCGCTTGTCACGGCTGAACTGACCGGTTCGTAGCGAGCGATAGAGCAAGGTCATTCTCGCATGATTGTTGATCACCGGCGCGGGCAGGAGTAGAATGACTGATGGTGGGAGCAGCCGGTCCTGGGGGTGTTTCGGCAACTGGCTGTTCCAGCCTATCGAATCCGGCAGCTCTCCAGGGAAGCTGCCCGAAAGGGACCGTGCAGGCGTATGCAATCAGGAAATGGCACCGCTCCGGACGGGCGCATCGTGACGGTCTTTGGGAGCGCCCGTGCCCAGTCGGGAAGCCCCGGCTATGCGGCGGCGATGAACCTCGGCGCCGCGCTGGCGCGGGCCGGCTTCGCCGTCTGCAACGGGGGATTTGATGGTGTCATGGAGGCGAGCGCGCGGGGTGCCAAGGAGGCGGGCGGCCGCACTATCGGGGTGACGGTCGGCATCTTTCCTGCGCGGATCGCCAACCAGTGGCTCGACGAGGAGATCCAAAGCCAGACGCTCTTTCTCCGGCTGGAGCGGCTGACCAGCCTGGCCAACGCCTTCATTGTCCTGCACGGCGGCGTCGGCACCCTGGTCGAGCTTGCGCTCGTCTGGAACCTCTCCCAGGCCGGCGCGCTGGAGGGGAAGCCCATCGTGGTCGTCGGCGCGGAATGGCGGCAGGTGATCGAGAGCATCGGCCGGCACCTGGCCGTGAAGCCGGCGGATTTCGACCTGCTGCATTTCGTCGACGAACCGCTCGACGCCGTCGCCTGGCTCCGCGAGCGGCTCACGGCGTCGCCGGCGATCGCCGATGCCGTCGCCTCCGGGGAGTCGTCCCACTAGAACGCCGAACGAAACCGCAGAGGCGCAGAGGACGCAGAGACGGGTTTCTGGTTTGCGGTTTCTGGTTCGAGAAGCACCCCGACAACCAGAAACGAGAAACCTCGTTCTCTGTGCCGTCTCCGCGTACTCTGCGTCTCTGCGGTTGGTTTCGTTGGTTTTCTTTGCACGGCAGACGCGGAGCGGGCAGTCGTCGATCGAGGGGGAGGGTGCTCGAACAGCGACTACCCGCATCCGTTGTGAGAAAGGAGACCGTGGCCTCCGGCGCAGGGGTGCGCCGTCAGCACGTTGACTCCTTACGCTGATACGCCGTAGCACAGACCGTGCCAACACGGCCTGGTGGAATACCACAGCGACATTGATGGGTAGCGCCCGTCGGAATGGACGGAATGACGCGTGACGCATGAGATCGGCAACCCCCATCCATCAGGACCTGCGTGGCATGCCACCAGTGGGCCATGCTGAGCGCCGATGGCTGACCGCTTCCGCATCGTCTTCATGGGGACGCCGCCGTTCGCCGTCCCCACCCTGGACCGGCTCGTCGCCGACGGCTACGACGTCGTCGCCGTCTACACCCAGCCGGACCGGCCGACAGGGCGCGGCCGCCAGGTGGGCGTATCGGCCGTCAAGGCGCGCGCGCTGGAGCTGGGGCTCGCCGTCGTCCAGCCGGAGCGGCTGCGGGCGGCGGCCGAAGTCGAGCGGCTCCGGGCCTATCAGCCGGGCGCGGTCGTCGTCGCCGCCTACGGCCTGATCCTCCCGCCGGCCGTCCTCGCCATTCCGCCGCACCGGTGCTTGAACGTCCACGCCTCACTGCTGCCGCGCTGGCGCGGCGCGGCACCGGTCGCCGCCGCCATCCTGGCCGGTGACGCCGAGACCGGCGTCACCATCATGCTGATGGAGCCGGGCATCGACACCGGACCGATGCTGAGCCAGCGCGCCGTCCCGATCGACGCCACCGACACCACTCGGACGCTCACCGCCCGACTGGCAGCCGTCGGGGCGGCCCTGCTGGGCGAAACCCTCCCCCGCTGGCTCGCCGGCACTATCCAGCCGGCTCCACAGGACGAGCGAGCGGCCACCATGGCGCCCCAGCTCACCCGCGCCGGCGCCGAGATCGACTGGACACAGCCGGCCATCGCCATCGCCCGCCGGGTGCGCGCCTTCGACCCCTGGCCCGGCACGCATACCCACTGGAATGGCCGCCTGGTGAAGATCCTCGCCGCTCAGCCGACTCCGGTCGACGCCGGCTGGCCGCCGGGCACCGTGCCTGGCCGTTCTGCCCAGGAGCCGTCGGGGCTGCTCGTTCAGACCGGAAGCGGGAGCCTCGCCGTCACCCGTCTGCAACTGGAGGGCAAGCGCCCGGCCACTGCGGACGAGTTCCTCCGGGGGTACCGGGAGGTCGTTGGGGTCCGGTGGGGTCCCCCCAAGCAGCCTTGAGGGGCAAGAGTCTTGCAGTGGTCATCCCGGCAGCAGCCAATACGATGGTGCTGCCTGGCCGGAGAGCGTGCCTGTCCGCCTGAGGACGTCGGCGGCATCTACGGCTACGCCGAGTTCCTGGAGGCGATTCGAGACCCCGAACATCCGGACCACGACGAGATGCTGGAGTGGGTCGGGGGAGCGTTCGACCCGGAGGCGTACGACCTGGCTCGGGTGAATCGAGAGCTGAAACGGATCCGCTGAGGCCCCAGGCACCGCGGCCAGCATCGACGCCTCCCGGGGGATCGAGAGCGGACTCTCCGCTGCGCGCGTTGAGCCGACGGTTGCTCGCAGGCGACCAGGAATGCTAGACTGGACACAGCGGCATTTTCGGAAGCGGCCAGTCGATGGCCTGACGCGCGTCGATGATTCTATCTTTCCACTTCGTACACTACGCGCTCGCGATCACCGTCGTCGTGCTCGCCTTTCTGATCGCGCGGCTGATCTGGCCGCCCCTGGACTCCATCCGGTACGCCGCGTTCGTTGCTGCGGTGATCGTCATCCTCGGGCTCATCGAGGCGCTGCGTGGGAATCGGCGTGCGCTGGAGGCGCGAGTGGCCGAACGAACAGCCGAGCTCGATCGGGCCAACGCCACGTTGCAGGCCGAGATCGCCGAGCGCGAGCAGCTGGCCGATGAACTCACCGCGCTGCTCGCTCGGGAGGCGGCGGCGCGAACCGACGCCGAACGGGCTCGACGGCAGGCCGAGGCGCTCCTGTCGGTCGCCCGGAGCGCCAACGAGAGCCTCAACCTCGAGCAGACGCTCATGGCGGTGGTCAGTGCGGCCCGCCAGCTCTTCGGCGCCGACCGCGCGGCCGTCTACTATCAGGACGAGTCCGGCCGTCACCTCTGTCCGGTCCTATTCGGCCATCCAGCAAGCGGCGTCGAGCAGATCTGCAACGACTGCACGGTTGCGCCGATCTGCGACCGGGTCGGAAAGACCTGGCCGCCGATCTCTGCCAACGGCGCTGCCGCCGCACGGTCCAAGGCGGCCATCGGCGACCCGGCCACCATCGCCCACGGCGGCCGGAACGTCTTGACCTTCCCGGTCCTGCGGACCGGCGAGCCGACGGGCTTCCTCGCCGTCTACCACGACCGGCCGCGCGCGTACACGGCTGAAGAGATGCAGGCGGCGCAGTTGTTAGCCAACCAGGCGGCCGCTGCAGTGGCCAACGCTCGCCTGTACGAAGCCGAGCGACGGGCGCGCGAGGCGCTGGCGCGGAATCTTGCCGAGCTGGCGCGCTCGAACGCCGATCTGGAGCAGTTCGCAACCGTCGCCTCCCACGACCTCCAGGAGCCGCTCCGGATGATCTCCAGCTACCTGCAGCTCCTCGCTCGGCGATACCAGGGAAAGCTGGACGCCGACGCCGACGAGTTCATCGGCTACGCCGTCGAGGGGGCAAGCCGCATGCAGGCGCTCATCGTCGACCTGCTCACCTACGCTCGCGTCGGGCGGAAGGGCGAAGCCTTTTCGCCGACGGATGCCGGCGCCGCGCTGAGCGCCGCGCTCGCCAATCTGCGGCTCGCCATCGACGACAGCGGGGCCGTGGTGAGCCGTGGCGACCTGCCGACGGTTCTGGCCGACGAGGTCCAGCTCGTTCAACTGTTCCAGAACCTGATCGACAACGCCATCAAGTTCCGGAGCAAGGCGCCGCCGGACGTCCGCGTCTGTGCCGCATCCACGCCGGAGGAGTGGGTCTTCTCCGTCCGAGACAACGGCATCGGGATCGACCCTGAGTACCACGACCGGATCTTCGCCATCTTTCGGCGCCTGCACAGCCGCGAGGAGTACCCGGGCACCGGCATCGGCCTGGCGGTCTGCAAACGGATCGTCGAACGCCACGGCGGGCGCATCTGGGTCGAGTCCGAACACGAGAAGGGCGCGACGTTCTGCTTTTCGATCCCGCGGCGAGAGGAGTGCCAGCCATGAGCGGCGACATGGTCGTCCAGCCGATCGAGATTCTGTTGGTTGAGGACAATCCCGGCGACGTACGCCTGACCGTCGAAGCCCTCAAGGAAGGGAAGGTCTTGAGCAACCTGCACGTGGTCGAGGACGGCCAGGCGGCACTCGCCTACCTGCGGCAGGAGGGCAAGTACGCCGGCGCGGCGCGGCCGGACGTCATCCTGCTCGACCTGAACCTCCCGAGGATGGATGGGCGTGAGGTGCTGGCGCTGATCAAAGCCGATGAGCGCCTGCGGGCCATCCCCGTCGTCATTCTGACCACCTCCAAGGCCGAGGAGGACATCCTCCGGTCCTACCATCTCCACGCCAACTGCTACATTACGAAGCCCGTCGACTTCGAGCAGTTCATCGGCGTGGTGCGGTCGATTGAGAGCTTCTGGTTCACGATCGTGAAGCTCCCGTCGCGATGAGGACCAGCGGAATGCTTCTTGCTCTCCTATCCCGATCAGCTCTTTGAGATGGTCGAATCGCAACAGGATTAGGAAGGGGCTGAAGCGTTGAAAAGCAAACTGATGGCGCTGTTCCTTGCCGGGCTGCTGGCGCTGGCGACGGTCGGATCCGCCCTGGCCGACAGCCCGAAGCCGCCGACGAACGGCGGCAACGGCGCGGGCCAGAGCGGCCAGTGCACGGGGCCTGCGGCTGACCGGCCGGCCTCCTGCCAGTCGCCGTAGAGACGACGGGAGACGTGACCTCTCAACAGGAGGGAGCTGGGGACCATGTCTCCAGCTCCCTCCTTCGTTCGTAGGGGGCTGTGCCCACTTACAGGTACAAGTCTGTGCTCAGGTACTTCAGCCCGGTGTCGGGGGCGACGGTCACGATCGTCGTCCCTGATTCGGCCGTGCGGGCGAGCTGGAGCGCGGCGGCGACGTTGGCGCCGGTCGAGAAGCCACCGAAGATGCCCTCCCGGGTCGCCAGCAGTCGGGCCGCCTCGGTGGCTTCGTCGTCGGCGACGGTCAGAAAGCCGTCGCAGAGGTCGGCGTCCCACAGCGGCGGGATCAGCGCGTAGCCGGTCCCCTGGATCTTGTGGCTGGTGCTCGTCACCGGGCCGCCCGCGATGAACGGCGCCAACGCCGGCTCGGCCGCGTAGCAGCGGACGGCCGGCCGCCGGGCCTTGAGCGCCCGGCTCACCCCCAGGAAGGTGCCGCCCGTGCCGATGGAGGCCACCCAGACGTCAACCAGCCCGCCCGATTGCTCCCAGATCTCGGGCCCGGTCGTTCGCTCGTGGGCAAGAACGCCGGCCGGGTTGTTGAACTGATCCGGCCGGAAAGCGCCCAGCTCCCGGACCAGCTCACGCGCTCGCTGCTCGACCAGCTCCAGGTCCTCCCTGGAAACCTGGCCGGGTCGCGGGCCGCCCGCCTGGGGAACGAGCGCCACCTCGGCGCCGAGCGCTTCGAGCATCCGGCGCCGCTCGACGGAGTTCCCCTCGGACATCACAGCGATCATCCGGTAGCCCTTCACCGCGCAGACGATCGCCAGCCCGGTGCCCATGTTCCCGCTGGTCAGCTCGACGACGGCGCCCCCGGGCCGGAGGCGGCCGTCGCGCTCGGCCTCTTCGACGATGGTCAGGGCCGCGCGGTCCTTGACCGATCCCCCGGGGTTGAAGTACTCTAGCTTCACGAAAACACGGCCCGGCAGCCCGGCCCCGAGTCGATCGAGGGCGACGAGCGGCGTGTTGCCGATGGCCTTCAGGACGCTGAGATCTGTTTGCCTGGTGACCATGCGCCCCCCTATCCGCCGGTCACGGCGGCCAGAAAGTGGACGTCGTCGCCATCGGCGAGCCTGGCGCCGGGCGTGACGACGATTCCGTTCACCGCAAAGGTGCCAACGCTCCAGAGATTGCCGCCCAGCACCCGGTTCAGATCGTCGACGGTAGCGCCGTCCGGCAGCTCGACGGCTCGGCTGCGACCGCCGAGCTCGGCCTGGAGCACGGCATCGCCGTAGATGGACAGTTTGACTCTCATGGCGTCTCTCGCGTGGTTTCAGCGCGACCATTCTACACTGCGCGGCACCATCTGTGCTATTCTTCTAGGATAGTAGTGGGTGAGTCGTGGGCGCGGAGGGGAGTGAGGAGTCGGTGGGGATCCGGCAAGGCCGCAGCGATGGTCATGCTGAGCCGCAGCGAAGCATCTCCCCGGCTCGAACGAGCAGCAGCCGGGGAGATGCTTCGCTGCGGCTCAGCGTGACGGAAAAGAGTAGAACGAAGGCATGAGCGCTATCGCCGCATCCGCGGCCAGACCGTCGCCGCCGGCCGTGACCAGACCGAAATGGGCCGTGTTCGCCGTCGTCAGTTGCAGCGTCTTCATGACGACGCTGAGCACCGGCATGATCAACGTCGCGCTGCCGGTCCTGACGGTCGAGTTCGCCGAGCCCCTCGTCACCGCCCAGTGGGTCGTCCTGGGCTACCTGCTCTGCATCACGGCGCTGGTGCTGCCGACCGGCCGGCTGGCCGATCTCGTCGGCCGCAAGCGCGTGTTTCTGAGCAGCTTCGTCGGCTTTGGCCTGACGTCGGTGCTCTGCGGTCTGGCGCCGACGATGGCGACGCTGATCGTCGCCCGCATCCTCCAGGGCGTCGCCGGCGCGGCGATGCAGGCAAATATGGGCGCGCTGACGACGGCGGCGTTCCCGTCCGACCAGCGCGGCCGGGCGCTGGGGCTGACCGCCTCGGTCGTCGCGATCGGCCTGTTGAGCGGGCCGCTCATCGGCGGAGTCATCACCCAGTACCTGGGCTGGCGCTGGACGTTCTACCTCTTCGTGCCGCTCTGCGTGGTGTCCACGCTCGTCGGTCTGCGCCTGCTGCCGGACGATCAGGGAAGACTCGGATCGAAACGCTGGCCCATCGACCTCCATCACTTCGATCTGCTCGGCAACGGGCTGCTCCTGGCGATGATCGTCTCCTTCCTGCTGTTTCTCAACCGCGGTCCGCAGGAAGGCTGGGGCTCGGCCTCGGCGCTGGGGTTCGCTGCGGCGAGCCTGGTGGCGGCGGCGGCCTTCTTCCGAGTCGAGCGGCGGTCCGCCGACCCCGCCGTCGATCTGCACCTTTTCGACAACCGGGGGTTCCGCGCCGCCGTCGTGAGCGGCTTCCTGACCTTCTCCGCCCTGGGATCCGTGGTCCTCCTCATGCCGTTCTACCTTCAGTTCGTCCTGGGGCTCAGCGTTGCTCAGGCCGGGCTGGTGCTGATCAGCCTGCCGACCATGCAAATGGTCATCGGGCCCATCAGCGGCAGTCTTTCCGACCGGCTCGGCGCCCGCCTCGTCGCCTCGACCGGCCTGTTCGTCATGCTCGCCGGCATGCTCAGCCTGACCACGCTGGGCGAGCAGGCCGGCCTGATCGAGGTGGTGCTGCGGCTGTGCGTCGTCGGCGCCGGGATGGCGATGTTCAACTCGCCCAACAGCAGCAGCCTGTTCAACGCCGTTCGCGTCGACCAGCTCGGCCAGGCCAGCGCCTGGTGGCCGTTGACGAGGAACCTCGGGCAATCGGTTGGCCAGGCGACCGCGGGCGCGCTCTGGACGGCCGTCGTGGTGCTCGTCGCCGGCGCGTCGGCCATGGGCGCGCCGCCGGCGGCGATGGTCGTCGGTTTTCGGGGGGCGTTCCTGGTTGCGGCAGCGCTCCTGACGGGCGCGCTCCTCACGTCGATCTTTGGACGGCCGCCGCGGCCGTCCGCACCGTGACCCTGACCATGAGACCTGACAGACCTGGCAGACCTGGCCCAGTGGGCCTGGCCCAATAAACCTGGCAATATACCTGGCAATATACCTGGGAGGAAAGCATCGTGACCAATCCGGTGACCATCCTGGCCGTTCGGCCCCATCCGGACGACGAGTGTACGGCGACCGGCGGAGTTCTGGCGCGGTATGCCGCCATGGGCGTGCGGACGGGGGTCGTCTGCTGCACCGGCGGCGAGGAGGGCGAGATTCACGATCCGGACCTGGACCTGGAGACGGCGAAGCCGCAGCTCCACGAGATCCGCGAGCGTGAGCTTCGGGCCGCCTGCCGGGTGCTCGGCGTCGGCGTCGTCCGACTCCTGGGCTACCGCGATTCCGGCATGGCGGGGACGCCGGCCAACCAGAACCCGGCGGCATTCTGCAACGTCGACGTGGTGGAGGCCAGCGGCCGGCTCGTACGGGTCGTCCGCGAGCTGCGGCCCCGGATTATCATCACCGAAGCCGAAGGCGGCGGCTACCCCCACCCGGACCACATCATGTGCCACACCGTCACCATAGCCGCGGTGGCCGTCGCTGGCGATCCCCGCGCCTTCCCGGAGGCCGGGCCGCCCTGGGACGTGCCGAAAGTCTACACCATCGCCAACGTCGACGACGGCACCTGGGACCGGCTGGAGGAGGATCTGCACGCCGCCGGTATCGACGAGCCCTGGCTCCGGCGGCGGCGGGAGACGCGGAGATCGCGCCCGGCGCCGAAGCGGCCCGAGGACGCCACAGTCGCCGTCGACGTCGCCGATTTCGTCGAGGTGCGCCGGGCTGCGCTGGCCTGCCACCGGACCCAGATCCCGCAGGACAGCTTCTGGATGAAGCTGCCGCCCGATCTGGCCCGCAGGGCCTTCGCGAAATCGTATTTCATTCGGGTCAAGCCGCTGGCAGCCCCCGGCGAGTACGAGATAGACCTGCTCGACCCGGCGCCGTCGCTGGACGGCGTGGCCGGCCGGCATCGGTAGACGCGGGGGGAACTCGCAGGAACTCGGAGGAACTCGGGGGAGCGGCGGGCTGGCCCCTTTTGCTACTCCGGCCGGGCTGGGCGAAGCAGGCGGCTGGCGGCTGGGCGCTCTCCGGCTGTGGACGGGCCGACGATGACGCGGAGCGCGGCCGGCACCACCTCGATCGTCGCCGGAGTGAAGCCGGCCGGGAAGGCATCGGCGTGGACGGGCAGGCGGCGGCCGGCGTGGACGACCAGTCGCCGCGCCTGGAGATGGCGGAACGCGATGCCAGGTCGCCCGAAGGAGCCCCCGCCGAACCATTGGCGTATCAGATCCAGCCGGCCCATCGACTCGAAGATCGCGACGTCCAGCACGCCATCGTCCAGTCTGGCGTTCGGCGCGATGCTCTGTGCTGCGGCGTAGAGCGGGCCGTTCGTCGCCGTGAGCGAGATGGCGCGGACCACCAGCGGCTGTCCATCGACGGTCAGGTCGAGCCGGTATCGCCGGCGACCGCGAATGGCCCGGAGCAGGTCGAGCAGCCGCTGCCATCGTCCGCGATCGATCTCGCCGGTGAGCTGGAAGATCTGGGCTTCCATTCCGACGCCGGCCGCCTCCAGGAAGTACTCGTCCCCAACCCGCCCGAGGTCGATGACCGCGACCTCACCTGCCAGAAGCACGTGAACGGCGCCTTCCAGGTCACGGGGGATGTTCAGCATGCGCGCCAGGTTCATGACGCTGCCGAGCGGCAGAATGCCGAGGACAACCGGCGTGCCGGCGAGCGCCTGGGCGACCTCGTGGATGGTCCCATCGCCGCCTGCCACGAGGACGAGCTGGTAACGCTCGCCAACCGCTTCGGTCGCCAGTTGCCGCCCGTGGCCGGGGCCGCACGTCTCGACGACGTCGGCAGCGATCTGATGAGCGGCGAGCGCGGCCGTGACGTCGGCGACACCGTAGAGATTCGTCGGCACGCCAATCTTTCGGCCGGCAGCGGGGTTCACAATCAGCTTTGTGCGCACGATATCTGCCACTCTGCCGACGACTACGGCGGTCCCTCCGTCATGCTGAGCCGCAGCGAAGCATCTCCCCGGCTCGACCCGGCCCCCCGGTCCGTCATGCTGAGCCACAGCGAAGCATCTCCCCGGCTCGACCCGGCCCCCCCTCTCCGTCATGCTGAGCCACAGCGAAGCATCTCCCCGGCTCGAACCAGCGGCGGCCCGGAGATGCTTCGCTGCGGCTCAGCATGACGGAGAGGGGCCAGCCAATCGCCAACGGACCTGCCGAATGCGCCAGTTCGAGCGGTCTGCACAGGGATCGACCAAACGACCGACCGTCGTTCCTGGCGTCTTTCTCGCCGTCCCTCTTGGCGATCTTGGCGTCTTGGCGGTTCGTTGTCTCTCGGCACCGCTCTCGCGACTCGAACGTGTCTGCGAGATTCGTGCCAGACATCGTCCCTGGCGTTCCCGGCGCCTTGGCGGTTCAACCGTGGTGCAGGCGGTGTGGGACCGCCTACTGCCGAAGGGCGGCGTCCTGGAGCAGCAGTTGGCCGCCCAGCGTCCAGGCCAGGTCGTCGATCGGGCGGCGGCTCACCGCATGGCGGTAGTGCCAGGCCAGCGGAATGACCCACGCCTCGTCGAGCAGGCTCTGCTGGATCGCTCGCCAGGTCTGGCGCTGGCGGCTTTCGTCGAGGGTTGTCGAAGCCACCTTGACGGCATCGGCATAGGCCGCCGGCAGCCCGCCGGGCCAGAGGGGATTGTTGATCAGGCGAAGCGGCAGGTTCCAGGCGATGGCCGCCGGGTGGCGCACGGTGTGGTCCAGAGAGACCAGCGCCGCGTGGAAGTTGCCGCTGTTCAACGCCGCGTACCACTGGGCGACCGTCGCCGGCCAGACCTCCAGCGGAAGTCCGGCCGATTCGAGCCACCCGCTGAGGGCGCCGGCGATGCGCCCCCAATCCTGCTCCTGCTGGCCGACCAGCAGCGTGACCCGGTCTGGACCGACTGCGTCGTTGCCGAGCAGTTGGCGAGCGCGCTCCGGGTCGAACCGCACGGCCGCCGCCAGATCGGGGGCAAAGGCAGGCGAGCCGCTCGGGAAGAAGGATACCGCCGGATCGACCGTTCCCGCCAGCGTCTCCGACGCCAGCGCCCGGCGGTCGATGGCCCACTGCACGGCCTGGCGCACCTCACGCCGATCGAAGGGCGGCCGGCTCGGGTTGAGCACGAGCGCGTGGAGCCCCTTCGGCACGGGAAGCCGCTCGCCGGCCATGTGGCTCGGCCGGGCTCTGGCGGCCAGGCCGGAGGCGAAGTCGACGGACCCCTCCGTCAGGGCGGCCGTGATCGCCTCTTCGTCGCTAAAGAACCGGACGACCACCGTGTCCAGCAGCGGTCGGCCGGCCACCCAGTACGAGTCGAACCGCTTAAGCGTCGCATGATGTCCCGGCGCCCGCTCGGCAAGCCAGAAAGGGCCGGTGCCCCCGTCACGCTCGCCGAATCGCTGGAAGGCGTCAGGGTCGGCCAGGCCCAGCACGTCCATCAAGTCCAGCATCAGCGGGAACGGCTGGTCGAACGAGACGGCGACGGTGTAGTGATCTTTGACCTCGACCGCCTTGACGTCGGCCGCGAAGCTGCGGACGCTCAGCCCTCGCTGCCAGTCCCGCGCCCGGTCCAGATTCGCCTTGAGGTCCTCGGCGGTGATATTCCGGCCGCTGTGGAACTTGACGCCGGCGCGGAGCTGGATCTGGAGCGTTCGCCCGTCGTCGGCGATCGACCATCGTTCCGCGAGATCCGGCACGGCGCGCCGGCCGGGGTCGAGGCGAATGAGGGTGTTATGCAGGTTGCCGACGACCGACGCCGTGAGGTCCGACAGGTTGAATGAATCGAACGAGGCGACGTCGCCGAGTGTGGCGATGGTCAGCACCCGCCCGGGCGTCGCCGTCGGCGCCGCCGTCTGCTCGGGCTTCGGCCCGGTCGGCTTGAGCGAGGTGCAGCCCTGCAGCAGCCCGAGGGCTGACCCCGCGCCCAGCGCGGCCAGGCGGAGGAATCGGCGTCGAGTCAGGCGCTTCGGCTCGTCGGCAAGGGGTGGCACAGATCAGCCTCCGGAGAGCAGTTCGGCAGAGCAGCCGCGCCTGCTGGGGCACGATCCGTGCCGGGCACGGGGGTTTCTGGTTTGGGGTTGTAACTATTCAGCCGTCTGGGAAGCGTCTATAATGGGGAGCGAGCTTGCCCCGACGGATGGTGATGGAACAGAACGTGTGTAGGCAGTACCCGTGGAACAACTGCCGATGACGC
>JACQGW010000386.1 GCA_016199325.1 Chloroflexota bacterium
ATCCGGACGTCCCCCCGTCTGTCATGCTGATGGTGCATCCGGCAAGTCACTCGTGGATCCGGACGTCCTCCCGTCTGTCATGCTGAGCCGCAGCGAAGCATCTCCCGGACGCTGCCCCGATCGAGCCGGGGAGATGCTTCGCTGCGGCTCAGCATGACCCTGCACGGGCCAGCCAATCTCCAACGGCCTTGCCGGATGCACCATTTCAACTGGCGGCGCGCTCGAAGGCGCGGCGAATCACGCCGTTGCGCTGCTCGGCGACGGGCCCCTCCCGCTGCCGGACCGCGATGAGCTCGTCGGCCGGAATCGACAGCAGCGCGTCGACGACCTGCGGATCGAACTGGCTGCCGCGGCAGCGCGCAATCTCGTCGAGGGCGGCGGTGCATGAGAGAGCTTTGCGGTACGGCCGGTCGGAGGTCATGGCGTCGAAGGCATCGGCGACGGCGAAGATGCGCGCCCCCACCGGGATCCGATCGCCGCTCAGCCCCGCCGGATAGCCGGAGCCATCGTACCCCTCGTGATGGTAGAGGACGATCTGGGCGGCCGGGGCCAGGAACGGGATGTGGGCGATCATGCTGTAGCCGAACGTTGGATGGTTCCGGATGTGGGCACGCTCGGCGGGCGTGAGCTGGCCGGGCTTGAGCAAGATCGCGTCGGGCACGCCGATCTTGCCGATGTCGTGGAGCAGGGCGCCGCGCGCGATCTGCTCGATCTCCTCCTCCGGGAGCCCGTATCGTCGCGCGATCAGCTCGGTGTACCGTTTGACCCGCTGCGAGTGCGCCTCGGTCTCCTCGTCGCGGGTGTCCAGGGCCCGCACCAGCGCCAGGAGAATCGCTTCGTAGGAATCGCTGAGCTGCCAGTTGAGTCGGCGAAGCTCGTTGACGTGAGCGGTGGTCCGATCCATGTACTGCTTGATGGCGAGCTGCATCATCGCGACCGGCGACACCAGGGCGAGGATACCCGCCCAGCCCAGGATCGCGTAGCCAACGGCGAGGGTGAGCCCCAGGGCGCCGAAGACCGCGTAGTACGGCCACAGCCAGGAGTAGTCGGCCGACCAGACCTCCCACGGCCGCCGGCCTTCAGCCAGCCCACGAACCAGGCAGAGCAGCAGGTGGTTCACCGCGTAGTAGACCAGCCCGGCCACGGCCGCCGGGATGATCATCTGCTCGAAGGGCGCCTCACGCACCGGTCGGTCGACGAAGGCCCGGAAGATCAGGCTCGCGCCCTCGGCGGCGAGCAACGCGTTGCCGAAGTTGAAGAACATGCGATAGAGGGGGCTGCGGGCCTTCAGCTTCGCCCAGAGGGCGAAGGCGAGGGTCGTCACCAGCATCCCCAGCCCGCCGGCCAGGAAGGTGGCGCCGAGGATCGAGACGACGCCGACCGAGGTCTTGCCCCGGCCGCTGATGTCGACGGCCAGTTGCTCGGCCAGGATCGTTACGCCGGCGAAGATCGCCAGCATGCCCCAGGGCACCGTCGCCAGCGGGAGGTAGGGCGACAGGCCAAGGAAGATCCCGAGCAGACCGGCCGAGACGATCGTGGCGATGAAGACGGCGACCGGAAGCGCGAGGTCGGGCCGGCGGTCATCCCCCCTCGGCCCTTCGCGACCGCCTGCCGCAGCGGGCTCCGCGACCCGTTTCTCAGGCCGATTGGCAAGGCGGCTGGTGTCGGTGGACCAGCGGGTCAGATCGCTGATGAAGCGCAACAGGGGCATCTCTCCGTCGGCGCGCCCGCCGTTCGGAGAGACCGATGCGGGGAGCAGATGCTCCTGGGCCCACTCGGCGGTCAGCTCACGGCTCGCCTGGCCCGCAAGGGCCACGCGGTTCCGGCCCTCCCGCTTCGCCTTGTAGACGGCGAGGTCGGCCTCGTGGATCAGCGTCTCCGGCGTATGGCCGTCCCGTGGAAAGGCGGCCACGCCAATGCTCATCGTTGCGCTGATCGACCCGGCGCGCGGGCCGGCCCCAAAGCGGGTCTCCTCCAACTGCCGGCGCAGCCGCTCGGCGACAACCTCGGCGCCAGCGCGGTCGGTGTCCACCAGCAGGATGACGAACTCCTCGCCGCCGAACCGCGCGGCCACGTCGCAGCCGCGGATGTTCCGTCGGATGGCGTCGGCGACGCCCTGGAGCACGGCGTCACCGGCCTGGTGGCCATAGGTGTTGTTGATATTTCGCAGGTAGTCGAGGTCGCACATCAGCAGGCCCACGGGCTGGCCGCTCCGGTCGGCCCGCTCGAGGTCGCGCACGAGCACCATATTGAAGTGCCGCATGTTCGCCAACCCGGTCTTCGGGTCGGTCGCCGCTTCCTCTCTAAGATTCGGGACGTGGAGCGCCTGGAAAATCGTCACTAGCGGGATGGCGGCGGCGATGCCGGCCAGCGGCTCGGCCCGCCAGGCCAGCGCAAAGGCCCAGCCCAGACAGAGCAGAGCGAGCTCGACGAACAGCTTGCCGGGCGCGAAGAGGCCGGTTTCGCGATAGGAGTGGCCGCGGGCCAGCTTGAGCGCGGTGGCGAGCAGCACCGTCTGGACGCCCAGGAACAGCGGCATGGCGATGAGGACGCTCAGCGCCGAAATGTGGTACTCCTCTGCCAGCCGCCCATGGCCGCTCAGCAGGAAGAGCGTCGAGCGTCCGACCAAGGTGGCCACCAGCCAGGAGGCAATGTTGAAGAGCTGGATGAACCACTTGCGCCGGTACAGGATCCACTCGGGGAGAAAGGTGAGGACGACCACCATCGCCAGCAGCGGATTGGGCAGCAGCAGAAAGGCGGCGAAGAGCGGCGCTGGCGTCAGGTGGTCGGAGTGGTGGCCGCCCGATCGCTCGACGACGAAGATCTGGGCAGCGGCGGCCAGCACGAGGAGCCCGGCGCCGAGCAGCCATTCCCCAGCCGGCGGAATCGGCTGAAAGAAGCCGAGAACGAACGCGCCGAGCGCGCCCAGACCGAGCAGGTAGCAGGCGATCAAGTACACCCGGCCGCGGAGAGGCAGGTCACGCATCGGTCAGCACCTCGTACTTCCATTGTAGGTTCCGCCAGGCAGGCCCGTAAAGGGGTTCCGGTTGCGGCTCAGTCGCAGAAAGGTTGTAGTTTGGTCGCAATGCCGGCCGCCGAGGGCCGACCACCCGCCGCCCGAGGTGCCGACCCAGTGGTGCATTCGGCAAGTCCCTTGCGGCCGGACGCCCCCGTCTGTCATGCTGAGCCGCAGCGAAGCATCTC
>JACQGW010000381.1 GCA_016199325.1 Chloroflexota bacterium
GTCCCTCGCGGCCGGATGCCCCCGTCTGTCATGCTGAGCCGCAGCGAAGCATCTCCCCGGCCTGGACCAGCAGCGTCCGAGAGATGCTTCGCTGCGGCTCAGCATGACGGTGGAGGGGCCGGCCAATCTCCAACGGACTCGCCGGATGCACCAGTAAGAGAAGAAAAGGAGGAAGGGCGATGCAGCGACAGCGTAGCGACCGCAGCGTAGACCGACACCCATTTGGACAAGGAGGAGGAACTTCGATGCAGCAGGAGAACGACCGCCGCCGGCTGAGCCGGCGAACCCTCGTAAAGCTGTTCGCGGGGACAGCGGCGCTGGTCGCCGTGGGAACGGCGACGAGCTGCGCGCCCGCAGGCCAGCCTTCAGCGCCCGCCGGCAAGGCGGCTGCGCCAACCGGCCAGCCCGCCGCGCCGGCCAGCCAGCCGGCCCAGCAGGCCCCCACACCGGCGCCACAGCCGATCAAGATCAAGTTCGCGCACGGGGTCCCGGCCAATCACCCGGTGACCCTCACCGCCTACATCCCCTTTATGGAGCGGATAACCAAGGAGACGAACGGGCTGGTGACCTGGGAGCATTACCCGGGCGAGCAGTTCGGGAAAGCGGCCGATCTGCCGGATATGACCAAGGCCGGCACCATCGACATGTCGACGTACTCGACGGGGTACTCGGCCAGCAAGTTCCCGCTGGTGGCATTCGTCGAGCTGCCGGCGCTCTACTCCGATCCTGCCTCGGCGACCCGGGCGGCCCAAGAGATCTGGAACCAGTATCTGGCGGAGGGCATGATCAAGCAGCTTGGCATCCGGCCGCTGTCGGCGATGATCGGGGTGCCCAGCGAGTTCGTCTCCCGAGCGCCGATCCAGAAGGTCGCCGATCTCAAGGGCAAGAAAATCGCGTCGTCGGCCCCGGTCCAGGAGGCAGCGCTGGCCATGCTCGGCGCCGTCCCGGTCCACATGTTCTTCACGGAGCAGTACGAGGGACTCTCCCGTGGGGTCATCGACGGCGCCTGCTCCAGCGCCAGCTCGTTCATTACAATGAATCTGGGAGAAGTTGCGAAGTACCTGACGGAGGGCGCCAGCTTCGGCGTGACGGCGGGCCTGGTCGCTGTCAGCGACAAGAGCTGGCAGAAGTGGCCCGAGGACGTCCGGAAGATCGTGGCGACGGCGGTCTACGACGCGATCCTCGGGCTCGAGGAACGGGCCATCCCGGACAATAACAAGTACTTCGAGCAAGCCAAGGCCAAGTTTGGGGTCGTCCTGAACGTGCTCCCGCCGGAGGAGCGGGCAGAGATAGTCCGGCGGGTCGAGCCGCTCCACGAGCAGTGGATCCAGGAGAAGGAGAAGCAGGGGCACACGAACGGCCGCGAGATCTTGAACGCCTACAAGGTCCTGATCGAGAAGTACGAGACGGAGCGGGGTTTCCGCAAGAAGTAGATCGACACCCATTTGGACAAGGAGGAAGAACGTCGATGCAGCAGTGGACCGATCGCCGCCGACTGAGCCGGCGAACCCTGGTAAAGCTGTTCGCGGGGACAGCGGCGCTGGTCGCCGTGGGAACGGCGACGAGCTGCGCCCCCGCAGCCCAGCCTTCAGCGCCCGCCGGTAAGGCGGCTGCGCCAACCGGCCAGCCCGCCGCGCCGACAAGCCAGCCGGCCCAGCAGGCCCCGGCGCAGGCGCCGCAGCCGATCAAGATCAAGTTCGCACACGGGGTCCCGGCAAATCAACCGATGGTCATCTACGGCTACAACCCCATGATGGAGATGGTGACCAAGGAGACGAACGGGCGTGTGACCTGGGAGCACTACCCCGGGGAGCAGTTCGGGAAAGCGGCCGATCTGCCGGATATGACCAAGGCCGGCACCATCGACATGTCGACGTACTCGACGGGGTTCTCGGCCGGCAAGTTCCCGCTGGTGACATTCGTCGAGCTGCCGGGGCTCTACTCCGATCCCGTGTCGGCGACGCGGGCGACCACCGAGATCATCGACCAGTATCTGGCGGAAGGCTACATCAAGCAGATGGGCATCCATCCGCTGTCGGCGATTGTCGGGATTCCCAGCGAGGTCATCTCCCGAACGCCGGTCCAGAAGGTCACCGATATCAAGGGCAAGAAAGTCTCGTCGTCGGCCCCGGTCGAGCAGGAGGCGCTCAAGCTCCTCGGCGCCGTCCCGGTCAACATGTTCTTCACGGAGCGATACGAGGCGCTCTCCCGTGGGGTCATCGACGCCACCGCCGGCGGGGCCAGCTCGTTCATTACGCTGAATCTGGGAGAAGTTGCCAAGTACCTCACGGACGGTGCCCGACTCAGCGTGACGGCGGGGATGATCGCTGCCAGCGAGAAGAGCTGGCAGAAGTGGCCCGAGGATGTCCGGAAGATCGTGGCGAAGGCGGCCCTGCAGTCCACGCTCGCGTTCGAGGAACGGGCCATCCCGGATAATAACGCCTTCCTCGAACAAGCCAAGACCAAGTTCGGGGTCGTCCTGAACGTGTTCCCGCCGGAGGAGAGTAAGGAGTGGAGCCGGCGGATCGAGCCGGTACACGACCAGTGGCTTCGGGACAAGGAGAAGGAGGGGCACACGAAGGCCAGCGAGATCTTGAACGCCTACAAGGCACTGCTGGAGAAGTACGAGACGGAGCGCGGTTTCCGCAAGAAGTAGGGATGGAACCAACCAGCGCAGCGTCCCATCTTGTCCTGCAGTTGGCGGTGATCCTGGTTGCGGCGAAGATCGGGGCCGAGATCTTCGAGCGCCTGTTGAAGCAGCCGGGGGTGCTGGGCGAGCTCGTGACCGGCATGGCCGTCGGACCCTTCGCGCTCGGCGGCCTGTCGCTGGCCGGCGTTGGACCGCTGTTCAGCCCGAGCGCCGGCGAGCACGCCAGCTTCATTCCGGTCTCGACGGAGTTGTGGGCGGTGGCGCAGATCGGCGCCGTCATCCTCCTCTTCTTCGCGGGCCTGGAGACCGACGTCCGGCTGTTCTTCCGTTACGGAGCGCCGGCGTTTGTCGTCGCCGCCGCCGGGGTGGTTGTCCCCTTCCTGTTGGGCGACCTGGCCACCGTCGCCTTCGGCCTGGCTCGGAGCCCCCTGGATACGGTGGCCCTCTTCATGGGGGCCATCATGACGGCCACCTCGGTGGGCATTACCGCGCGGGTCCTGCGCGACATCCGGCGGCTGGATTCGCCCGAAGGGATCACCATCCTGGCCGCCGCGGTCATCGACGACGTGCTGGGCATCGTGGTCCTGACGCTCGTGGTCAGCATCGAAAAGAGCGGCGCCGTCTCCTTGCTGGATCTGGGGCTGATCGGGGCGAAAGCGATTGGCTTCTGGGTGCTGCTGCTGGGGATCGGCATCGGGTTGGCAGGGAGCATCGCGAGCGCGCTGCTGTCCTTACGGAGCCCCGGCGCGCGGGCGGCCGTGGCGCTGGGCCTCGGCTTTGGCGCCGCGGCTCTGGCCGAGAGCTTCGGGCTGGCACTCATCGTCGGCGCCTACTCGATTGGGCTGGCCCTGTCGAACACCTCGGTGGCCGAGGAGCTGCGTGAGCACCTGGCGGGCGCCTACAACGTGTTCGTGCCCATCTTCTTCGCCGTCATGGGGATGCTGGTCAGCTTTCAGGCCATGGCTCCGGTCATTGTCTTCGGCCTGGTCATCAGCCTGCTGGCTATCCTCGGCAAGGTCCTCGGCTGTGGGTTGCCGTCCCTGGGCGTCGGCTTCAATCGCTGGGGTGCCGCCCGCATCGGCGTGGGCATGCTGCCCCGGGGCGAGGTTGCGCTGATCATCGCCGGGGTCGGCATCAGCAGTGGGGCGATCGGCGCCGACATCTTCGGGGTCGCCATTATGATGACGATGGTTACCACGCTGCTGGCCCCCATCATCCTGGTCCCCAGCTTCGCCCGAGGGACGGCGGGCTGGCGGGACCTGGCGCGGCAGGAAGCCGTGGTGGCGCGTGGCTGATCGGTGCGGGAGGGCAGCCGATCTCTTGATTGGCACCTTGAAGGAGGCCCTGAAATGCCAGAGCAATTCCAGTACCTGTTCACCCCCATCAAGCTTGGTCCGGTCACGGTGCGAAACCGCATTGTGAGCACGCCCCATGGTACGGGGTATCCTCGGAGCGGGCGGGTAACCGACCAGCTCGTCGCCTATTACGTCGAGAGAGCCAGAGGCGGCTGTGGCTTGCTTGAACTCCAGGCCACCCTGGCAGTGCCGGAAGCGTCAAGCTTCGCAAGGGAATCACTGGCGATCTATGACGAGGGTGCCATACCCGGCTACCGCCGGCTCGTGGATAGCGTCCACGAGCACGGAGCCAAGATGTTTATCGAGCTCTTCAACTGGGGCGTCTCCCACGGCAAGGGCCCCTCGGCGCTGCCCGATCTCTGGAACCGCCTGACGGCCCGGGAGATGACGGTCGCGGAGATCAAGGAGTGGGTCGAGTGGTACGGCATCGGTGCGGAGCATGCGCGCCAAGCGGGCTTTGACGGGGTGGAGCTCCATGCCAGCCATGGCTTTGCCATCCAGCAGTTCCTCAGCCCGCTGTGGAACCGGCGAACCGACGACTACGGAGGCCCGCTCAAGAAGCGCGTGACCTTCGCGCTGGAGGTTGTCGACCGCGTGCGAACAGCACTGGGCGATGGCATGGCCCTGGGCGTCCGACTGGATGTCGACGATCTCTTTCCTGGGGGCAACACCATCGAGGACGGGAAGCAGATCGCCCAGATCCTCGAATCGACGGGCAAGGTGGACTATCTCAGTGTCGACACTGCCCTGGAGCCACACCAAGGGCACCTCATGGTGGCGCCGATGTACGCACCCTCAGGGTTCATGGTCCCGGCGGCTGCGGCCGTCAAGGAGGTCCTGGACAGGATCCCGGTGATTACGGTGGGCCGGATAATCAGTCCCGTCCATGCGGAAAAGATTCTCGCCGATGGCCACGCCGACCTGGTCGGCATGACGCGGGCGCAGATCGCCGACCCCGAATTGGCGAACAAGGCGCGGGCGGGCCGGGTAGACGACATCCGTCCCTGCCTGGGGGATAACGAGAACTGTTGGGGTCGAGTGGGTCTGGGCGGCGTGATGTGTACGGGCAACCCTCGGGCCGGCCGCGAGGCCAAGCTGGGCACCGATACCATCAACATCCCCCCAGCGCAGACCAGGAAGCGGGTGATGGTCGTCGGCGGGGGACCGGCGGGGATGGAGGCGGCCCGCGTCGCGGCGCTGCGGGGGCACCAGGTCACGCTCTATGAGAAGACCCAGAGCCTGGGCGGGCAGGTCAAGCTGGCTGCTCGCTTACCTGGACGCGACGATATCGGCGGCATCACCCGCTGGCTGGAAGGTCAGATCACCAAGCTGGGCGTTGAGGTCCACCTGGGCGAGGAGGTCACTGCCGACAGGGTCCGCGAGCTGAACCCCGATGCCGTCGTCGTCGCCACCGGCGCGGCTTTCTACCGCAATGGCTTCAACGGCGCGAGTTTCACGACCATCCCCGGGTGGGATCACGAATGCGTTGTGACGCCCGAGGAGATCCTGTCGGGCGAGAAAACCGCTGGCGACAAGGTCGTCATTGTGGATGAAACGGGCCATATCGTCGGAGTGGGCCTCGCCGAGCTTCTGACCAGCCAGGGGAAGTCGGTCCAGGTCGTGACCACCGACGCACAGGTAGGCGTCTTTCTGACGACCACCCTGCAGACGCCGTGGGTGCTCCCTCGGGTCGCGTCCAGGGTCACCCTCACGCCCAGCACGATTGTGAAAGGGATCTCCGACCGGACGGTGACCGTCATGAAGCTGCACAGCTATCAGGAGAGCACGATCGAGGGGGTGGACACCGTCGTCCTGGCCACCGCCAAGGAGCCGAATGACCGTCTGTACCGCGCGCTCCTGGGCAGTGGGCTGGATGTCCACGTGATTGGGGATGCCAACTATGCGCCGAACGGCCTCCGTGGCATCGGCGAAGCGATTCGGGCCGGGTATGACGTGTCACTGGCGCTGTAGGAACTTGGGCGTGTTGGCAAACCCCTCCCCCACGGGGAGAGGGGAGACCATCTCCCCCTTCCCTGCGAGGGAAGGGGGCCGGGGGGTTA
>JACQGW010000382.1 GCA_016199325.1 Chloroflexota bacterium
GCTCTCGGAGGCCCTCCGTCATGCTGAGCCGCAGCGAAGCATCTCCCCGGCTCGACCGGGCGGCGATCGGGAGATGCTTCGCTGCGGCTCAGCATGACGAACAGGGGGCTCAGCGCGACAGAGCTCCTTCGAGCTCCTACGAGTTCCGCGCCTGGGCCGGGGAGATGCTTCGCTGCGGCTCAGCATGACGGACAGGGGGGTGAGCATACCGGAGTTCCCACGAGTTCCTACGAGTTCCTACGAGTTCCGCGGCAGGTCCCGCGCCGCGGGTCGCGCGGAAGTCGATCTCGAGCTGCACGGCGTCCTCGATGCTCAAGACGGGACCCACGCGGGGCGGCGTCATGTTGAAGTCGGTCATCTTGAGCCTGGTGGCTGCCGTGCCGCTCACGTCGCCGCCGGTGACCTGGACCGAGAAATCCCACGTGACCGGCTGCGTCACCCCGCGCACCGTCAGATTGCCGAGGATCTGGAACTCGACCTGACCGGCCGCCGGCAGCGGGAGCGGGAGACCGCGCGTCTCGAGCGGGATGAACTCGGCCAGGGGGAAGCGGGCGGTTTCGAGCGTGTTTCGCTGAATCCAGTTGTCGCGCCGCCCTTCGTCGCTGCGCAGGCCGCGGAGATCGACGACAATGCGTGACTGCTCACGTGCGATCGACCCGTCCGGCGCCAGTGCGATGGAGCCGGTGACCCCCCTGGTCACGCCGATGGCCTCCCCCGGCAGGGCGCGCCCGGCAAGCTGCTCCCGGACCTTATAGCGCGCCTCGCTTCCGCCCGACACCAGCGTGAAGAGGATGGTGCCGTTTGCTGCGGGCTGATCCGCGGACCTGGAGGCCGTTCCGGCGGGAGCAGTTGGCGAAGCGGGGGGACTGGGCGCGGCGCCCGATGGAGCGGTTGTTCCGGTTTCGGCGGTGGCCGGGCCGGTCGTCGGTGCGACGGTGGGCGTCGCAGCATCGACCGCTGCTTCAGAAGCGGGCGATGGCGCACCCTCGGGTGCCGCGGGCTCCGGCGCCGCAGCCGGCGTACAGCCGGCAAGGAGAACCAGAATGGGGATCAGACTGACACAGACCAGGAGAACGACAGACAGCTTCCTGGACATTGGCATGCTCACCCGTTCCCCCGGCCCCGCGCAACGCAGGGCCGGGTCAGTATTGGGTACAGTATGCCACGCGGTCGCGAAGCGCCTGTAACCGGAGCGCAAAACGTGTGTTAACCCGGCTGTCAGGCGGCGGCATCCGCCTGGGGAACCTCGCTCAGGTCGGATACCGGCAGCGCGGGCACGACCTCGGCCCGCTCGCCGACAACCTCACGACCTGGGATGCGGCCGGTGAGCACCGCGGCCAGCTCATCGCCCTCGAGGACTTCCACTCGGACGAGCAGCTCGGCGCCAGAGGAGAGCCGGTCACGCTGATCGAGCAGGATGGCCCGGGCACGCGAGTGAGCGGCCATCACGAGCTGCCGAACCTCGTCGTCGACCTGGCGCGCCATGTCCTCGCTGAAGTTCCGCTGCATGACCAGGTCGCGGCCCAGGAACGGCGAGCCCTCCCGGACCCCCAGGGCGAGCGGGCCGATCGCCTCGCTCATGCCGAACTCGCAGACCATGCGGCGAGCCAGGCTGCTCGACTTCTCGATGTCGTCCGACGCGCCGCTGCTGCGCTCGCCGAAGACGAGCTCCTCGGCGGCCAGACCGCCCAACATGAAGGCGAGCGCGGCCTCGAACTGGGACCGGGTCCAGAGGTGGCGGTCCTCCTCGGGCAGCAGACGGGTATACCCGCCGGCCATGCCACGGGCGAGGATCGATACTTTGTGGACCGGGTCGGCGTTCGGGAGGGAGGTCGCGACCAGGGCGTGGCCCATTTCGTGGTAGGCCGTAATCACCTTCTCGCGCGGGCTGATAACCCGGCTGCGCCGCTCCGGGCCGGCGACGACGCGCTCGATCGCCTCCTCCAGCTCGGCCGTGCCGACCGCCTCGAGGTTGCGGCGCGCCGCCAGGATCGCCGCCTCGTTCAGGAGGTTTTCAAGGTCGGCGCCCGAGAAGCCCGGCGTCAGTCGGGCGATCCGATCGAGGTCGACCTGCTCGTCGAGTCGCTTGCCCCGAGCGTGGACGTCCAGGATGGCCCGGCGGCCGCGCACGTCGGGACGGTCCAGGACGACCTGTCGGTCGAAGCGGCCGGGGCGCAGGAGCGCGGGGTCGAGGACATCGGGGCGGTTGGTTGCCGCCATGACGATGATGTTCGTCTTCGTGTCAAAGCCGTCCATCTCGACCAGGATCTGGTTGAGCGTCTGCTCGCGCTCGTCGTTGCCGCCGCCGAGGCCGACACCTCGCTGGCGGCCCACGGCGTCGATCTCGTCGATGAAGACGATGCAGGGCGCCGCCTTCTTGGCCTGCTCGAAGAGGTCGCGGACCCGGCTGGCGCCGACGCCGACGAACATCTCGACGAACTCCGAGCCGCTGATGGAGAAGAACGGCACCGCGGCCTCGCCGGCAACGGCGCGGCCGAGCAACGTCTTGCCGGTGCCGGGCGGCCCGACGAGCAGCGCACCTTTGGGAATGCGGGCTCCCAGCGCGGCGAACTTGTCGGGGAACTTCAGGAACTCGACGACTTCCTGGAGTTCCTGCTTCGCCTCCTCGACGCCGGCGACCTGGCTGAAGGTCACCTGCGGCCGGTCGACGACGAAGCGTCGGGCTCGACTCTTGCCGAAATTCAGCAGGCTGGTGCTGTTCGTCGCGTTGTCATTCGAGGACCGCTGTCCCCCGCTCATCAAGAGGAGGACCACGACGAAGCCGCCAATCAAGAGCAGCGGCAGAAGCCAGGACAGCATTCCTCCACCCACAGACGACTCTCCCTCCACGCGAATGACCGGCCAGTCTTCTGGAGCGATGCCTTCGTTGCTCAGCAGCGCGACGATGCTGAGCTCGCGCTCCTTGCGGGCAACTGCCTGACCGCCCGTCTTGTACAGGACGGTCACGCTCTGCCCGTCGGCCGAGACCTCCATGGCCCGGACGGTGCCGGCCTTGATCTGGCCGACCACGGAGCTAATCGGAACCGTCTCGGCCGGCGAGCCGGAGAAGAGGAAAGGTAAGAGGCTGAGCACGACGGCCGCCGCCAGGAAGATCCAGAGATACATGCGATAGCCTGAAGGATTCCCCATTTTGGCACCTCGACGGGTGGCCGCTCACAACGAACCAGGGAAGACAGCGCGGCCTTCGCCGAGTGTCTCGCAAGTGCCGTGCCAACCAGCCGGCTTGTTCCCTCCGGGCCTTGCACAGTATAATTTTGGGGCAGAATCATGGAGGCCGGAGAGGAGCGGACCGACGTGTTTCGAGACAGGCCCGACTGGTCGACGAACCTTGGCGACCTCCAGCGCCAGATGGAGCGATTCCTCGAGTACCTGAGCGCCGGCAAGCGTCCCCAGTTCCCCATCTCGGCCAGTCCCTGGCAGCCGGCCGTCGACGTGGCCGAGGGGCCCGAGCACCTCGTCGTGACGGTCGACATCGCCGGCGTTGACCCCAATCAGATGCAGATCCTCATCGAGGGGAACGCGCTCACCATTCGGGGCACGCGGCGCCGGCAGGTGGCCGAGCAGCTCGTCTATCATCTGATGGAGATCGGCGTCGGCCCCTTCGAGCGGATGGTCGTGCTCCCACGCGCCGTCGACGCCGACCGTGCCGACGCGACCTATGCCAGCGGGGTGCTCCGGATTGTGCTCCCGAAGGTTCCTCACGCCACTGTCGGCTGTCGGGTGCTGGTCCGGACAAGCCCATGAGCGCGTCCCTCGGATGAGGTGGGAGTCGGTCCGGAGGGTCGTTCGACCCGTCGCGTAGCGCGCTGAGAGGAACACTGTCGTGTCTGAAGACGTTACCAATCCACAGCCAGAGACCAGTGCGGATCTTCCACGGAGCGCCGAGGGCGACGCTGGGGACGCGGCGCCGCAGGAGCTGCCCATCCTGCCCAGCCGCGACACCGTGCTCTTTCCGCATCTCGTCGTGCCGCTCACCATCGGCCGGCCAAGCTCGGTCAAGCTGATCGACGAGGTCGCCAGCGCGCGCCGGCCGTTCGCCCTCGTTGCCCAGCGCGACCCGGCGCAGGAGGAGATCAGCGCCGAGAACATGCATAGCGTCGGCACCGCGGCGATGGTCACCCGGCTGCTGCGCCAGCCGGACGGCACCCTGCAGGTGCTCGTCCAGGGGATCGGCCGCGTGCGGGTGCTGGCGATTCCGCAGACCGCGCCGTACCTCGCCGGCCGGGTCGAGTTCCTCGAAGAGCACGTTGAGCGCACGACGGAGGTCGAGGCGCTCCAGCGGAACCTCGCCAACCTGTTCCAGCGGATCGTCGAGCTCTCGCCCAACCTGCCGGACGAGCTGGCAGTTGCCGCGCGGAACGTCGTCGAACCGGGGCGGCTGGCCGATTTCGTCGCCGCGGCGCTCACCCTGCGCCTCGAGGAGCGCCAGCAGGTGCTCGAAGCGACCGACGTCGACGCCCGCCTGCGACTCGTGACCGGCCTGGCCAACCGCGAGCTGGAAGTCCTGGAGATCGGGAGCAAGATCCAGGGCCAGATCCGCGAGCAGATGGACAAAACCCAGCGGGAATACTACCTCCGAGAGCAGCTCAAGGCCATCCAGCGCGAGCTCGGCGAGGTCACGCCGGAGCAAGCCGAGGCGGCGGGGCTGCGGCAGAAGATCGAGGCTGCCGGCATGCCGGAGGAGGCGCGCAAGGAAGCCGAGCGGGAGCTCGAGCGGCTTCAGGCCATCCCGCCCGCCTCACCCGAGCACGGGATGATCCGGACCTACCTCGACTGGATGACGTCGCTGCCCTGGGCGACCAGCACGGTGGACGTCCTCGACGTCGCCGAGGCGCGCCGGATCCTCGACGAGGATCACTACGACCTCGACCGGGTGAAGGACCGGATCCTCGAATACCTGGCCGTCCGCAAGCTGCGCGCGACGATGCGCGGCCCCATCCTGTGCTTCGTCGGTCCGCCGGGCGTCGGCAAGACGAGCCTGGGCCAGTCGATCGCCCGCGCCATGGGCCGGAAGTTCATCCGGATGTCGCTCGGCGGCATCCGCGACGAGGCCGAGATCCGGGGCCATCGCCGGACCTACATCGGCGCGCTGCCGGGCCGCATCGTCCAGGGAATCCGGCGGGCCGGCTCCCACAACCCGGTCTTCATGCTCGACGAGGTCGACAAGCTCACCGTCGGCTTCCAGGGCGACCCGGCGGCGGCGCTGCTCGAAGTGCTCGATCCCGCGCAGAACGCGACCTTTGTCGACAACTATCTCGGCGTCGCCTTCGACCTCTCACGCGTGCTCTTCATCGCGACGGGCAACGTTCTCGACACGATCCCGCCGCCGCTCCTCGACCGCATGGAGATCATTCAGATCCCGGGGTACGTCGAGTCGGAGAAGCTGGCGATCGCGCGGCGGTATCTGGTACACAAGCAGCTCAACGAGCACGGCCTGGCGCCTGAGCAGCTCGACATCACCGATCCGGGGCTGCGAGCGGTCATCCAGGGCTACACCCGCGAAGCCGGCGTCCGAAACCTCGACCGGACCATTGCCATGCTCTGCCGGAAAGTCGCGCGGAAGATCGCCGAGGGCACCTCCGACCGTGAGACGATCACGCCCGAGAACCTGGCCGAGTACCTGGGGCCGCGCCGGTACAAAGCCGAGGCGATCGAGCAGGCCGACGAGATCGGCGTTGCGACCGGCCTGGCGGTGACGGCGGTGGGCGGCGAAGTCCTGTTCGTCGAGGTGAGCCTGGTCCCTGGGAAGGGGAACCTGATCCTGACCGGCCAGCTCGGCGAGGTGATGCGGGAATCGGCCCAGGCGGCGCTGACCTACAACCGCTCCCGGGCGGAGCGGCTCGGCGCCCCGCGGGACTTCCCCCAGAACTACGACGTCCACATTCACGTGCCCGCGGGCGCCGTTCCCAAGGACGGCCCCTCGGCCGGCATCACGATGGCGACGGCGCTCGCCTCGGCGCTTTCGAACCGGCCGGTGCATAAGGAAGTGGCGATGACGGGCGAGGTAACGCTGCGCGGCAAGGTGCTGCCCATCGGCGGCGTCAAGGAGAAAGTGCTGGCGGCGCACCGGGCCGGCGTGATCAAGGTGCTGCTGCCGGCCGAGAACGAGCGAGACGTCGAGGACGTGCCGGCCGACATCCGCGAGGCGATCCAGCTCGTCTTCGTCGAGCACATGGACCAGGTGCTCGAGCATGCGCTCCATCCGGCCCGCCTGCTGGGTGCCGTCCCGGCGCTCACCGCCGCCGGCGAGCCCCACCACTTCCCCACGCCCGGCGCCCAGGAGCTCCCGCGCACGGCCGGGGAGGCTGCGACGGAGTAGAGCGGCTCCGACAGAGAACGAACCGCCAACTGCGACGTCATTCACCCGTCCGAGTGGCCCTGCGCTGCGGTAGAGGGCGGCCATCGCCGGGCTGACCGGCCTGGACACGTCGAGCGTCTGGAGCCCCACCCATCCATGGGCCCCATAGGCGTAGCCGCCGGCAACCGCGGGCGCCTTGCCGCGCTCCGCGCCGCAACGTCCCCATGAAAACCCGCACGCGGAGACGCGGAGGCTAATGGCGCTAACTTTTCGTACGTTGGGAATTTGAGAGGAGTATTCGCGCTGTAGTGTGGAGCCTTTGACTGGTACGACATACACTATCCTCTTGGATGCCGAGAGGAGGTTAGCGTGA
>JACQGW010000384.1 GCA_016199325.1 Chloroflexota bacterium
GCCCTCACCCCCGGCCCCTCTCCCGCCCGGCGGGCGAGGGGAGACGCGAGGTCCACTGCCCTCGGTCCTTCGCTCGTCGCACGGGTCGACAAGAGGGCACCCTGGCGACGGGCGTGCTCTGGCTCCCTCTCAGTGGGAGAGGGCGGGGGGAGAGGGCGTGTCCCCCGTCTCCCCTCTCCCGCTCGGCGGGAGAGGGGCCGGGGGTGAGGGTGCCCCCCCCTGCCTCGCCGCTTCCGCCGCCCTGATCGCCATCGCCGCCCTGCTGGTCCTCTACTTCGCCATGGACGTCCGCAGTACCGCCGATCACGACGTCCGGCTGCTGGCCGGCTGGCCCCTGCCGGTCGGCCTCAGCCGGCTGGCGGCCAACGTCGCCAACACGCGACCGGATCCGGGTGAAGTCGCGCTTTTTGACTGGGCGCGAACGCGGACCGATCTCGACGCCCTTTTTGCCGTGCCGCCCGTCGACACGCGGTTCTTGAAGTTCCGGCTGGCGGCCGAGCGTGGTGTCTACGCCTCCGTCCACGACGTGAACCAGCTCGCCTTCGACAAGTCCGTCTACGCGCTGGCCCATCGGCGCCTGCTCACGCTTGGCCTCGCCGTCCTCGGCCGCCACCAGTTCGACGAGGCCGGCTACTACGCTCTGCCTCCCGATCGGTATCGGCAGCTGGCAAGCGAAGGCGTCAGCTACGTGATCTTCGACCGGGCGCGTTTGAACGAGCGGCCCAACCTGCCCGTCGCCTATGAGGATGCATCCTACGTCGTGTTCAGATTGTCGGGCGGCAGGTCCTGATGTCGAGAATCGCCTGGACGACGCCCGACTCCATCGCCGTCGCCGGCCGCGCCCTGCCCGTCGGGCCGGGTGTCGACCGATCCCAAGCCATCCGTCGGATCCCCGCCGGCCGGTTGCCGGTCCTGCGTGCGCTCTATCCGCTCGCTCGGGCGCGCGACAGGCTCTTCGGCAACGAGTTCATCATTCGCCGCGTCGGACAGTGGCTGCGCGACCGCCTGACGCCCGATTCGGTGGTCCTCGACGCCGGCTGTGGCGCCATGCGCTTTCGTCCCTACCTGCCGGCTGGCACCTTCTACAACGCGTTCGACCTGGCGCTCTCGGAGTTCCACGTGCGCCGCGTGGCCGGCGACCGTTTCGTGAACCTTGCGCTGGCCTCGCTGCTGGACATTCCCGTTGCCGATAGCCGGTGCTCCATCGTGCTCTGCACCGAGGTGCTGGAGCACGTGCCGGCGCCCGAAGCCGCTCTCCGCGAGATCCGGCGCGTCCTCCGGCCCGGCGGACACCTGTTGGCGAGCATTCCGAACAATTACTGTTTCAAGTACCGTCGACTGGGCGCCAACGACGATCACTGCAACAACTGGACGTTTCAGGAGTTCCAGCACCTTGTCAGGCACATGGGTTTTGCGGCCGAGGATGCGCAGATGATGGGCGTCTGGATCCCGCTGCCGCGGCGGCTGACCGGCGCTTTCCCCTACCACCTCCCGATCACCCACCCGGAGGAGCTCTACAACACGAACTTCCTCTACGCCCTGCGGGCCGGCGGGCGCTGACCCGCCATGCGCCTCGCCTTTATCGCCGACGGCCGCGCCGAGCACGTCCACCGCCTGCTGCCGTTCTTCGTCCGGGCCGGCGACGACGTGCTCCTGCTCAGCACCTTTCCATGTCCAGACGATCTGCCGGGCGTCGCCGTCCGGGCGCTGCCGAAACTGTTCCGGGCAGGGCAGGCGATGGTGAAGCGCTCGTCGCCCTTGCGGACGCCAGCGTCAGGGGGCCGTGCCGTGAGGATGCTCGTCCGATCGGGGCTCTATCCGGCCGTCTGGTCGCTCTGGCACCAGGCGGCGGTCGCCGAAGTGCCGGCGCAGGCCCTCGCGGCCCGCCGCACCCTGGACGCCTACAGGCCCGACGTGGTTCAGGCCATTCGTATACAGAACGAGGGCTACGTGGCCGCCCTGGCAGGTCGCCATCCCTGGGTGCAACTGGTCTGGGGACAGGACTTCGTCCACTTTGCGCAGCGCTACCCGGTGCATGGCGCCCTGACCCGTTTCGCCGTTTCCCGTGCCGACGCCCTGCTGGCCGATTGCCGGCGCGATATCCGCCTGGCCCGGGTCGCCGGCTTGCCACGGCAGGCGCCCACCGATTACTTCCCCGGCAACGGCGGTGTCGACCTCGACCTCTACCGGCCCGGCGTCGAGGCGGGACGGCGTGAGCGCCTGGTCGTCCATCCGCGGGGCGTGGCCCCCTACCTGCGGCTGGACACCCTGCTGCGGTCGGTCGAGCTGCTCGTTCGCCGGCCCCACCTTGCCGACGTCCGCTTCCTGCTGCTCGTGCCTGCGGCCCTCGTTCCCATGGTCGAGCAGATGGTGGCGGACCAGGCCCTGCCGCCGGCGAGCGTCACGGTCGGCAGCTTTCTCAGCCAGGTCGCGCTCGCCGCGCTGCTCCAGCGGGCCGCGCTGATCGTCTCGCCCGCGCTGAGCGATGGCACCCCCAACAGCATGCTGGAGGCCATGGCCTGCGGCGCCTTCCCCGTGATGGGCGATATCGAATCCATCCGCGAGTGGATCACGCCCGGCGTCAACGGCCTGCTGTTCGACCCGAACGACCCCCAGGCGCTGGCCGCCTGCCTGGAGGACGCGCTCGGCAACGTGGAGCTGCGACAGCGCGCCCAGGAAGTGAATGTCGGCCTGGTCCGCGAGCGGGCCGACCGCGCCAGGAGCCTGCCGCGACTGCGCGAGCTTTACCTTGCGCTCGCCGGAGGGGCTCATGCGCCCTGAACTCATCTGTAGGAGGCCCGACCCTGGACCTTGCTCTCTTAGCGCTGCTAGCCTGCCCGGCCGACGGCGGCTTTCCCTTGGACCTCCACCGATTGGATGGCAAGACCGGTGAGGTCGAAGAAGGCGTCCTCGTCTGCCCGCGCTGCCGCCGCCTCTACTTCATCGCCGAGGGCATCCCGCGCCTGCTCACCGAAGCGTGGTAGCCGCTCCTCGACCCGTCGCTCGTCGACCGCTTCACCGACTTCTTCGCCGGCCGGCCTGACCTCCGCGCCGACTACCTGGCCCGTCTGCGCAACGCCTCTCCGGCCGCCGAAGTCCGCTGGGCCGTCGAGGAGATGCGCTTCTGGGATGAGAAGGAGTACGCGGCGCGGGCGGCACGCAGCCCGTTGCCGCCGCGAGGACGCCAGGGCGACCATGAAACCCCATCGCATGGTGTCCAATCTCCGGTTCTCGGTCGTCCGCTTCTGAACCAGAAACCAGAAACCACAGGCCACAAACCCCGCCCCTCCATCGCCGGCGATCGGCTGTTGCCCCGCGAGCGCCATCTCATCCCGTTCGTTCGGCCCGACATCCGGGGGAAATGGCTTGTGGACCTCGGCTGCGGGGAGGCGACGACCGTTCGGCGCCTGCTCGATCCGGTGCAGTATCGCTACCACTACGTCGGCGCCGACCTGTCGCTCAACGCGCTCCGCCTGGCTCGCCGGCGCATGGCCGGCAGCTTCGTCCAGGCAGCGACCCAGGAGCCACCCTTCCGGCCGCACAGCTTCGACGCTCTCTTGCTGCTCGGCGTTCTCCACCACTTGCCGCGCCACGAAGAGCACGTCGCCGACCTGGTGCGTGACCAGCTCAAGCCGGGAGGGCACCTGCTCATTCATGAGGGCTGGCTCCGTCCCGGGCCTCTCCCGAACGGCCTCGTCCGGCGCCTCGTTCCGGAGGAGAGCGAGCACGAGGACCGAGTCAGTCGTGAGCGCCTACTCGCCCTCGTCGCCGAGCAATGTGCTATCATTCACGTCCACGACGAGTACTCGCCGGTCCGGACCGGCCTTGTGCTCTCGCTGGGAGGCTTGATGGAGCGCAGCGCCGCGGTCACCGAGCTCGTCCTGCTCGCCGACCAGATCGTCATTCGAACGCTGGGGCGCGTGCTGCCTTCGCTGGCGGCCGGCGCCGGCCTCGTCGTCGCACAAAAACGGCCATGAGGATCGTCCACTTCATCGACTACTTCCAGCCGAAGCTGGGCTATCAGGAGTTCTATCTGGCCCGCGAGCACCAGCGGCTCGGCCACGACGTCGTCGTCGTCACGTCGGACCGCTACCGCCCCTTCGCCGACTACGATCGAACGGTCCGGACGGTGCTTGGCGACCGGCGGGTCGGCGTCGGCCGGTTCCAGGAAGAAGGGCTGGAGGTCGTCCGCCTGCCCGTTCTCGTCGAGCACCGTGGCAGCGCCGTGCCGATCCTGCCCGGCGTCGGGCGGGCGCTCGCCGACCTGCGCCCCGAGCTGGTCATCTGCCACGGCGTCTTCTCGGTCGACGTCTGGCTGGTCGCTCGGACAAAAGCGCGGCTCGGCTGCCCCATGATCTTCGACAACCACGCCAGCGACTACAACTCGAACCTGACCGATACGCTGCCCAAGCGTACCTACCATCTCTTCTTCCGGTCGGTCATCCGACCGGCAGTGCTCCGGGCGGCCGACGCCGTCGTCGCCGTCGCCGAGTCCGAGCAGACGCTCGTCTGCCGCGAGCTCGGTCTTTCGCCCGGCCAGGTGCCTATCATCCGGCTCGGGGCCGACGCCGAGGTTTTCCGCCCCGACCCGGCGGTCCGCCGATCGGTGCGGGCCCGATTGGCCGTCGGTGAGGAGGACGTCCTCCTCATCCACGCCGGCAAGCTCACCCCGAACAAGGACGTTCACGTGCTCATGGCTGCCGCCGGGCGGCTGCTCCGCGAGCGACGAGGAGTCCGCCTGCTGATAGTCGGCGGCGGCAGCGCCGCGTATCTCGGCGAGCTTCAGCGCCAGGCAACCGCGGCCGGCGTGGCCGACCGCGTCCACTTCCACCCCTTCGTCGAGAACCGCGAGCTGGCCGGCCTGTTCCAGGCGGCCGACGTGGGCGTCTGGCCGGGCAACCTCTCGCAGGCGATGTTCGAGGCGATGGCGACCGGCTTGCCGCTCGTCCTGACCGACCGTGTCTCGGCCGAGGCCGACACCCGCTTCCTGCTCGCCGACGACAACGGGCTCAGCTTCCCGCGCGGCGATGCCCTGGCCCTCCAGGCCGCCCTCGATCGCCTCGTCGCCGACGAGACGACCCGCCGTCTGATGGGCCGGCGCTCCCGGGAGCTGGCCGAGCGCGCGTTCAGTTGGACGGCCATCGCCCGGCAGTTCCTGGCGCTCGCCGAGGGCCGCTCTCGCCAACGGGGAGGCGAGCCCCAATCGCGTCCAGTGGAACACTACAGTGATACTGATGGGTAGCGCACGTCGAAAGCTGGCGGAATGACGTATGACGCGTGACGCATGAAATCCGCAGGCCGCATCCATCAAAATCAGCGTGGCAAGCCACTAGCGCGGTTCCAACAGACAACGAACCGCCAAGACGCCAAGATCGCCAAGGAA
>JACQGW010000385.1 GCA_016199325.1 Chloroflexota bacterium
AGGTCGGCGCCACGGCCGGCGCAGTCGCCGACGTTGTCGCCGACGAGGTCGGCGATGACGGCGGCGTTCCGCGGGTCGTCCTCGGGAATGCCCGCCTCGATCTTGCCGACGAGGTCGGCGCCGACGTCGGCGGCCTTCGTGTAGATACCGCCGCCGAGCTGGGCGAAGAGCGCCACGAAGCTGGCGCCGAAGCCGAAGCCGACGATCTGGAAGGGCACTTCCTCCGGATGCGCCATGCCGCCATAGGCGACGAAGATGAGGTAGACGCCGAGGAGCGAGAGCGCCACGACGAGGAAACCCGAGACGCCCCCACCGCGCAGCGATACCCGGATCGCTTCGTCGAGGCTGCGGCGAGCGGCGCTTGCCGTCCGGATGTTCGACTTGACGGCGACGTACATCCCGATGAAGCCCGCAACGCCGGACGCTGCGGCGCCGACGATGAAGGCGATGCCGGTGCGCCAGGCGAGATCGACGTTGTTGGCGAGCACGCCGATCAGCCCGGCGATCAGCACGGCGGCGACAATGGCCAGCAGGGCGATTGTCTGATACTGGCGGCGCAAGAACGCCATCGCCCCTTCGTAAATACTGTCGGCGATGGCCTGCATCTCGGGTGTTCCCGTATCGCGCCGTAACACGTCCCACGCGAGGTAGGCGGCAAACAGCACCGTCAGTACCCCCGACGCAGGCACGACCCATAGTAACGACATGTCGGTTGCTCTGCACCCTCCTGATCTACAGATTGATTTACCCAACTGGGCGGGCGCTGGCCAGGACGCGCCAACCTCTCTCAGCGACATCCCAAACCAGACTTGCGCCTATTCTACTCAATCGTGCCCATTTCCACAACCGCGCCGCCCCTCGCCTCCTCGGAGGTTTGTGGTTCATGGGATGTCAGATTATGCCGCGACTCGCACCACCAGGGCTTGGGGGTGCTCCTGCTCCTCAGGCACCGGCAAACCTTCGGCCATCAAGCCCTCGATGTGGAGGCCGATCGCCTCTCTGGCCATCGCGATAGCCTCCTCGATGGTCGCCCCTTGCGTTACACAGCCGGGAAGAGCCGGGACGATCACCGAGTAGGCGCCCTCTTCCGGGTAGATCAGGATGGTATACTCGCGTGCCTGCATCGTGTGGCCTCCCGTTCACAGCAAGTCGCGGAGATCGTCGGCCGTCATTCCGGCCTGATCGAGGACCGCTCGCAGCAGCTTTGGCCCGAGGATGGCGCCGGTGTGCCGTGGCACTGTCACCAGACCTTGCCTGTTGGCATGTTTCAACTGGAGGTGGCTTCCTCGCTGCCTGGCTACGACCCAGCCATCTCGATGCAATGCACGCAACAACTCGGCTGCGCTGATGCGCGGTAGCTGTGGCATGTCCCGCTCCTGTCCACCGGCCGAGCCGCCCTTTCCCCTGGCCCCGCCGTATAGTATCACAGTTCACGTCAGAGCTATCAACTCACCCGCAGCTCTGGACGACTCCCCGTCCGTCATGCTGAGCCGCAGCGAGGCATCTCCCCGGCTCGAACCACGAGCGTCCGGGAGATGCTCGCTGCGGCTCAGCATGACCATGGACATGGTACAATGGGCCACCGGCAATCCCATCGATCTTCAAGCCAGGAGGATATCCTGCGAGACGTGGCCCTGGCTCGGTCTATCGGCAAACTGGCTGTGGGCGGAGCCATTGCGCTGGCCGCCTACCTGCTCGCAATCCGCCCCCGCCAGTTGCGGTGGGGCGCTACCGACGAGGAGGTCCACCGCGCCCTGCCCGGCGACGAGGCGGTGCAGCGCCCGACGTTTGTGGCGACGCGCGCGGTCACCGTCAAGGCGCCCCCGGCGGCGGTCTGGCCCTGGCTGGTTCAGATCGGCTTCGGCCGGGCCGGGTGGTACAGCTACGACTGGATCGACAATCTGGGCAGGCCGAGCGCCGAACGGATCATCCCCGAGCTCCAGCACGTGGCGGTCGGCGACTTCGTTCCCCTTGGCCCTGGCGAGAACGCGGGCTTCTGGGTCAGGGCTTTCGAGCCCAACCGCTGGCTGCTCTGGGCAGACAAGACCGGCGGGGTCACCTGGCTCTGGGCGCTCTATCCGCTCGACAAGCACCACACCCGCCTGATCACCAGGGTCCGTCTCCGCTACCGCTGGACATCGCCGTGGATCCTCTTTCATCTGCTCCTGGACATCGGCGACATCGTGATGATGCGCAAGTGCCTGCTCGGCATCAAGCGACGCGCGGAGGCGCAGGCCCAATCCGAGCCGCGACCGTAAGGGAGCGCCCCCCGGTCGTTGCGACCGCAGCGCCCAATCCGAGCCGCGACCGTGAGGGAGCGCCCCCCGGTCGCCGCGACGGCAGCGCCCGAACCGAGCCGCGACCGTAAGGGAGCGCCCCCGGGCGCTGGTGGGAGCGGGCGTCGGCGGAACGCTCCCTTGCGGTCACGGCTCGGTTCGGGAGAACGGCTCCCTCACGGTCGCGGCTCGGTTCCGAGAGAGCGGCTCCCTCACGGCCGCGGCTCGGTTCCGAGAGAACGGCCCCCTCACGGCCGCGGCTCGGTTCCGAGAGAGCGGCTCCCTCACGGTCGCGGCTCGGTTCCGAGAGAGCGGCTCCCTCACGGTCGCGGTTCGGTTCCGAGAGAGCGGCTCCCTCACGGTCGCGGCTCGGTTCCGAGAGAGCGGCTCCCTCACGGCCGCGGCTCGGTTCCGAGAGAGCGGCTCCCTCACGGTCGCGGCTCGGTTCCGGGGGGCCGCCGCCG
>JACQGW010000389.1 GCA_016199325.1 Chloroflexota bacterium
CTACCCGATGGTCACCCCCGACCCCCACTCTCAAACTCCCACCGGCCGGCGCTCCTCGACGACCTCCCACAGCGGGCGGCCGGGGGTGACCATCGGGTAGACGTTCTCTTCCATCTCGACCAGAAAGTCGATCACGACCGGCCCCCGGTGGGCCATGGCCGCTTCGAGGGCAGGGCGGACGCCGCGCCGCTCCCGGACGGAAAGGCCCCGAACGCCGTAGACCTCGGCGAGCCGGGCGAAGTCGGGGTTCGCCAGGCTGCTGGCCGAGTAGCGGCGGCCGTAGTAGAGCTCCTGCCACTGGCGGACCATGCCCAAGTAGCCGTTGTTGACGACGGCGATCTTCAGGTCCAGGTTCTCCTGGGCGAGCGTCGCCAATTCCTGGCTGTTCATCTGGAAGCCGCCATCGCCGACGACTGCCCACACGGTCGCGTCCGGCCGGCCGACCTTGGCGCCCATCGCCGCCGGCACGGCGAAGCCCATCGTGCCGAGCCCGCCCGACGTGATGTGGGAGTTCGGCCGGTCGAAGCGGTAGTGCTGGGCCGTCCACATCTGGTGCTGGCCGACGTCGGTCACGATCACGGCATCGCCGCCGGTCACCTCGGAGAGCGCGCCGACGACGTGGCGGGCCCGGAGCGGCTCGCCGTCGGGGATCGTGCAGGGGTGGTCGGCGATCAGCCGGTCGATCTCGGCACGCCAAGCCGGGCGGCTCTGGCGCGGGGCCAGATCGAGCAGCTCGGCGAGGACCGCGCGCGCGTCGCCGACGAGCGGGACGTCGACGCGGACGCTCCGCCCGACCATCGCCGGGTCGACGTCGAGGTGGACGATTCGGGCCTTCGGGGCGAAGGCGTCGAACTTGCTGCACGCGCGATCGTCGAGCCGCGTGCCCAGCGCCAGGATCAGGTCGGCCTCGGAGACGGCCAGATTGCACCAGGCGAACCCGTGCATGCCGAGCATGCCGAGGCTGAGCGGGTGCGACTCGGGGAACGCGCTGATGCCGAGTAGCGTCGTGGTGACCGGAAGGTCGCACCGCTCGGCGAGCCGGCGGAGCTCCTCCCAGGCGCCGGCGATATGAATCCCACGACCGGCAATGATGAGCGGCCGCTCGGCCTGACAGATCAGCTCGACGGCCCGAGCCAGGTGCTCGTGGTAGCCGTTCCGCTCCGCGACGAGGCCGTGGTCCCTGGTCCCCGGTCCCCGGTCCTGATCGTCAACACCTGGCCTCCGACCCCCGACCCTCACCCCCGGCCCCTCTCCCACTGAGAGGGGAGACAGCCTCCGACCCCCGACCAGCGTCTTCGCCGCGAAGACGTCCTTGGGGATGTCGACGAGGACCGGGCGGGGCCGGCCGGTTCGGGCGAGGCGGAACGCCGTCGCCAGCGTCTCGGCCACGTCGTCGGCCGAGCGGACCTGGAAGGCGGCCCGGGTGATCGGGCGGACGACGTTGACGATGTCGACCTCCTGGAAGGCGTCGCTGCCGATGGCGTGGGTGGCGACCTGGGCGGTGATGGCGACGACCGGCGCCGAGTCCATGTACGCCGTCGCGAGGCCCGTCACGAGGTTCGTCGCGCCGGGGCCGGAGGTGGCGACGCAGACGCCGACGCGGCCGGTGGCCCGGGCGTACCCGTCGGCGGCGTGGGCGGCGGCCTGCTCGTGGCGGACGAGGATGTGGCGCAGCTCGGGATACTGCGTGAAGGCATCGTAGAGGGGAAGGGCCGCCCCCCCGGGGATGCCGAAGAGGACGTCGACCCCCTCACGACATAGGGCTTCGCAGACGACCTCAGCACCGGTCCGTTCCATCATCTTCCTCCCCCTGTCTGGCTGTCTGTTTCAATCCCCAGCAGCCTTGAGCACGCCCGCAAACACGCCCCGCCCGGTCCAAGGAGGAGACGTGCGCCAGGCCGCTTGCTCAAGCCCGCTGCACTTTACCCCAACAAAAAACTCCCGCCCCAACAAGGGACGGGAGTTTGAGAATCCCGTGGTACCACCCTACTTGGCTCGCCCAACGGCAAGCCCGCTCATGCAGGACACGGCCCTACGAGTGATGAGTGATGAGTGATGAGTGATGAGTGATGAGTGATGAGAAGGAAGATACCCCTTACTCTTCACTCGTCAGCGATGTCCTCGTCGCGGATAACGGCCGACGAAGCCGGGAACACCTACTCAACGAGGTTTCTGGTTAGAGATTGGTCGTCCCCAAACCACAAACCCGAAACCCGTCTTTCGGCTTCCAGCTCGGGAGGGATTTTCGGCCGGGGTCGCCGGGTCTGCTCGCACCTCACCAGACTCGCTGGCCGGCTGAGCCCGCCTACTCGTCTCCGTCGTCGCTTGTCTTGCGTTACCTTAGCACAGAGCCGGCCGTTCGTCAAGAGGCAAGTGGCCCTTGCAGCTTGGGAACCACGGACCCCCAGGGGACTTGCCGAATGCGCGGGCTAGCCGTCAGACCCGTCGCCGTCGGCCTCGAACTGCGCGCGGCGGCGGAGGAAATCCTGAAAGGAGTCCCAGCGGTCGCCGTTGCCCTCGTCGGGGCCGCGGGTCGCCGGGAGGTTGACCTTGCGCAGCTCCTCTTCGTTGCGGAAGTCGAGGAGCAGACCGAAAATCTTGAGGAGGAGCTCCTTGCCGACCCGCATCCCGCTGGGGTCGGCAAAGCCGCGGCGGACATGGTAGTCGACGGCCCAGCACTCGTCCTCGGTCAGGGCGATGGGGATCTCGCGAGGTGGAAATGCTCGCTTGCTCCTGAGCTCGAACTCCTTCAGGACCGAGAAGACCTTGACCAGCAGATGGCGACCGGTGGGCCGGCCGTCCTCCTGCCAGGTGTGGCGGATGAGATCGTCGATAAGCCACGCTTCGGCCTCGGTAATGGGCACGGTCTTCGTGCTGACCATCGCTCTCATCTCCTCACCGACCAATCCGGCGGGTGCTCGGCCTGTACTGCCTGCCGACATGATAGGCCAAGAGAGCGAGGGAGTCAAGCCCGACGCCGAGCGCGAGCCCGGACGGCACGCCGATCGCCGTCCCTGCCACCGCGATCCTCGAGCTCTGGGCCAGGGATGCCGCCAATGGGGACCTTCTGACCGACCTCTCGGCGCCGGTCACGCTGACTGTCCGGTACGCCGATCGTTTTCCTCTCGCCGAGGACGGTCTGACGCTCTATCGACGGCCCACGATGACCGATACCTGGACGACCGCCGGCATTGTGAGCCAAACGCTGGACACCGCCAACAACATCGTCAGTGCTCAGGTCATCACGTTCAGCCAGTTCCTCGTCCTCGGTCCGCCCAATCCGCGCCTGTACGTGCCGTTCGTGACCGTGAGCTCGGTCAGTGACGCTGCGGGCTGGTAATACCAGTTTCGGGTGACATGCAGGAATAGGAGAAGACCGTGTTCGTCGTCTACGTCAATCATCCCACGAACAGGGCACGAATACACCGAACGACTTGCACCTTCCACCGAGAGAGGAAGCCGAACACCGAGAACGGTTATTGGTCACAAGAATTCGCCACTCATGGCGATGCCCTGGATTTCAGTCAAACCACTGGCAAGAAAACAGTCGAAGATGCCCGGTGCTGCCAGTAACGTCTCCTGCGGTCGAAACAGTCGCTCGCTTTCCCTAGCCCGAGCTCCTGTGCCGTTTTGGCACCGTGACCAGCGGCGCGAAGAGAGCGAACGACGAAATGGGAGACGTTGGTGTCGGTGCAGAATGCGGTCACCGGCGGCTACGCGGCGAAGGCGGCATCGTTCGCTGCAAGGCGCGCGTCAATGGCCGATCGATGCTTCTCGTAGTAGGCGAGCGCCGCCTCGATGGCCTGGAGCGGCACATCGTACGCCTCGGCTGTGCGGGCGAAGTCGCCTTCGACGTTCTGCCAGTAGCCGATCAGCAACCATGAACGTGCGGGATGCGCCGGTCAATAGATCGACGTCTCCGACCCGATGCGCTCCAGGCGGCGCTTCACGCTCTGCAGGAAGCGGCCGGCGGTCAGGCCGTCGACGACCCGGTGGTCGATGGCCAGGCAGAGGTTCATCATCGACCGGATGGCGATGGCGTCGTCGATCACGACCGGGCGCTTAACGATGGCCTCCATCGTCATGATGGCGGCCTGGGGCAGCGGGATGATCGGCGTCGACTGGATCGAGCCGAAGGTGCCGGTGTTGTTGACGGTGAACGTCCCGCCCTGCACGTCGTCCAGGGTGAGCTTGCCCCCCCGCGCGCGGTCGGCCAGGTCACGGGCGGCCCGCGCCAGCCCGGCGATGCTGAGGCGGTCGGCGTCGTGGATGACCGGCACGATCAGCCCGTCTTCCATACCGACGGCGATGCCGACGTTGATCCGCCGCTTCAGGATGATGGCATCCCCACCCCAGCTCGCGTTCAGATACGGGAACTCCTTGAGCGCCTCGACGGCCGCCTTGACGACGAACGGGAGATAGGTGAGGTCAATGCCCTCGCGCCGCTGGAACTCCCCCTTGAGCCGCTCCCGCAGGCGGACGGCGCCCGTCATGTCGACCTCGATCAGGGTCGTAGCATGCGGCACCGTCTGTTTGCTGCGCATCATGTGCTCGGCGATCTGGCGGCGGACCGGCGAGAGCGGCACGCGCTCCTCGTCGGCGCCAGTCGCCGGTGGCAGCGATGGCGCTTCGGCCGGTGCCGGCGGTGGGGCAGTTGCAGCCGCCGACGGCGGGGTCGCCGGGGCAGGCCGTGGAGCGGCGGGAACCGACGGCGCACCGGCAGTGGCCGCGCCGCCGTTCGGACGCGCTACGACCGCCAGGACGTCCTCCTTGGTGATACGGCCGCGGGGACCGGTGCCGGCGATCCTGGCCAGATCGACGCCATGCTCTCGGGCCAGTCTGCGGACCAGCGGCGTTGCCCGACGCTCGCCTGCCTCGCCCTCTTCGGCCAGCTCGTCCGGCGGTGCTTCGATGCCGGCTCGGCTCATCGGTGGGGCGACCTGCCCAGCGGCGGCGCCGACCGCTGCCGGTAGCGCGGCGAGCTCGCCCGCGGCGCCGATTGCCGCGGCAACCTTCGCGCCGACCTCCTCGATTTCGACGAGCGGCTGGCCCACGGCCACCGTCGCGCCTTCCGGCACGAGGATCTGCCGAACGACGCCGCTGACCGGCGCCGGAACCTCGGCGTTTACCTTGTCCGTGGTCACCTCGAGCAGCGCCTCATACTTCTTGACGCTCTCGCCCTCGCGCTTCAACCACTTTCCAACGGTCCCCTCGGTGACGCTCTCCCCGAGCTGCGGCATCGTGAACTGCATCGATCCCTCCACGAGTGACGAGTGATGAGTGATGAGTGATGAGTGATGAGCGATGAGCGATGAGTGATGAGTGATGAGTGATGAGTGATGAGTGATGAGTGATGAGTAATGAGCGATGAGCGACAGCCTTACTCATCACTCATTACTCATCACTCATTACTCGCTAGTACGCGGCGAGTTCCTGCATCGCCGCCAGGATCTTGGCCGGATTCGGCATGAACCAGTCTTCCAGCGGCGGGCTGTACGGCATCGCCGGGACGTCCGGGCCGGTCACGCGCATGATGGGCCCGTCCAGGTAGTCGAACGCCTCCTGGGCGATGATGGCGGCGACCTCGCCGCCCAGGCCGCCGGTCTTGTTGTCCTCGTGGACGATCAGCGCCTTGTGCGTCCTCTTCACGGAGCTGAGGATGGCGTCCCGGTCGAGCGGCGCCAGCGACCGCAGGTCCAGCACCTCCACCTCGATCCCCTGTTGCGCCATCTTCTCAGCCGCTTCCAGCGAATAGTGGAGCATCAGGCCGTAGGTGATCACCGTCATATCGCGCCCGCGGCGCTTGACGTCGGCCTTGCCGATGGGGATGACGTATTCCTGCTCGGGGACCTCGCCCTTGATCAGCCGGTACGTCTTCTTGTGCTCGAAGAAGAGCACCGGGTCCTCGTCCCGAATGGCGGCGCGCAGCAGGCCGGCGGTGTCGTAGGGCGTGGCCGGGGCGACGACCTTCAGCCCAGGCACATGGCAGAAGATGGCTTCGACGGATTGGGAGTGGTACAGCGCTCCGTGGACACCGCCGCCGTAGGGGGCCCGAATCACGATGGGGCAGCCGAAGTCGCCGTTGGACCGGTAGCGCATCCTGGCGGCCTCGCTGACAATCTGGTCCATCGCCGGGTGAATGAAGTCGGCGAACTGGATCTCGGCGATGGGGCGGAGCCCGTTCACGGCGGCGCCGATGGCGACGCCGACGATCATCGACTCGGCCAGTGGCGTGTCGATCACCCGCTGCTCGCCGAACTCCTGGTAGAGGCCGTCGGTCGCCTTGAAGACGCCGCCCTTCACGCCGACGTCTTCGCCAAGAATGATCACGTTGGGATCCCGCCGCATCTCCCGGCGGAGCGTTTCGTTCACCGTCTCGATGAGTGTTCTAACTGCCATGGCCCCCCTCCTCATGGTACACGTGCAGGGCCGCTGTTTCGGGCAGCGGCATCGGGCTGCCCTCGGCAAACTCGGTGGCGTCGTCCACGGCCAGCGCGACGCGCTCCTGGATCTCTCGCTCACTCGCTTCATCCAGGACGCCGTGCTCGAGGAGGAGCCGGCGGAACCGCGGCACCGGATCGCGCCGGCGGGCGGACTCGATCTCCTCGGGCGAGCGGTATCGGCGTTCGTCGTCGTCGCTCGAGTGGCCGGTCAGGCGGACGCACTTCGCCTCGATCAGGGTTGGGCCGTCGCCGCGTCGGGCGCGCTCGACGGCATCGCGGGTGACGGCGTGGACGGCGATGGGATCGGTGCCGTCGACGACGACGCCGGGGAAGCCGTAGCCGGCCGCCCGGTCGGCCACGTTCTGGATCGCCAGCTCCCTGGCCTGCGGCACCGAGATGGCGTAGCCGTTGTTCTCGCAGAAGAAGACGACCGGCAGCCGGTAGATGCCGGCGAAGTTCATGGCTTCGTGGAAGTCGCCCCCGGCGCTCGATCCCTCGCCGAACGAGACGAACACGGCCGACGGCTCGCAGCGCAGCTTCGCGGCCAGCGCGACGCCGGTGGCGTGGAGGAGCTGGGTCGCGACGGGGCTGGATGCGGTGACGATGTGGAGGCGACGGCAGCCCCAGTGGTTCGGCATCTGTCGCCCGCCCGAATTGGGGTCGGCGGCGCGGGCGAAGCTCGCCAGCATCACCTCACGCGGCGTCATGCCGGCGACGAGGACGACGCCCAGGTCGCGGTAGTAGGGCAGGAACCAGTCGGCGCCGCGCTGGAAGGCCATTGCCGCGCCAATCTGGGCGGCCTCCTGCCCCTGACAGGAGATGACGAAGGCCACCTTGCCGGTGCGGTTGAGAATCCAGGCGCGTGCGTCGAGCGCACGCGCCAGGCACATCCAGTAATACATCGAACGGAGATCGGCATTGGTGAGTCCGGCAGTGGCAAGGGCTGCGCCTGGCCGGCCGATGGCGATGGGTTGAGACGCCGAACCGGGCCGCTCCTTCATCGAACGCATGGGTCCCTCCTGAAGGTGACGCCAACTCGACCTCTCGGCGGCCAGGACGGCAGCGGTTGGGAACACACCCCGCAGACGCCGGGCGTCGTCGACCGGCGAGGGCGCTGACCCGACCAGACGGGAATGAAAGCTGGGTCGGCCGGCGGCTGCTCTGACGGCGGGATCCGAACCACGAGCCCTGGGAGGTCGGTGGCATTCATTCGCACAGCAAGTTCCGGGCCACCGCCGCGCCGCAAGCTCCGTTGCCACGTTCCCGTTGGCATCTCCATTATAGGCTCGATCGGCCAGGGGAACAAGATGACCCATCGTCTGGCCCGTATCATGCACGGCAGCTTGGGACGCGGGCCGGAGCCACCGACCCGACAACCAGGGGGTGATCGCCGATGGCAGACCTACGAACAGCCGGCTCGACGGATGCCATCGTTCGGAACTTTCGGATCGCCGTCGTCGCCGCCGTGCTCTATTTCGCGCTCCTCGCCATCTTCTGGAGGCGGGGACCTGCGCTGGCCGCTTCGCCGCTCTACGCTGCCCTCGCCGAGGCGCTGGCAGCCTTCGCCGCGCTGGCGATTGCGTTCCTGACCTATTCCCGGTACCGGACGCTCGGCGAGCTCGCGATGCTGGTCGTCGCGCAGGCGTTCTGGGTCAATGCCATCTTCTCCGCCTTCGCCCTGTTGACGCTGCCGGGCATCGACGGAACCGGCGGACTGCTGACCACCGACCCCGACGTCGTTACCTGGATGATCGGCCTCAAGTGGACGGCCCTCGCGCTGGGGCTGAGTGCCAGTCTCCTCGTTCCGGCAGTCGGCAGTCGGCAGTTGGCAGTCGGCAGTCGGGAGTTCGGGGGCCGGAGGTCGCGGATCGAGGGGCGCAGACCCGAGGCCGCTCCGACTTCGGACTCCCGACCGCCGACCGCCGACCGCCGACCGCCGACTGCGAAGCTTGGCCTGTTCGCGCTCACCGGCTTTGGCAGCTTCGCAGTCGCCGGGCTGGTCATCGCCCTTGGTCCTGGGCTTCCGCGTCTCAGCGTCGGTGGGGTCTACCTCATTCCCTTTGCGGTCTGGATGGTTGCCGTGGCGGTCGCCTTCGTCGTCCTGGCCTTCCGGAGCATTCAGCGGTTCCGCGAGGACGGCAACTCCGTCTTTGGCCAGGTTGCCGTCCTCGATCTGGCCGCAGCCGCGATCCTCTTCGGCCTCGTCGTCGGGGGGCAGCGCTACAGCCTCTGGTGGTACGTCAACCAGGTCCTGCTGGTCGGCGGGTACGGCGGCATGCTCTTCGGCCTGTTGAACGAGTACGTCAGCCTGTTCGAGAGCGAGCGCGGGCGCGCCCGCCAGCTCGCCGCGCTCGACGCGATCACCGAGGTTGGCCTGAGCACCCTCGAAGCCGACGAGCTGCTCAGAAGCCTGCTGGAGCGCCTGCTCCGCGAGCTCGGCGGCGCCGGCGGCGCCATCCTCCTGCTGGAATCGCCGGCCAATACCCTCGCCGTCCGCGCTGCCGTTGGGCTGCCGGTGGAGCAGCTCCGGTCCGTGCGGCTCCGGCCGGGCGAGGGGTTCGTCGGACGCGCCTTTCAGGCAGGTGAGCCACTCACGTCGACCGCCCGCGCTCGCGTCGACGAGCTGGTGCCCGCCCTCCATCTGGCCGGCGTCCAGGCGGTGCTGGCAACGCCGATGCAGACGAATGGCCGATCGGTGGGCGCCCTCTATGTGGACTTCCTGGCACCGCGTCGGTTTGCCGATTGGGAGCTCAACCTGATGCGACTGGCCGCTGAACGGGCTGCCATGGCCCTCGATCGCGCCCGCCTGTACGAGGAAGCCCGCCGGCACGAGGCGCAGGCCCGCCTGCTTGCCCAGGTGGGCGAGCTCTTCGCCTCGACGATCGAGATCGGCGCCATTCTGCGCGGCGTCGTCGATCGGACGGCCGCCGTGCTGACGAGCACCTGCGCTGTTTTCCTGCGCCAGGGGGACCAGCTCATCCCCGAGGCCATTGCGTCGGCGGATGCCGAGCGTCTGGAGGCCGTTCGCCACCGCCTTGCCGAGACCCAGCTCCGCGTCGGCCAGGGGCTGATCGGCAGGGTAGCAGCCTCCGGCCAGCCCGTTCTGGTGCCCGACGTTGCGACGACCGACGAGCTTCTCCAGGACGTGCGCGCGCTGCTGCCGTTGGACGTCGAATCGATCGCCGTCGCCCCGCTGACCACGCGTGGCCAGGTGCTCGGCGTCCTGGCCGTTGCGGCGGTGCAGGGCGCCCGCCGGCTCGACGACGAGGCGTTTCGCCTCGTCGTCGAGCTGGCCGGCCGAACCGCCATCGCGGTGGACAACGCTCGCCTCCACCAGGAGATCGTCCGCCAGCGCGACTTCCTGGATACCGTTCTCCGCACGCTGCCGACGCCGGTTGCTGTCCTGGAGGGGCTCGAGCTGATCTACCGGCTCGCGAACCGGGCTGTTCAGGAGCAAGTGGGCGCAAACGTCGAGGTCATCGGGCGGCGGTTGACCGACGTGCTGCCGACGACGGCATATGACGGCACGGCCGCGCTCTTCCGGCGGGTGATCGAGACCGGGCGACCCGCGCACGTCAGCGACTACGAATACACGGGGCTGGCGCGAGGCGTTACCTATTGGAACCTGAGCCTCGTCCCGCTGAAGCATGAGGAGGGCCGACCGCCGACGCTCCTCATGCTGGCCGGCGAGACGACGGTCGAGGTGCAGGCGCGCCGCCGCGTCGAGGAGCTGGCCCGTGAGAGCGGCCAGCGAGCGAGCGTCCTGCGGGCCGTCCTCGACGCCATCGACGAGGGAGTCCTCATGGTCGATCCGACGGGCGACGTCGTCCTCGTCAACCGAACGATCAGTCGGTTGTTCAACCTCGGCACGGAGTTCTTCCAGGGCCGAGTGAGCCGGGAGGCCGTTTTCGGCTGGATACGCCAGCGCGCGCTCGACCCCGGCGCCTTCGCCGCGCGCGAGGACTATCTCAATGCCCACCCGGAGACCGAGCTGCACGACGAAGTGGTCCTCGCCGTCCCGTCCCAACGGATCTTCCTGCGCTACAGCGGCCCGGTGCGCGACGCCGACGGCAACCTGATCGGCCGCATCGAGGTCTACAGCGACATCACCGAGCATCGGCGGCGCGAGCGGGAGCGCGAAGCCATCGCCAACGCGGCGCGCGACCTCGTCGAGAAGATGGAAATGGAAGCCGTCGCCCGGGCCGTCGCCGAGCACGCCGTCGCCGCGCTCGGCGCTCAGGTCTCGGCGGTCTGGCTGGCGCACCCCGAGCGGCATGAGCTCCAGCTCATCGCGTCCCGGAACCTGTCGCCGGTGACGGTGGACGAGCTGCGGCACGAGCGGTTCGACGCGAAGACGGTCGAAGCTGCCGCGGCGACCAGCGGCGAGCCGATCGTGCTGCGGAAAGTCGACGAAGCGGGCTCGGCCCTCGAGCATACGCGGGTCGTCGCCCGCGCCGAGGGATTGCGCAGCGTCGTCGCCACGCCGCTCGTCGAGCGCGGCAAGCTGGTCGGCGTTCTGCTGACCGGCTGGACGACGCCGCAGACGCTGCCGGCCACCGAGCTCCACCTGGCCCAGACGCTGGGCGATCTCTTCGCGCTGGCGATCGACAACGCCCGGCTCTACGAGTCGGTGCGGCAGGAGGTGCGCCTGCGGGAGGAGTTCCTGGCCGCCGCCGCCCACGAGCTCAAGACACCGCTGACGAGTCTCCAGGGCTACTCCCAGCTCCTCCTCCGCCGAGCGCCTGCCGCCGGCAACGGCGAGCGGCGGGCACTCGCGGCCATCGATCGGAGCGCGCGCCGGATCGCCCATCTGGGCGAAGAGCTGCTGGAAGCGCTCGACCTGCGGCGGGGAGCGGCGCCGGTCCAGCCCACCCGGTTCGATCTGCGGGAGCTCGTCGAGCAAGAGGTGAAGGACTGGCAACAGGCGGGGCATACGAACCCCATTCGCCTGCCTGCGGTGCAGTCGGTTAGCGTCGAAAGCGACCGCGATCTCGTCCGCCGGCTCATCGAGCACCTGCTCGACAACGCCGCCCGGCGCTCGCCAGAGAACACCCCGATCGACCTGACGACGCAGACGGTGGGCCATCGGGCTGTCGTCCGGGTCCGGGACTACGGCCCCGGCATCCCGGAGGAGCGGCAGCCGCACCTCTTCGAGCCGCTCTACGAGGCGCATCCGTCTGGAACGGCGGGCTACGTCGGGCTGGTCGGGCTCGAGCTCTACCTGGCCCGCCAGATCGTCCAACAGCTCGGCGGCGACATCTGGTTCGAGAGCCAGCCCGGCGCCGGCGCCGTCGTCGCCTTCAGCCTGCCGAAGGTCGATGTCCAGAGCAGTGTGCAGGAAGGCTGAGCCGCCAGGACGCCAAGAACGCCAAGGAATACGCCAGGAGTTGCTCCTGGCGGCTTGCTGAGACTCACCGCTAACCGCTATGGCTCCCGGCTACAGATAGTCGCTCAGGTAGACCCACCGGAACCGCCGGAAGATCGGCGCCAAACGCACCTTCCACTGCTCGTCGTTGCTGACGATCGCTTCGCAGCCGGCCAGCAAGCCGGAGGCGATCGCGACGGCATCTGGGACCCGAACCCCTGTGGCGGCTCGCACGGTAGCCGCCTGGACTGTGACAGCCAGGTCCATCGGCAACACCGTCAGGTGTGGGAAGGTCGTGAGAAACGTGTGTACGAACGTAAACCTGTCGACCCCGCTCCGAATCGGTCTGACCAGGAGCTCCGTTGCGCTAACGACCGAGTAGTAGCCCTGCAGGGGGTCGTCGTCTCGCTCGATCCGCCAGAGCAGGTATTTTGCCAGTGGGTGAACCTGCTCCAGAGGGTTGTGAAAGGCGATCAGGGTACTGGTGTCGAGGAGGACGCGGGTGGCATCCCCCAGAGCCGCGTTGAGCTCGGCCGGAGCCACGGGCCTATGCCTCGTCCCAGCCGCGGCGCTCCTCTTCGAGCCAGCGTATGGTTTCCTCATGGGTGCCGAAGACGTCGGCCATGCGTCCGGCGAACGCCTCGGTCCAGTTCTCCGGGCGGCGCATCAACATGCCGCTATCGGTTGTCGGTTGCAGACGGCCCTGGGAGCAGCGCCCCGCTTCCTCAATCTTCGGTACACTCAGCTTTCGATGTCCCCAGGTCGGTTGGCAGTGCATGGCGGCAGACAACTCACTCGTCCTTCGAGGTGTTCCAGCCGTTGGCCGTGACGGTGTCCGCGATTTCCGACTCCAGCGCGCGAAATGCTCGGAGAGTTCGTAAGGGCGAGAAGTCGTTCACAAGGTTCGCCACACGGTGGATACGATCGCTTACGGAGAGCTTCTTTCTTCGGCGGCCCTGAAGCCCGCTGGCAACACGGATACATTCGTGCAACACGCTTTTCGGATCGATGACGTCCTCGAGGTCGGCAAGTCGTGGCAGCGGCAACGGCTCCCGCCCCTGTGGGTTGCCCGATGCCCGTCGCAGAGCTAATTCGTCGAAGAGGAGCCAGGTCTCCAACATGCGCACTGGCACTACGCAGACGGTTGGTGGGACAATTCCGGTTTCCAGCGCCTGCGATCGTGCTCGCTCGATCTCCGCCTTCCGCACGTCCCAGGGCTCTGCCTCCGCATCGCGGTGAACGAACAGCAGATCACAGGGGAACCACTGAATCGCTTGCTGAATGCGCTCCGGTAGCTTTCTTGTCGGCCGGAGTACACGCCCCAGGTCGGCCCATGCGGAATCGATTGCGCCGGCAACGCCATTCTCACACAGCAGGCAAGTCAGTAGTGGAATCAGTGCCCGGTCTGAACTGCCATCACTTAACAGGGTATATCGCACTACACTCACTCGGTCGAATCCCAGAGTGGGAGCATGGGCTGAACATCTGGACGGTCGATGACACGCCGCCCGTTTGCTCTTGAATGCGCGCCAGGCGTCTCGGATTCGGCAGACCGACGAATGCTTCCTCCTTGCATGCCGCTCACGACGGGCTGCAGGTAGGCCAACAGCGTGCCGAGTGCAACGGCGTCTTCTCCCTCGCCTGTGGGATGTCGCCAAGTTTTCTGTAGACCGCTAAAGCGCACCCGGTTGAAGCGCCGGGTTCCAACGACAGTTTCCTTCAGTTCGGCGACAATCAGACTGTCATGGGGAACCTGGGTAACGACTGCCGGTGAGTGTGTGTTCACGATGACCTGCCGGAGGGGGTTATCGGGTCCAACCGGCTCTTCGACATCGGTGGCGATATCCTGAAGCAGCTTGAGCATGGCCGGAATGCGCGCTGGATGTATGCCGTTTTCGGGTTCTTCCAGACAGATGAGCCCCTGTGAGGCCGGGTCGAGATCAAGCACCGTGAGCGCGAGGAAACGCAGGTGCCGTCGGACAGCGCGCGAGCCGGGTAGGTCGTTCCTCGTCGATCGGTGACCTGGAGAGTCAGCAATTCGCGTCGCTCATCGCGATCGACGCGCACCTCGTACACGTCGTCAATCAATTCGGCCAACCGGCTTGCAACCTGTCCATAGACGTACGTCTCGGCTTCCTCGGCCGACGTTCCCCTGGAAGCACGCTGTCGGTGAAGGCGGGCGAGATGATACAGCGTTGCCGGCAAGTGCGCCCCATCGTCGCCCAGTCGTGTCGGGGCGGTGAACTCATCCGGCTTCCGGAGAGACGAAGGCTCCAACTGAACCAGACGCCACGATTGCATTTCCCGACGTGCCAGGAGTGCCGTAGGACTTTCGGCGGCGTTCGCGACGGAGAGCACGGTACGGGGCAAGCTAGTGGCCGCGCGTGACAAGGGGCGGCCACCACTGCGATCCTGATGGAGCTTAATGACCCGATTCGGCCCCTCACCCTCAGTGGAGATGAAATACGGCGACCTTCGTTGTCCACGAACGGCGGAGCGGCGCCATTCGTGCTCGTGCGGAAACGGGAGATGCCTTTTCGCGTCGCCGATGTTGACGTGAACCAGTTCTTCCTTCAGTAGCTGGAGTGAACCAGGAGACGGCAGGCTCTGCTCTTCGCGGGACGCGAGAGTCACGCTGTAGCGCAGAAACGTGATGCTCGCCTTTGCTTCTTGCCCCAGATCGTCCAACCCCTCATAGGGGACGATCATTTCCGCTTCAAAGGACATCTCATTGACCGGACTGTCGCCAACGCGATGAAACAGGCTCCTGACGTCCGCTGTTCTGCCACCTTCATCGCGAGCCGAAAGCGCAGCGTCGACCAGGGGGCGGTCAGCAAGGGCGCTGAGAAAGCCGATGGCATCGAAGAGGTTGGACTTACCGACACCATTCGCCCCGGCTATGCAAGTGAACGGTCCAAAGCCAACATCCACGTCAACAAGATTCTTGAAGCCGTTAACCTTCAGCCGTGTCAACATGCGATTTCCCCCTGGTGAACGTGAGCCTGCTTCCTTGCCGGTGCGACACCTGTCCTGTTCCGAACGGCGCTGCCGGCCAGCAAGTCATCGAAACTGCTTACACGGCTATGATAAACACAAAAAACAACGCGCGCCACCTCATGCCACGACCGGCATCCTGATTGACGGGATCCACCGCTACTGGAGCAAGAGGTATTGCTCCGGCAGCCAGCCTTCGTCCCCGGTGGCGTCCTGCACCTTGAGCCAGGTCAGCCCTCCGCTCTCGACGCGTGGCCCCAACAGCAGGACCGTGGCGCCTTCGCTCAGGTGGCGGAGGCGGTCGTCGGGACGGGGCGTCCGCCGCAGGTAGACGCCCTCGCCGCCCGTGTTCCCCACCCGGCGAGCCTCGCTCGCCGCCGGCGTCGCCGCGACGAGCGAGGGCAGCGGCGTTGCGGTCTCGGCGGAGGGCGCAGATGCCCGGCCGCCGAGTGCGCGCGGGCTGAGCTTCAACCAGCCCGATTCGTCGAAGATGGCGGTCGCCAGCACCAGCCAGACGGCGATGGCCGCGCCCGCGGCAAGCACGGCAGCTTTGCTCGCCAGCACGTTCAGGGTCGTCGCCGGCCGCTCGATGGCGAGCCGCCGGCCGCGCCGGTCCAACTGGCTCCAGGTTTCCCGATCCACCGTCATCCCTGCTCCCGGACTGCTTCCAGCGGGACGCCATGCGTCATACGTCCATCACCGCTGCTTTCGGACCGCTTCCTGTGGGATGGTCAGGACACCTTGTACCCGATGGTGCGCAGGAACGCCTTGCGATGGGCGACGTCGTCGAGCGTTTCGACGCCCTGTGGGCGGACGCCGTCGACGACGCCGAGAACGCCCCGCCCCTGATCGGTTTCGGCCAGGACGACCTCGACGGGATTCGCCGTCGCGCAGTAGATGTTGACGACCTCCGGCACAGCGCGGACGGCGCCGAGGACGTTGATGGGATAGGCGTTGCGAAGCAGGATCACGAAGAGGTGGCCGGCCCCGATCTCCAGCGCGTTCGTCTGGGCCAGGCGCTCCAGCTCCGGGTCGGTCCCGGCCGAGCGAACCAGCGCCGGTCCCGACGACTCGTTGAAGGCGAGGCCGAAGCGAATACCCGGCATGGCCGTGACGAGGGCCTCGTAGAGGTCCTCGACCGTCTTGATGAAGTGGGCCTGGCCCAGGATGATGTTGACGTCGTCCGGCTTCTGGATGTGTGCGGTAACCAGTTGCATCGTTCTCACTCCCGGTAACGCTCCGCGCATTATACCGGCCGGCCGCGGCTCCGGCAACGCCCATCCACCCGGCCGCCGGTTGACAGGCCCCCCGGCTCTGGTATACTCTTAAGTGAGTTGGCCGCTGATGGCTCACGTCATCGGGCACTGAGAGAACGACCCCAAAGGCGAGGTACAATGCTCTCCAGCCCCGTGAACAAGGCAGTTTTGCACGCGCTCGATCCGGTCCCCGAACGGCTGCTTGGCATTCGCCAGGAGCTCAATCTCCTCTGGTACGGCCCGAGCCAGGTGCTCATCGCGCAGGACGATTCCGCCGGCATTATCGGCGCCGTCCGGCTCGCCTACCGCCACGATCCGCGTCGCTGCCACGGCTTGATCGCCGACCTCCAGATCGACCCGGAATGGCGGGACCGGGCCGTCGAGGAGCAGTTGATTCAGGCCGCCGAAGAGGCGCTCGGGCAGGGCGGCGTGACGAAGATCGACGTCCTCATTCCCGATGGCCAGCGGTGGGCATCCTGCTTCTACCGCCTCGGTTACTGGCCCTCCCGGAAGACCGTCGTCATCATCTGGGATCTGACCGACCTCCGCCCGGCGCATGAGAGCCCGGAATTCACGGTCGAGCTGCTCGAAACACCGGACGTCGATTCGACCACGGACCTCGTGCTGGCGTCGTACCAGCCGTACTGGCAGTGGTGGAAGGAGCAGAAAGAGGACCAGAAGTGGTTCCGGGCCGAGTACCCGGTCGGAGCCGAGCCGCCCGACTCGGCGGATCTCGCCGTGGAGATGCGGGCGCGCGTTCGGGCAGCCGTCGAGCAGATCGCCGAGCGGCCCGACCACGTCCTGTTCCTTGCCAGGCATCAGGGGCGACCCGTCGGTCTGTGCGACGCGCGCGTCGGCGGGACGTCCGACGAGGATAATTTCGCGTTCGGCGTCCTCGTCCTGCGCGACTTCGGCGGGAAGCGGCTGGGCTCGGTGTTGCTGGGCCGGGCGCTGCACTGGCTGCGCGCCCGCGGCCTCAGCCAGGCGCGCGTCACGACCACTTCCGGCCTCGACGACTACGATCCCACGGTCTACCTCTACACCCTCTCCTACGGCGGCCAGATCGCCGCCGAGTACGTGAACCTCGTCAAACGCAGGTAAAGGAGCAAGGCATGGCTTTCACAGTAAAGGAGCTCAAGTTCTCGAAGGACGCCCTGGAAGGGATCTCGGCCAGGACGATGGAGACCCATCACGATCGGCTCTACGCCGGCTACGTGAACAAGCGCAACGAGATCACCGAGCTGCTCGGCCGGGCGGATCGCGCCAAGGCGGCGCAGACGTTCAGTGAGTACCGCGAGCTGAAGCTCGAAGAGACCTTCAACGCCGACGGACAGATCCTCCACGAGCTGTACTTCGACTGTCTCGGCGGGAACGGCCAGCCGACCGCCAGCTTCAGCCGCAAGGTCGCTGAGGACTTCGGCTCGTGGGAGAACTTCGTCGCCGACGCGACCGCCTGCGCGATGGCGGCGCGCGGCTGGGCGGTGACCGCCTACGACCCCTCAGACGGCCGGATCCACAACTTCCTCTGCGACGCCCACAACCACGGCGGCGTCTGGGGCGCCATCCCACTGTGGACCATCGACTCCTACGAGCACGCCTACTTCATGGACTATGGCTCCGACCGCAAGAGCTACATCAACGCGCTGCTGAAGAACGTCGACTGGTCCGCCGTCGAGCAGCGCTACGCGGCTATTCGACGGTAGGCGGATCTCTGGTCTCTGGTTTCTCGCTTCTGGTTGTTGCTCTCTCGCCCGGCAGCCTCAAACCAGAAACGAGAAACCAGAAACCAGAAACCCCACACGAGAAACTACGGACCAGAAACCTCGTGCGTCTCGACCGCCCCGCTGGGCGGCATCGCCGTTTCGCCGGGCGTGGGGTAGAAGAGACGCTGCCGACCGCCGGCGCTCCGACCGGCGACGGCCAGGAGATGCTTGCACGGCAGGCCACGGTACTGGTAGTCGGGGCAGGTGCAGGCGATGCGGCCCGGCGTGCCGGGCTTCGGCAGCCAGACGAGGTAGGTCTGGCCGGGGACGTGCGCCGAGGCCACTTCGTAGACGCCGGGCGCCAGGGTCTGGATGGTAATCCGATCGGCCCGCCGGGTCCTCGCCGGTAGCCATTCCAGCAGCGGGCCCAGCGCCACCGCCCGGGCCGGGTTCGTCTCGGGTGCCACGACGCGCACGCGCAGCCCCGGGATCGCCTGCGCCAGCTCGGCGACTGTCTGTCGGAACGGCTGGAACGTTGCTGGCGCCGTCTCCGCCCCGCCGAGCAGGTCGGCGAGCGCCAGGCGCTCGACGGAGACGACGGGGTGGTCGAAGCGGCGCTGGACGGCAAAGCGGAGCGCCGCGATCAGCGCCCGCACGCTCGCGACGTCGGCCGTGGCCTGGCCCAGGTAGTAGGCGCGGCGATGAAGAACCCGCCCGGTGGGCCCGGTGATGAGAAAGCCCGCCGCAGCCGGCCCGGGATCGGTCAGGGCAAGGACCCCCGCCACGGAGATCCGAACGCCTTTGCTCGGTTGCCTGGGCTCCACGGTGTCTCGTCGCATGCCATAATTATAGCCGATGTCTTCCGTTGACGGCGCCGCGCCAGCGGGTATAATGAGCCGACGGAGGCAGCAGCACGATGCAGGCGCTTTACCGACGATGGCGGTCCCAGACGTTTTCCGAGGTTGTCGGCCAGGAGCACGTGACCCGGACGCTCCAGAACGCCCTGGCCATGGGCCGGCTGGCGCACGCCTACCTGTTCTGCGGTCCGCGCGGCACCGGCAAGACGAGCACGGCCCGAATCCTCGCCAAGGCCGTCAACTGTCTGGAGAGCGGCGGCAAGGGCGAGCCGTGTAACCGCTGCTCGATGTGCCTGGCTATCGCCGAAGGGCGGGCGTACGACCTGATCGAGATCGACGCCGCCTCCAATCGCGGCATCGACGAGATCCGCGCGCTCCGAGAGAAGGTCAACTTCGCACCGACCGAGGCAACTCGGAAATTCTACGTGATCGACGAGTGCTTTCGCTACGAAGACCTGGTAACTCTGGCTGATGGGTCCAAGCTCCCGATCGGCAAGATCGTCGAGTCCGGCCTGAACGTCGAAGTCCTCTCGTACAACGAACAGACGCGTCGGATCGAGCCCAAGCCCGTTGTCCGACACATGCGAAAGCAGCCGCAACTGCCCATGGTGCGGATCACGCTCGACAACAACCGCGCGTTGGTATGTACGCTCAATCACAAGTTCTACACTCCCGACGGACTGATGCATGCAGGCGAGCTCGATGCCGGCCAGCTCGTCTACGCTGTGCATGAGAGCATCATTCAGAGTCCTCGCTCGGCCACTGAAGTGGCGAGCTACCCCTGCGAAGCCCACCTTCGTGGGCTGGCCTCAGTCGGCGAAGGCCGACTTCGCGATGGGAGCCTGCGGTTTCAACCGCCAGGCGATGCGCGGCAGGGCATGGACACGCGTTTCCACACACACGCTCAGAGCGATGGCTCACCGGCTGGGTTGGCGGTGAGCATCGTTCGGCGTGTTGAGCGGACGAGCTCTCCTGATGTCGTCTACAACATCGAAGTGGCCGACAACCACAACTACTTCGCCCGTGACATCCTGGTCGCAAACTGTCACATGCTCACGACCGAGGCATTCAACGCCCTTCTCAAGACGCTGGAGGAGCCGCCGCCGCGCGCCGTCTTCGTGCTGGCGACGACCGAGGCACACAAGATCCCGGCCACCGTCGCCTCGCGCTGCCAGCGGTTCGACTTCCGCCGGATTCCCCTGAGCGCCGCCGTCGACCGGCTCACCCTGATCGCCCGCGAGGAGGGGATCACGGTGCCGATAGCGGGGCTTCAGGCGCTCGTCAAGACTGCCGCCGGAAGCCTTCGCGACGCCGAGAACCTGCTCGACCAGCTCGTCGCCTACTACGGCACGACCATTCGCCTGGAAGAGGTCCTGGCGATGCTCGGCCTGACGGGCGATCAGCGGGTTGCCGCCTTTGCCGACCACTTCTTGCAGCAGCAGGTCGCCGAAGGACTTCAGCTCGTCCGCGAGGTCCTCGACGACGGCGTGGACCTGCGCCAGTTCCATCGGGAGCTCGTCGACCATCTCCGCAGCCTGTTGCTCGTTCGGCTGGCCGGCCCGAGCCTGGTCGACCTGTCTGAGAGCGAGCGGGCGGCGCTGGACGAGCGGGCCCGCCGACACGAGGTCTCCGAGATCGTCGGCGCGCTGAAGGCCGTCTCGCAGGTCGACCTGCGAGCCGACTGGCAGACGCCGCTGCCGCTGGAGCTGGCGCTGGTCGAATTCGCCGTCGGCGCGCCGGCGGCGCGGCCGGCAGCGGCCGCCCAGCCGGCGACAGGATCCAGGCCGGCGGGAGCGCGGGAGCCCCAGCCGATGGCGCCTGCGGCCCGAACGGCGTCGCCCACGCCGGCCGGCGCACCGGCGGAGCGGGCGGCCCAGCGGGCCGCCCCGACAGAAGGGTCGTCAACACCGGCGGGCACGCGTTCGCCCGGCGCGGCCTGGGAGCGGCAACCCGCGGCCGCCGTTCCGTCGGAGCCATCGCCTGCCGCAGGAGCGCAGGCGCCCTCGGGAGCGCAGGCGTCCCGCCTGCCTCCTGCTGCCAGCCCTCCCTCCGTGCAGCCATCGTCCGGGAGCGTAGCCGCCGGGACCGCAGGCGTCGGGAGCGCAGGCATCCCGTCTGCCGGAGCCTCCGCAGCCCCCGTTTCCCCGGCGCCGTCGCCTGCTTCTCAGCAGCCGCTCTCAGCGAGTGAGGTCCGGCGTGAGGGCGAGGGCACGGTAGCCCCCGCGGCGCTCCCGCCCCCGGCCGCCGCCGAGCCGACGAGGTCGCCGGCGCACGCCACCCACCCTGGTGTCGCCTCGGCCGGTGCCGATTCAGGTGCTCTCCCTATCGCCGCGGCGTCTGGCGCCGATCCGGGCGGGCCGGCCTTCGAACCAGGTGGGCCGGCGTCGACCTCGATGGGAGTCCCTCCGACGGCGAACCTCGGCGCGGAGGCACCGATCGATCCCTCGAGTGCGCCGGCAGCGGAACCGGCATCAACGCCCTCCGAGCCGACCGATGAGGCAACACACCTTGTCGACCAGTGGCCGCGCGTCCTGGAGCACGTGAGGCAGCATCAGGGACGCCGGAAGAACGAAGGGGTATTCCTTGAAGGGGTGCTTCGGGATTGCGCACCGGTTGAGGTCGAGGGCGATGTGGTTACCCTCTCCTGCCCATCCAAGTGGCATATGGACAAGGCAGGGGATCCCAAGAACCGTCCTTTCGTCGAGGCAGCCATCGGGGCTGTGCTGGGGCGCCGCTGCCGGATCCAATGCCGCCTGGCCCCCCGCGACCGCAAAGCGAAGATCCAGGCGGCGTCCGATGACCCGCTCGTCAAGGAGGCTCTCCGCCTCTTCGAGGCGAAGGTCGTTGATGTACAATGACGAGTGATGAGTGATGAGTGGGGAATGACGGCGCGGTAACCTACTCATTACTCATCACTCGGAAGAGGAGACGGTCATGAACCGAGATATGCTTCGCAAGGCGCAGCAGCAGGCGCAGCAGCTCCAGGCCCGGCTGGCCAAGGTCCAGGAGGAGCTTGGCAACGAGTCGGTGCAGGCCAGCGCCGGGGGTGGCGCCGTGACGGTGACGATGACCGGCCATCAGAAGATGACCGCTATCGAGATCCAGAAGGAGGTCGTCGACCCCGAGGACGTCGAGATGCTCCAGGACCTGATCCTGACTGCCGTGAACGAAGCTCTTGAGAAGTCGCAGGAGCTGGCACAGAAGCGGCTGGGTGCCATCGCGGGCGGCTTCAACGTGCCAGGGCTCTTCTGACACGCCTGACGTATGACGCCTGACATCGCGGGCGGCTTCGATGTGCCGGGGCTCTCTTACGCGTGTTCAACGGCGGCAAAAGGAGTATAATCGGCTGCGCCGGATGCGTTTCCCGGCGCCAGGGAAGCTGCCTGCCAGGAAGGATGCGCCGTGGGTGTTGCCGCTGGAACCATCGCCGGACCGGTCGCTCGCTTGATCGAGGAGTTCAACCGGCTCCCCGGCATCGGCCCGAAGAGCGCACAGCGCCTGACCTACTACCTCCTGCGTGCGTCTGAGGACCAGGCGCGGGCGCTCGCCGAGGCCATCGTCGAGATCAAGGTCAAGATCGTCCTCTGCTCGGAGTGCTTCAACATCACCGAGGAGGACCCGTGCCTCATCTGCGCCAACCCGGCGCGGGATCGGTCGCTCATCTGCGTCGTCGAGGAGCCGTTGGACATCCTGGCGCTGGAACGGACCCGGGAGTTCAAGGGGCTCTACCACGTCCTCCACGGTGCCATCTCGCCGATGGACGGGATCGGCCCCGAGCGGCTGCGCATCCGCGAGCTCCTGCGGCGGCTCGAAGCCGGCGGCGTGGGCGAGGTCATTCTGGCGACGAACCCGAACCTCGAAGGCGAGGCGACGGCGATGTATCTCCATCGCCAGATCGCGCCGCTCAAGATCCGGGTGACGCGGATCGCCCGCGGCCTGCCAGTCGGCGGCGACCTCGAGTACGCCGACGAGGTGACGCTGACGCGGGCGCTCGCCGGTCGCCAGACGATGGAGTAGTCCATGGACCGCCAGCGTGTGTACCGGACGGAGGCCGTCGTCCTCCACCGGCTCGATCTTGGCGAAGCGGACAAGATCCTCACGCTGCTAACGCCCGGCCTCGGCAAGATCCGCGTCGTCGCCAAGGGCGTCCGCCGGCCCGGCAGCCGCCTTGGCGGGCACGTCGATCTGCTCACGCACGCGAGCATGATGCTGGCGAAGGGGCAGAACCTCGACGTCGTCACGCAGAGCCAGACGATCAACAGCTTCCTGGCGCTCCGTGACGACCTCGAGCGCACGGCCCGCGGGATCTACCTGGCTGAGATCGCCGATCAGTTCCTGCCCGAGCGGCAGGAGAACGGCGCCGTCTTTCGATTGCTGACCAGAGCACTGGATTGGCTGTGCGACGCGCGCAATCCCGACGTCGCCGTCCGGTATGCTGAGGTCCAGCTCCTGGACCATCTCGGCTACCGTCCCGAGCTGCGCGACTGCGTTCGCTGCCGGACACCGCTCCGACCGGAGGTCAACGGCTTCAGCGCCAGCGCCGGGGGTGTGCTCTGCCCCGACTGTCGTTCGTCGGAGCCGCTTGTCCGCCCGCTCTCGGTCACGATGCTGAAGGTCCTGCGCCATCTGCAGACCGCGCCCTACGAAGAGGTGAGCCGGCTGCGTCTGGAAGGGAGCCTGCGCTTCGATCTCGAGCTGCTCCTGCGGGAGTACATTCGGTATCTGCTGGACCGGAGCCCGAAGTCGGTCGAGTTTCTGGATACGCTGCGGAGTCGGGAGTCGGCGGGCGGCGGTCAGCGGTCAGCGGTCAGCAGTCAGGAGTCGGCAGTCCAGGGTCCGGGGCCCGGGGACCGGCGGCCGGTGGGGAAGGGCTGAGGGTCGAGGGCCGGGGCGGCGGCCTGCCCTCCCCCGACTGCAGACTGCTGACTGGCGGACGGGCGAGGGGAGCCGGGTCTGAGCTTCGCGCCTGGTGTTGCCGGAAACGGCGATGCACCGATCACGTGCGGGGAGGCGAGCTGTCAACGGATTTCGGGAACGGATTGAACGGATGGGGAGACGAAACCGCGCGATGCTCGCCGCGGCCTCGCCGGCAGGGTCGGTGTGCGCTGCGAGCCTCGCCGGAGGTCGCACTGGTACGAGCAGGCATCCGTTCAATCCGTCCCCCGAATCCGCTGACAGCTCGTCCCCGGCCGATACCGCAGACGCTGTTCTACCATTGGAGGGACGATGATCCGTCGACCACTGCGTAGACCGATAGACCGGATTGTCCGGACGACGCTGGCACTGCTGGCGCTGGCGATCATTGCTCTGGCTGGCGTCGTGCCTTCGGCTCGGGCGGATGGCCCGGCGGCGGTGGGCATTCGGGTGACCGATGTGAGCGATCAGTCGGTGACCATCTCCTGGCGCACGTATGTGGCGGTGACGGGCACCCTCCGCTACGGAAGCTGCGTCGGCGGGGCGCCGACGACGGTGGCGCTCGACTCCCGGGACACGAGCCAGCCCACCGTGAGCAGCACCATCCACTACGTTCGCATCGGCGGCTTGCAGGAGAAGACGACGTACTGCTTCGACATCGTGTCCGGCGGCACGACCTACGACAACGGGGGCCAGCACTACACCGCCCGAACGGGCGCGATGCCCTCTCTATACCCTCCCATCAGTCTGGTCGTCTTCGTCAACAATCCGAACGGCTCTCCGGTTGTCGATGCCATCGCCTACGTCACGCTGGTCGACGGCGACAACCGCGGCGCTTCCGGCACGTCCGCTACGTTGAGCTGTTACATACAGCATACGCCTGGCGGTGATGGTTGCATTGTGACGCTCACCAATGCACGGACGAGCGATCTAGAGTCGCAGTTTTCCTACGACAGCGGTGACAGGGTGCGCGTCGACGTCATGAGCACCGACGGTGCAGCCGGCCCGAAGGAGTACCCGGCGCCGACTCAGACCGGGCCGCTGCCATCGCCGGTCACGCTCGGTCGGAGCATCTATCGGCAGCTCCTGCCGGTGTTGACGGAGGAGTACACGGGGGCGGTGGCGGGCTGGTAAGGGCGGAGGGAAAGATGCGTGAGCTCGGTCGGGTCACCTACGGCTATTTCAACCGGGCCGGCTTTCGGTTGGATGTGGAGATCGTCGCCTACCCGGAGATATATCGTGTCGGCGTGCTCTTGAACGGCTGCCTGTCCTGCCATAGCCGCCGGCCGACGCTCGCCTCCTCGCTGCGCTGGGGCTTCGCCCGCTGCGATGCCCTGCTGAACCTCTTCGGGCTGGGCCCCGTCCAGCTCTCCTTTGGCTCGGCGCTCCGGGCCGTCCAGCGTCGCCTGGTCGCCTGAATGCGCCGGGCCGTCCGCTGGAGCCTGCAGGCGCGCTGCCGGACGACGGCGGCGCGCGCAGGGATCCTCCAGACGCCGCACGGAGGCGTGCCGACGCCGGTCTTCATGCCCGTCGGCACCTTTGCGACCGTCCGCACGGTGGATCCCGACGAGCTGCGCGCCACCGGCGCCCGGCTGATCCTCGCCAACGCCTATCATCTGTCCAACCAGCCGGGCGCCGAGACCGTTCAGGCGCTCGGCGGGCTTCACCGGCTGATGGGCTGGGATGGGCCGATTCTGACCGACAGCGGCGGCTACCAGGTGTTCAGCCTGGCTGCTCAGCGGACGATCGCGGATGACGGCGTCACCTTCGCCGGGCCGGACGGTGCGATCCGCAGGTTGACTCCGGAGGCGGTCGTCGCCGTGCAGGAGATGCTCGGCGCCGACATCGCCATGCCGCTCGACGAGTGCTGCGGCTATCCCGTCTCCCGCGACGAGGCTCGACAGGCCCTCGCACGGACGAACGGCTGGCTTCATCGCTCGGTCGAGGCGCAGCGGCGGCCCGACCAGGCGATCTTCGGCATCGTCCATGGCTCTGTCTACCCCGATCTCCGCCGGCAGGCCGTCGAAGCAGTGGTAGCGCTCGACCTGCCGGGCTACGCCATCGGCGGCCTGATGGTCGGGGAGCCCAGGGTCGCGACGCTGGCGATCCTCGACGCGACGGTTCCGCTGCTGCCGGTCGACCGGCCGCGCTACGTCATGGGGGTCGGCACCCCCGAAGACCTGCTGGCGGCGGTCGCGCTCGGCGTGGACCTCTTCGACTGCGTGCTGCCGACCCGGCTGGCCCGCCACGGCGCCTTCTATTCGGGCACCGGCCGCCACCAGATCCGGCGTGCCCAGTTTCGACGGCTGGACGCGCCGCTCGATGCGGCCTGCGACTGCGTGACCTGCCGCCGCTTCGCCGCCGGATACGTCGCTCACCTCATTCATGCGGGCGAGGAGCTTGGGCTTCGCCTGCTGACGCTGCACAACGTCCGGTTTCTTGTGCGACTGATGGAGCAGGCCCGCGCGGCGATCGTCGAAGGACGGTTCGAGAATCAGAACCAAGGTTGAGTGAGATGGTATTGCGAGCCCCGGTTGATCTGGTCACCTTCGAGCTGGTCAAGAACGCGCTGGCGGTCCTGTGCGACGAGATGGCGCTAACGTTGGCGCGGGCGGCGTACTCGCCGATCGTGCGGGAGGCGCTCGACCTTGCTGCCAATCTGCTGACGCCGGAAGGCGAATGTCTGGCGCAGGGCCGCCAGCCGCCAACTCACATGGGCGCGATGATCCATGCGCTGGCCGGGATTCGGAAGAAGCTCGGGGGCGACATGCAGCCCGGGGACATCTTCATCACCAACGACCCCTATGAGGGCGCGCAGCACCTGCCGGACCTCTACGTCTTGAAGCCGGTCTTCGTGGATGGGGAGATCGTCGCCTTCGTCGGCGCCGAGGCCCACATGAGTGACATGGGGGGGCGTGTGCCGGGCTCCAACGCCGCCGACTCGACGGAGATCTACCAGGAAGGACTCCGGATACCGCCGAGCCACCTGTTCTACCGGGGCAGGCCCAACCGGACGCTCTGGGACCTCCTGGAGAAGAACGTGCGGCAGGCCCCGCTCGTCCTGGGCGACCTCCGGGCCATCCTGGCGGCGGTCGAGGTGGGTGAGCGCGGCTACCTGCACCTGGTCGAGCGATACGGCCGCGAGCAGTTGCGGGCGTGCGTCGACGAGATCATGAACTATGCCGAGCGACTGGCGCGGGCTGAGATCGCGAGCTGGCCGGATGGAGAGTACGTCTTCGAGGACGCGCTCGACGACGACGGGATGGGCTCCGGCCCGATTCCGATTCGGGTCAAGGTGGCCGTTTCCGGCGACGAGGTTTGGATCGACTTCGCCGGCACCGGGCCCCAGGTTCGGAGCGCCATGAACAACCCCATTGCGTCGAGCTACTCCACCTGCTACGTCGCGCTGCGCACGGCGATGAAGGGCAACCTGCCGAACAACTCGGGCTTCACCCGGCCGATCCATATCTCGATTCCGGAGGGCACGCTGCTGAATCCTCGCCTGCCGGCCGCCGTCAGCTCGCGCGCGGCAACCATCATCCGGACGGCGAACACGCTCGTCGGCGCTCTGGCCCAGATCGTTCCCGATCGCATGATGGCCGCCGACGAGGGCGGCAATGCCCTCATCACCTTTGCCGGCGAGCGCGAGCCTGGCAAGCAGTGGGTGTTTCCGGACATGCACTTCGGCGCGTGGGGCGGCCGCCACGACCGCGACGGCGTGGACGCGATCGCCAACTTCTGCATCAACGTGGCAAACGCGCCCTGCGAGATTCTCGAGGTCGAGTACCCGCTGCGGGTGCAGCGCTACGGCTTTGCGCAGGACGCCTGTGGCGCCGGCAAGTTCCGCGGTGGCCTGGGGCTCGTGCGGGAGTACCGGGCGCTGTCCAACAACATGATGGTCCAGGTCCGCTCCGACCGCGCCAAGCTCCGGTCGTATGGTCTTTTCGGCGGTCGGCCCGGTACGCCTTCCTCGAACCGTCTCAACCCCGGCCCCAACCAGCAGGAGCTGCCCTCCAAGTTCATGACCTGGCTGAAGGCCGGCGACGTCTACCGGTGCCAACTGGCCGGCGCCGGCGGCTGGGGCGACCCGCTGGACCGCGATCCGCGCCTCGTCCAGCAAGATGTGCGGAACGAGAAGATCAGCGTCGATTTCGCGGCGCGCGAGCACGGCGTCGTCGTCGACTCTGGGACGTGTACCGTCGACCCGGCGGCGACCGCCCGACTGCGGGCCGAAATGCGCGCCGCCGCGTCTGCGCACACGAGCAGCGAGCCAGCAACGCCGCAATGACCTCGGGGTGCCAGACCGGCGAGCCACCAGTTGGTACATCCGGCAGGTCCCTCGCGGCCGGATGCCCCTGTCCGTCATGCTGAGCCGCGCTGAAGCATCTCCCCGGCCCGGACCAGCACCGTCCGGGAGATGCTTCGCTACGGCTCAGCATGACGGCGGAGAGGCCAGCCGATCCCTCCGACTTGCCGGATGCCCCACTGACGTCCTGGCACGGAGCGCACACTTCCCCTCACGTTGCAACGAAACTGCAACCAGAATGCAACGAAGCTGAGACCTACACCCCTTGTCCGGTTCATCACCGGGGCGTACAGTATTTGGTAAGGGCGTGGGTTGCCGTCGCCCAACATCACCAACACCCATCACCAATGCCCGTCAACCGTAGCCGGGCACTGGTTGGCAGAGAGAACATGAGAGGTGGGCGATGCGAGTAATGCTGCTGCGGAGTCCCCTTATTCTGAGACTCGGTCACCATACCTTTGCCGCCTGGGCCTTCACCGCTGTCCTGGTAGCGATTGGTCTCCTGGTTGCTGCCTGGTCGCTGAGCGACCAGGGCGCGGGACCCGATGACGGGCTAGCGCTCGTCGTCCTCGCGGTCCTGGCCGCGGGTGCTCAGTTGTGGCCGATGTGGGTGACGCCGGGACAGGCCCGCTCCGTGGCCACCCCGGCTTTCGTGTTTGCCGGCGTGCTGTTGCTGCCGCCTTCACTGCTCACCGGTCTCGTCGCCCTCTCAGTGGCACCGGCTGCGGTGCTGAGCTGGCGGCGGTCCGAGCCGCCATTGGGCTATGCGGTGAGCACCGCTCAGGTCCTCCTGGCAGCCCATGCCGCCCGTCTGGTAAGCCAACCCGATGGGCTCGACACACTCGGGGAGATTGGCATGCTCCTCGCGGCCATCATCGTCTTCCTGGGGCTTCAGGATTTGCTGGCGACGGCGCTGGCGCGGCTGCACGGAGACTTCGGCAAGGCTCGGACCAACGACTTCCACTGGGCCAATCTGGCCGCCGAACTGGCGATCGTCGGCTTCGGGGTCGCCATTGCTCAGATCTGGATGCACGCGCCGTGGGCGATCGTCTTCACCCTGGCGCCGCTCCTTGCTCTGGCCGGCATGCTCCAGCGTTTCGAACGCGTGCGGGAGGCAGTTGGGGACGAGCAGACAGGTCCGCATGTCTATCGACACATCGAAGGGGTCCTGGCCCGGGAGATCCATCGGGCGCACCGGTACCGCCGGCCGCTGTCCCTGCTTATCGTCGATATCGATTTCCTGCGCGACGTCAACGATCGGCACGGGTACCTGGTCGGTGATGCCGTCTTGCAGCAGCTCGGCGCGCTCATCAAGAATTCCCTGCGCAACGTCGATCTCCCACTGCGCTTTGGTGGCGATGAATTCCTGATCATCCTGGCCGAAACGACGATTGCTGAGGCGTCCAGGACGGCCGAGCGGCTGCAAGCCGCGATCTCCAAGCATCTGTTTCTGACGGATCGTCCGGGCCGGGCAGTCCAGATCACCGTCAGCATCGGCGTCGTGGCTCATCAGGACCATGGTGAGACAATCGAGGAGCTGCTTCACCGAGCAGATCTGGCCCTCTACTTTGCCAAAACACTGGGCGGGAACCGGGTCCAGGTCGCTGCGTCGCCGGAAGATCAGAGCCCGGCGTGACCAGAAATGAGCAGAAAATGAGCACCTGCCGACCTGGAAACTGAGCACCGGCTTGAGGCAAGCTGGGAGTAGCGCTGTGTGAGCAGCCGATTCGTTTTCAGGAGGTTGTGCAATGCGGATCATGGTGCTGGCCCACCCGAAGTTCCCGATTCCCCCAGAGCAGATGCCTGCCATTATGCAGGGCTTCGCCGATTGGCGAGCGCGCCATCGGGAGCGGATGGAGGCGTTCGAGTTCTTCGCCGGCGGCGGCGGTGGCTTCGGGATCGTCAACGTGCGTGACGAGGCGACGCTCAACCAGATGATGCTGGAATGGCCACTGCTGCCGTTCAGCGAGCTGGAGATCCGGCCGGTCATCAGCGGCGATACTGCTCTCCAGCAGTGGCAACAGGCCGCCCAGTCCTGGACCCAGCGGTAACCGGGTCTCCGGTTTCCCGTTTCTGGTTTCTGGTTGGAAGTCGGAGCGGGCGTCTCCCCGCCCCCACTCAGTGGGAGAGGGTGGGGGTGAGGGCGTACTCGGCTCGGTCCCGTCGCGTGGGTGCCTATCGACCGGGCTCGGCCTCACCCCCGGCCCCTCTC
>JACQGW010000390.1 GCA_016199325.1 Chloroflexota bacterium
GCCGACGCCCACGCCGACCGGCTCCCTCTCGCCGACACCAACGCCCACCTGGACGTCAACGAGCACGTCGTCGGCCTCACCCACGCCGACCGCGACGGCCGGCGTTCCTAACGAAGTGCTCGACGTCCGCCAGAGCAACGTGAACGATGTGTCCTTCACCCTGTCATTCCTCTCGAAGTACCCCTCCGTCGCGACGGTGGGCTACTGGATAAGCGGCACCAACCCGGTCTCCAGGACGCTGGCCCACGACTTCCGTACCGCTCCCGGTGAGACTCATTGGGTCCGCGTCGGGGGCAGTGATGGCTTTGGTCGCCTGATGCCTTCGACAGCCTACCAGTTCAACATCTACCTGGACGAGGGCACAGATCCGGTGTACACTGGCACCGTCTCGACCGGGCCGACGCTGGATCCGCGGACCTACGATGGTGCCTGGGGCAGGGTGCTGGACCAGTGGGGCTACCCGATGAGCGGCGCGCTCGTCTACCTGACGGTTGAGGATCTGTCGGCGGTCCTCAGCACTACGGCGTCGGTCAGCTCGACCTCGGCATTGCTGTCGGCGCACACCGACGAGAACGGCTGGTGGTCGGTCGACCTCGCCGGCGCCCGCACCAGGGACGTCAGCGCTCAGTTCGAGTATGGTCCGTCAGACGTCGTGCACCTGGCTGCTGTTGCCGGGCCAGCCGGCCTGGCCTACGGCGATCCGCCGGCCACCTGGTCCTCCTGGCCGTTTGACCTGCACCTGCGTGAGGTCGTCCAGCGCACCATCACCCTCGGGAACGGGTGGAATGCGCTGGGCCTGCCGTTGGAGCCAACGCATCCACTATCGGTGTCGCAGCTTGCGCAGATGGTGAACGGGGATGGCGTGTCGCGGCTCACGAGCGCCTTCCGGTACGCGGTCGGGACGTGGCACGGCGTCGCCGTCAGCGGAACCATCCTGATGAATCCAATGGACGATTTCCAGCTCAAGCCGGGCGAAGGCTATTTCCTCCGCATGAACAGTCCGTTCGACTGGCAGGTGACGGGGTTCGCGATCACGAGCCCGATCCCGCTCCGCCTGGGGACGGGCTGGAACCTGGTCGGCGTGCCGGCGCCGGGGGGGGTGTCGGCGACGGATCTGTCCGATAACGCGAGGACCATCTCGGGGACGACGACGTTCCACGTGCGCGAAGTGGCCCGGTGGATCTGGGGCACCTACGAAGGGCACGTGTCGGGGTATCCATTCAACAACTTCCCGGTTGCGGATACGCAGGCGTACTTCATCCGGGCAGAGGTGGCCGGCACGCTCATCCCAGGGACGCCAGGGTACTTCCCGCCCGGTTTTTCGCCGCAGGCGCGAGTTCCAGATGCGGCTTCCGGTCAAGCGACTGCTCTGCATCCTGAGGCGGTCCTGCCGGGTAGACGGCGACTGGCCGCCTGAGCGGGCATGCGGAAGATGCTGCAACGGAGAACAGGCACGGACTCGGCTTATCGCGATGTGGCTATCTGCGACGAGCAAGCCGGAAGCCGCGGCCACGTCGCTGAGGTTTGTGTCAGCGAATAGGGGCGGCGCCGGCGCGGCTCTTGCCTGGGTCGTGTCGGCGCTCGTCCTCCTGGCGTTTGCCGTGCGTGTCTACCACCTGGACTATCAGAGTCTCTGGCGGGATGAGGTCGATGCGCTCATCTTCGCGACGCGGGATCTGGGGACGGTCCTCGGCAACTTCACGAAGGTCGGCGAGAACGGGCCGCTCTACTTCCTCTTGCTACGGCTCTGGGTCGCCGCGAGCGGCACCGGCGAGTTCTCGCTCCGGTTCTTCTCGGCGATCTTCGGCGTCCTGATCGTTCCGCTGGCCTATGCCTTCGGCCGGCGGCTGGTCGGTCGGGAGGTCGGCCTCTTCGCGGCGCTGCTGGTCGGGGTCTCGCCGTACTCCGTCTGGTACGCCCAGGAGGCCAGGATGTACGCGCTGCTCGCCTTCATGAGCCTCCTGTCAGTTGCCGTGTACTTCCGGGCGCTGGAGGGAGGGAGACCTAACCCCCCGGCCCCCTTCCCGCCGCGGGAAGGGGGAGCGGCCGAGAGACCGACAGCGGCAGCAACGACTCCCCTCACCGTGGCGGGGAGGGGCCGGGGGAGAGGTTTCCCCCCTCGCCTTCTCTGGCCGACCTACGTCGTGGTGACCGGCCTCTCGCTCTACGTTCACTTCTTTGCGGCGCTCGTCGTCCTCTTCGAGGAGCTGCTGTTCGTGGCAGGATGGGCGCGCTGGCGATCCGCCTTTCGTCCCTGGGCGATGGCATTCGGCCTGCTCGTGCTCCCGTATCTGCCGCTGGCCGCCTGGCAGTTGCCGACGATCCTCCAGCCGCCGCCAACCGCCTACCCGTTCCTCGATCCTGCCAGCATCGTGGCCGTGCTGATCCGTGCCTGGAGCCTCGGCTTCAGCCCCCTGCCCGCGCTCGTTCCGCTGACGGTCTTCGTGTTCCTCCTGCTGGCCGGGCTGGTCCTGTATCCGGCCCGGCGCGGGAGTTTCTGGTTTCTGGTTTCTGGTGTCTGGTCGAAGTGGTGTTGTCCTGCCAGGGTCAGAGGGCAGGCATCGGCGGCTGGGAGCTTGCCCAGTGCCGCCAGCAGGTCCCCGGCTGAACCGGCCGGCTCCTCGCCCGTCGTGCTGAGCCGCTGCGAGTCAATCGCGGGTTCGGCTGGCTCCCAGTCCGTCATGCTGAGCCGCAGCGAAGCATCTCCCCGACTCGAGCAGGCAACGTCCGGGAGATGCTTCGCTGCGGCTCAGCATGACAACGGGGGGGCGACCCGGCGGGTAACAGGCGTACCGGATGCGCGCGCTGCGGCTCAGCATGACCAGGCAGGGATCCCGCCCATCACTCATCACTCATCAC
>JACQGW010000391.1 GCA_016199325.1 Chloroflexota bacterium
GCATGACAATGCGGGGGTCTCGCCCCGCGCTCATCGCTCGGTCGCTGCGGCTCAGCATGACCGGAGTCCACTGAAAAAAGGCCCTCTGGCGCGGTTCACGCACCGATATCCCGAGTGTTTCCGCCAGTCGGTTTCGCGCGATCCGGCTTTTTTCAGTGGACTCATGACCGCATTCCCCCGAATTCCTACGCGTTCGCTGCGGCTCGGCACGACCATGGACGGGTCAATCGATCTCCCACGGCCTTGCGGGATGTGCCACCCGTGTCCTTGACGTCTTCCTTGGCGTTCTTGGCGTCTTGGCGGTTCACCCCCCAACGGAACCGTTTGAATACGTCGACGGCGCCCGAAAACGGCCGAAGATGACGGCCTCTTCGGGCAGGTGGACGCGGGCGCCGGGCCTGAGCTGAGCGACGGGCAGCTCAGGCGTGCTCGCACCCGTCCGCGGCAGTGCGTAGATCGCGACGGGCGTGCCCTCCTGGGCGTACTGGCGACTCACGTACGCCAGGCCCACCTGATGCCCTTCGACCAGCGCCGCGCTCGTCACGTGGCCGATGCACTCGCCGCGCTTGCTAACGACCGGGTCGCCCAGTCGGACCATGCGGACGCCCCTGGCCAGGATCCGAAAGCGCGCCAGTTGCATCGTTCGCCGCGCCTCCCGTTCGATGAACGCCTGCCGGCCGACGAAGAACGGCTTGTGCAGCTTGACGAAGGCGCCGTAGCCGGCGCCCATTGGCGAGATGTCGTAGGGGCCGGCCAGGTCGTGGCCGTAAAGGGGAAAACCGGCCTCCGTCCGCGTCGAGTCGCGGGCGCCAAGCCCGGTCGCCCTGAGGCCGAAGGGCCGGCCCGCCGCGAGCAGGAGCTGCCAGAGTGGCGCCGCGCGATCCGGGTGGACGTACAGCTCGAAGCCCATCTCCTCGCCGGTGTAGCCGGTGCGGGACACCAGGACGTCGGCCCCGCCAAAGTCGATACGGGTGCTCTGGTTTTTCTGGAGTCGCACCAGTCTGCCGGCCATGGCCGGGGCGGCGGCGACGAGAATCCGCAGGCTCGCCGGTCCCTGGAGCGCGAGGTCGACGCGCCGATCGCCGCCCGACGAGGGGTCCTTGAGATCTCGGATCATCGGCCGGGCGTCCACCGTTCGGCCGGGGTGGTCACGGTCGATCCGCACCGAACGGTGGTTCACCGCTTGCAGCCAGGCATTCATCTTGTCCTCGTTGGCAGCGTTGACGACGACCATGTAGCGCTCCGGCTCCAGTCGGTAGACGTAGACGTCGTCCATCACGCTGCCGTCCGGTCCGAGCACGTACGAGTAGTGCCCGAAGCCGACGTCCAGCATCGGCACGTAGTTCGTCGTCACCAGGTCCAGGAACCTGGTCGCGCCGGGTCCGGCGACCTCGACGACGCCCATGTGCGCGATGTCGAAGAGACCGGCAGCCGTGCGGACGGCCTGGTGCTCCTCCGAGATCGCCGTGTACCACACCGGCATCGACCAGCCGGCGAACGGGACCAGGTTCCGGGCGGCGGTGAGCTTCACGTGCTCCTCGTAGAGCGGCGTCCGCTTGAGCGGCGCGTCCGGGTCCGGATCGGCGTGCTGGAACTCGGGCAGCGCTGCCACGGGCGTTGTCAGGCGAGCGAGCAGCGCACGCTGCCCGACGAAGTACGGCTTGCTCAAGACCGGCGCCGGTCCCGGCAGCTCGTCCTGCCCGTTCCGGGGCGGCGCCGGCGCAACGGACGCGCCGCCGGGCGGGCCTTCCGCGCCCTCGTCGATCCGCTCGACGACGACAGGTCCCTGGACCTTGGCGTAGAGATCGGCCCGGTCGAAGACGATGAAGCCGTCGGAGAGATCGCTCAGCCAGCACTCCACGGCCGCAAGCCGTCCAGCCGGCACGAGGACGGCGTAGCGGTCGCCCCGCCGATCGCCCACCAGGCGCAGGATGGTGGCCGCCGCCAGCGGGCTGCCACCGTCGCGCAGGAAGACCGTGTCGACGGACTGCCCCGCCGCCAGGGCGAGGACGTCGCCCGCCGTCGTCTCCTGGAGCATCGCGCCGGCGCGCTCGCCGGAGAGCAGCAGGACACCGCGAGCTGCCTGCAGCGCCGGCCCGATCTGGCCGACCAGCTCAGCCCTTGTGCCATCCGCCGGAACGGTCGCCGACCGCGGAGCGACGGCCGGGCGCCGCGCGCCGGCCACCACGTCTGCAACCTCGCGGCGAACCTCGTCGAGGGTCGCCGGGTCGATCTTGCCGCGGGCGACGTCGCCGTTGGGACCGACGTAGCGGAACGGCTGGATGCCGTGGACGATGCGGGCGATGGCCTCCGCGATCCGCTCCATTTCGGCCGGTCCGAGACCCCGCTGGCTGAGCCAGGTGGTGCCGAGGCGGATGGCGCTGGCAACGCCGGCGTGGGCGTCGCCGGGGATCGTGTTCTTGTTGCAGACGATACCGCAGAGGTCGAGGATGCGGGCGACGACGTCGCCCTTCAGCGGGTAGCCGGTCGGCGTCTTGACCGCGTTGAGGTCGACGACGAGCAGATGGGTATTCGTCCCGCCGTAGGCGATCGTCAGCCCGTTGCGGACGAGCGCCGTGGCGAGCGCCTGCGCGTTGGTCACGGTTCGGCGCTGAAGCTCGTGAAACTGCGGCAAGCGCGCAACGCCAAAGCAGATGGCCATCGCCGCAATGGCGTTGACGTGCGGGCCACCCTGCTCGCCGGGGAAGACGGCGCGGTCGATCTTGTGGGCCAAGCAGGGGTCCGTCGTCACGACGGCGGCGGCGCGTGGGCCCAGGAGCGTCTTGTGGGTCGTGAAGGTCGTCACGTGGGCGACGCCGACCGGGTTCGGGAAGAGGCCGGCGACGACGAGCCCCGCAGGATGGGCGATGTCCGCCAGCAGCCTGGCGCCAACCTCGTCGGCGATCGCCCGCAGCCGCTGCCAGTCGATGTCCCACGGGTACGACGTGGCGCCGCCGATGATCATGCGCGGTCGATGCTCACGGGCCAGGTCGGCGATAGCGTCGTAGTCGAGCCGTCCCGTGCGCGGGTTGACGCCGTAGGAGATGATCCGGTAGTGCTTGCCCGAGCGATTGATGGGGCTGCCGTGGCTCAGGTGTCCGCCGGCGGCGAGCTGCATGCCCATGACCACGTCCCCGGGCCGGCAGACCGCCTCGTAGACGGCGTTGTTGGCCGCCGCCCCGGAAAGCGGCTGGACGTTCACGTGAATGTGCTCGACGGGCGCCCGCTCGTTGGCAAAGAGCTGGGCGCAGCGCCGCTGGGCCAGCGCCTCGACGAGGTTGGCGAGCTCGGTGCCCTTGTAGTACCGGCGGTCGGCGTAGCGCCGGTACGTCGCCAGTTGCCTGGGCACGTCGGCGAGCTGATCCTCACCTTCGCGCGCCATCCGGAGCGCCGGGTAGCCTTCGGCGTAGACGCTCGTGAAGGCCGTCGCCAGCGCCTCCCGCACCGCCCGCGGGGGCACGCTCTCCGACGGGATCATGATCAGCTTGTCGCGCTGGCGCGCGTCTTCCCGACCGACGATCACGTCCAGCGCCGGGTCGGTCTCAGCCAGCCCGTCGTCGAATAGATAGTCCAGCGGCACATGGTCAATCGCCTTCATGATACCTTTCTCAGTGTGCGACGCGGAGCGCCGAAACTGCGGCTTCAATCCGCTCCAGCGCCTTCTGGATGTTCTCGATGGAGTTGGCGTAGGAGAGCCGGATGTACCCCTCGCCATAGCGGCCGAACGACGTGCCGGCGAGCCCGGCAACGCCGTGCTCGTTCAGCAGGCAATCGCTGAACCGCCGGCAGTCGAGCCCCGTCCCGGCGATGTTCGGGAACGCATAGAAGGCTCCCGCCGGCCTGACGCAGCGAATGCCGGGGATACCGTTCAGCCCCTCGACGATGACGTCGCGGCGGCGGCGGAACTCGGCGACCATCCGCGCGGCATCGGTTTGCGGGCCGCGGAGGGCGGCGACGCCGGCCATCTGGGAGAACGTCGCCGTGCAGGAGTTGCTGTTCACCATCAAGCGGGTGACCTGCGCCGCCAGCCACTCGGGCATGACGCCATACCCCAGCCGCCAGCCGGTCATCGCATAGGTCTTCGAGAACCCGTCGAGGATAATGGTCCGTTCCTGCATCTCGGGCAGGGCAGCGATGCTGACGTGCTCGCCGTCGTACAGAATCCGACTGTAGATCTCGTCGGAGAGGACGATCAGGTCGCGTTCGCGTGCGACGGCCGCCACAGCCTCGAGATCGGCCTGGCTCAGGACGCCGCCGGTGGGGTTGCCCGGCGAGTTCAGGATGATCAGCTTGGTCTTTGCCGTGACGAGCGAGCGGAGCTCGTCGGCGTCGAAGGCGAACCCCCGCTCCTCTCGAAGCGGCAGCGCCACGGCCCGACCGCCGACGTAGTTGATCATCGACTCGTAGATGGGGAAGCCAGGGTTGGGATAGATGACGTCGTCGCCCTCGTCGACGAGCGCCAGAATGGCATAGAACATGATGGGCTTGCCGCCGGGGGTCACGACCACCTGGTCGGGTGACACGCGGATGCCACGCGTCGCCGAGATCTCGTCGGCAATGGCCTCGCGCAAGCTGGGCAGGCCGTTGGCCGGGCCGTAGTGCGTATGGCCGCTGCGGAGCGCCTCAACGGCCGCGTCGACGATGTGGCGCGGCGTGTCGAAGTCCGGCTCGCCGATCTCGAGGTGGACGACGTCGACCCCGCGCGCTTCGAGCGCGCGCGCGCGCGCGAGCACCTCGAAGGCGGTTTCGGTACCCAGGCGCTGCATGCGGGACGCGAGTTTCGCCGATCTCTGCACGTCAATCTCCCAACTGCGGGCACCCGTCGCCACCGGCAACCGGGGCCGCCTGCATATATTCGTGAGGAACAGCACGAGGACTGCCTGCTGCCGAAAACCTTCTGGCTGCTCAACGCCTTCCGGCATCAGAGATGTTCGCGGCTCCATTCTAGCGACGGGCCGGCGAGCGTGTCAAGGCAATTGCTTGCTTCTTCGACTGTTCACTTTACATAGAGCGGCGGGTCAAGTATAATACACCTGGCACAACTGATGCGGTTGCGCGCCCGGCTGAGGGAGACCTCAGTCGTTTTTTTCGTGTTGTGGAGGAGCCCATGCCTGATCGGTCCGTTTTCTTGACGCCCGAGGGGTTACAGAAGCTGCGGTCGGAGCTCGAACACCTTGTGACCGTTCGCCGACCGGTAATCGCCAGCCGCATCCAGCAGGCCAAGGAGCTGGCCAATACGGTCGACAACGCCGAGTACGACGAGGCGAAGAACGAGCAGGCGTTCGTCGAAGGTCGAATCCTGACGATCGAAAAGATGCTCGCCAGCGCCGTCCTTATTCGGGAGGACTCCCGCCACGATATGGTTCGGCTGGGCTCGCGCGTCGTCGTCGAGTCCCCGAACGGCGAGCGAGAGGAGTATGCGATTGTCGGCTCGGCCGAGGCGAGCCCCCGGCACGGCAAGATCTCCAACGAGTCGCCGGTCGGGCGGGCGTTGCTGGGCCGGAAGCCGGGCGAGCAGATCCAAGTGGTCGTCCCGGCCGGGGTTCTGACCTACCAGATCGTCGAAATCCGCTGAGATAGGACGCCGATGGCCGAGCTCGAAGAACTGCGCCAGCAGCGGCTCAACAAGCTGCAACGGATCCGCGATCGTGGGATCGATCCGTACCCCCCACGTTTCCATCGAGCGGCGACAACCGCCGAGGCGCGCGCCCGCTTCGAGGAGGCCGAGCGCGCCTGTCCGGCGGAGCCGCTCTCCGTTCGGGTGGCCGGCCGCATTGTCGGCAACCGGTCGATGGGGAAGATCATCTTCGCCCATCTGCAAGACGGCGACGGCCGTCTGCAGATCCTCCTGCGGCGGGAGACCGTGGGCGATGAGCGCTTCGCCTTCTACCGGCGGGACTTCGACGTGGGGGACTTCATCGGCGTCGAGGGGGCGCTCCTGCGGACCAGAACCGGCGAGGTCACGCTGGAGGTTCATGACTTCAGCCTCCTCGCCAAAGCGCTCCTGCCCTTGCCCGAGAAGTGGCACGGCCTGACCGACGTCGAGAAGCGATACCGGCAGCGCTACCTGGATCTGGTCGTCAATCCCGAGGTCCGCCGCATCTTCACGGTACGCAGTCAGGTCCTCGCGACGCTCCGACGGCTGATGGACGCCCGCGGCTTTCTCGAGGTCGAGACGCCGATCCTCCAGCCGCTCTACGGCGGCGCCATGGCGCGGCCCTTCACGACCTACTACAACGCGCTCGACCGCCATTTCTACCTGCGGATCGCCACCGAGCTATACCTCAAGCGCCTGATCGTCGGCGGGCTCGACAAGGTCTACGAGATCGGCAAGGATTTCCGCAACGAGGGGCTTTCGACCCAGCACAACCCCGAATTCACCGTCATGGAGTCCTACGAGGCGTACGCCGACTACCAGGACGTCATGGCCATGGTCGAGGAGCTTTGCTACGCCACCGCCAAGGAGGTCCACGGGACGCATCGGATTCCCTACCAGGGCCACACGATCGATCTGTCACCGCCCTGGCGCCGGATCCCCCTGCGCGAAGGGATCCAGCAGTACGCCGGCATCGACATCTACGACTACCCGGATCAGGCCGCGCTCTATGAGGCAGCCGTCCAGCTCGGGCTACGGCCGGAGCCCGAGGCATCCTGGGGCAAGCTGGTGGACGACCTCCTTTCCCACTTCGTCCAGCCGGAGCTCATTCAGCCGACCTTTGTGGTCGACTATCCGGTCGAGATCTCACCGCTGGCGAAACGCAAGCCGGAGAATCCGAGCCTCGTCGAGCGATTCGAGGCGTATGTCGCCGGCATGGAGGTCGGCAACGCCTTTACTGAGCTGAACGATCCGCTCGACCAGCGGGCGCGCTTCGAGGAACAGGTGCATTTGCGCGAGCGAGGCGACGAGGAGGCCCAGCCGCTGGACGAGGACTATCTGACCGCGCTGGAGCACGGGATGCCGCCAACCGGCGGGCTCGGCCTGGGTATCGACCGACTCGTCATGCTGATGACCGACCAATCGTCCATCCGAGAGGTGATCTTGTTCCCGCACTTGCGGACGCGCGACTAGAAGGGGGGCGGGGGTCGGGGGCTGGC
>JACQGW010000394.1 GCA_016199325.1 Chloroflexota bacterium
CAGGCCGAGGCCGAGCGCGAGAAGCGCGCCAAGATCATCCACGCCCAGGGCGAGCTCCAGGCGTCGCAGGCGCTGGCCGAAGCGGCGACGATCATGTCGTCGAGCCCGGCCGCTCTCCAGCTCCGCTATCTCCAGACGCTCACGGAGATCTCGGCCGACAAGAACTCGACGATCCTGTTCCCGCTGCCGATCGACCTGATCACCGCGTTCCTGGACCGCCGCACGCCGGCCGCTCAGCCGCCGGTTGGGGGCCGGCAGTAGCCCACATCACGGCCGTGAGGCGTCGGTCTTGAGCGTGTACTGGTGGTCGCCGCGGCCGGCATCCCCGCCGCTGGTGCGCTATGGGTTCGCGGTGCCGGCCTGGCTGGTGGCGCTGGTGCTGAATCTTCTGGTGCGCGAGGAGATCGGGCCCAACTTCTTCCTTCCGTTCGGCGCCGCCATCTTCTTCACAGCGTGGTGGGGCGGATTGGGGCCAGGGCTGCTGGCCACCGCGCTGTCGGCGCTGGCGACCGTCGCCTGGTTCCTGCCGCCGTTCCAGTCGCCCGCGCCTGAGGGGTTCAGAACGGCCGTCCGCCTGTTCACCTTCGTTGTGGTCGGCACAGGCATGAGCGCATTGCTCAGCATCCTGCGGCGCGCCCAGCAGCGAGCCGAGGCCCTCCAGCAGCGCTATCGCCAGACGGCCGAGGCGCTGCGCGAGAGCGAAGCGCGCTTGCGGGGCGTCGTGGACCACGTCCTCGACGGCCTCATCACGACCGATCAACGAGGCGTCGTCCAGCTCCTGAACCCGGCCGCCGAGCGCATCTTCGGCTACACCGCGGGCGAGGTGGTCGGCCGCAGCGTCTCGATGCTGATGCCGGAGCCGTTCGCCGACGAGTTCGACACCTACGTCCGCTGGTACCTGCTGACCGGGAAGTCCCGGGTCGTTGGGACGGGGCGGGATGTGGTTGGCCGCCGCAAGGATGGCTCGACCTTCCCGATGGATCTGGCCGTCAGCGACGTCCGTCTGGGCGACCAGCGGCTGTTCATCGGCGTCTTCCGCGATATCACCGAGCGGAAGCGGATGGAGGAGCGGCTCGTGCGGGCCGAGCGGCTGGAGGCCGCCGGCCGGATCGCCGGCCAGGTCGCCCACGATTTCAACAACCTGCTGGCGCCGATGCTCGTCTATCCCGAGCTGATCAAGATGCAGTTGGCCGACGACCATCCCGCCGTGCCGTTCTGCGACAGCATCATGGAAGCGGCCGAGCGCATGGTAGCCATCAACGACGATCTCCTGGCCCTTGGCCGGCGCGGGGGCTTCGAGCAGGAACCGATCGACCCCAACCAACTGGCCGAGCAGCTCATCGCCGATCTGACCGGACTGCCGGAGATGCTCGCCCTCGAGCTGGACCTGGCGCCGGATCTCTCGCCCATCGCCGGCTCCGAGGCCCAGCTCGCTCGGGTTCTGGCAAACCTCGTGACCAACGCGCGCGACGCAATGGCAGACGCCGGCAGGATCACGATCCGGACCGAGCGCGTCTACCTCGACGCGCCCCTCGGCCGCTACCAGCACGTCGAGCCCGGCGAATACGTCCGTCTCAGCGTCGGCGATACGGGGAGCGGAATACCGCCGGAGATTCGGGACCGGATCTTCGACGCCTTCTTCACGACGAAGCGCGCCGACAAGCGCCGCGGGACCGGGCTCGGGCTCACCATCGTCCAGACCGTCGTCGAGGACCACCGGGGCTACGTGGACGTCGAGAGCGCCGTGGGCCAGGGGACGACGTTCAGTCTCTATCTGCCGGCCTATCGGGAGGCGCCGCAGCCGCTTCCCGCGCCAGTTGCAAGTAGTCCTTGACGATGGCCTCGGCCATGTCGAGGCTGAGAGCCGCTGCGATCGCCTCGATGGCCGACTCGCTCCCCTCGATCTCGACGAAGGTGCCGAACGGCAGCTCGTCCAGCTCGACCTCGGCGTCGCCGATCCGCCAGGTTTCCCGATGTTTCTCGTAGGTGGCGGCGACGCCGAAGCCCAGCGCTTCCAGGATGGCTCGCCCCCGCCCGAAGTCGTCCACGCGCACCTCCACCTCACGGCGCACCTTGAACCGCGCCGACGGCAGCGGGCTCTTGAAGGTCAGCGTCACGGCGTCTCCGGCATGCCGAAGCCGGAGCAACTGCCCGGCCGCTCGCAGGCTGCCGTCCGGCCGGTCGAAGACGAGGTTCTCTTCGAAGACGCGCCGGCCGCGCTCGGCACCCAGCCCGGCCAGTCTATCCCGAAGCAACCCCAGGTCGGTTACCCGAAACTTGACCTCGACCTCGCGCTCCACGTTCCCCACCTCATAACGTCAACCGTCACACGTCAACCGTCATGCGCGGTGGGTGACGCATGACGGTTGACGCATGACGGTTGACGTATGACGGTTGACGTATGACGGTTGACGTATGACGCATGCCGCATGCCCCACGTCATCAGTCGCCCACCGCCGGGCCATCCTGTTCGCGGACGAGATGATACGTCAGGCTCTGGAGGGAGACAGTGGGATCGCTGTATTGGATGCGAACGTTGGGCGGCACCCGAACCGCCTTGGCCGCGTAGGTGAGGATGGCTTTGATCCCCGCCTCCACGCAGGCGTCGACGACGGTTTGCGCCTCGACGGCCCGCGCGGCGATCACGGCGATCTTGACGCTCCGCTCGCGGACCAGGTCGGGCAGGTCGGCGAGGTCCTGAACGACGTAGTCGCCGACGCGCCGCCCCATCCGCTCCGGGTTGCTGTCGAACAGGCCGACGATCTGGAACCCCTGACCCACAAAGCCCGGATACCGGGCAATGGCGCTGCCGAGATTGCCGATGCCGACAACGACCATCGGCCAGACGCGGTCGACGCCGAGGATGCGCCGGATCTCGCTCATCAAGTGGCGAACGTCGTACCCGGTGCCCTGCTTCCCGAACTCGCCGAAGTAGCTCAGGTCCTTGCGAATCTGGGCCGAGCTGACCTGGAGCTGTTCGCCGAGCTCACGCGAGCTGACGACACTCACCCCATCCTGTTCCAGGTGGGCCAGCGCCCGAGCATAGACCGGCAGCCGCCGAATGACGACCTCCGGAATATCGTTAGACGCGGTCTTCTCGATGACTTGCTGTTTCACTCACTTGACCCCACAATGCAGCGCCACGCTGCCGAAGTTGAGCACCTGGAAATCGACCGTGCGAAAGCCCGCCGCGAGCATCTGCCGGCGGAGCGTCTCGGCATCGGGGAACCGCCGGACCGAGTCCGGCAGGTACTGGTAGGCCGCGCCATCCCCCGCCACCAGCCGCCCCAGCAGCGGGACGACGTGCCGGACGTAGAAGCGCACCGGGGCGTGAGCGGCATCGTTGGGCAGCGGCGTCAGCTCGAGGCAGACGAGCCGCCCGCCGGGCAACAGGACCCGACGGATCTCGCCGAGCGCGGCCAGGAGATCGACGACGTTGCGGAGGGCAAAGCCGATGACGGCGGCCTGAAAGGTGTCGTCGGCGAACGGCAGACGCAGCGCGTCGGCGCAGACCAGACGCGCGCGTCCCGTCTCGATGAGGTGGGCGAGCTTCTGCCGGGCGTGGTCGAGCATGGCCGTCGAGAAGTCGACGGCCACGGCCGGACAATGAGCGGCCAGCTCGACCGCCAGGTCTCCGGTGCCCGTCGCCACGTCCAGCGCTATCCCTTCTCCGGAGAGCGCCGCCAGCTCGACGGTTCGCCGGCGCCAGCCGCGATCCTGGCCCAGCGTCATCAGCCGGTTCATGCGGTCGTACCGCGGCGCGATCCGGCTGAACATCTGGTTCACATAGGCAGCCCTGTCGGGGCCGTCGAATGAGCCGCCTGCCACCACATCGTCTCCTGCCCGGCGCTCGTCGGCCCGAGCGCCTACCGAAACCGGGCGGACGGGTTTCTAGTTTCTGGTTTGTGGTTTCTGGTTCGAGGGCATCAGCGCAACCCCGAACCAGAAACCACAAACCACGAACCAGAAACCCGTCCCGGCCACCCACCCCATTCTAATGGACTGTGCAATTCTGCACAAGTGGGCCTTCCTGGGCTTTCTGCTTGGCAGCCGGCCCGTCTCTCTCTACTGTGATACCTGAAGCCTTTCGAGGGGGAGGAAGACCATGGTCCGAAGCGATGGACGCGGCCCGGGCGACTCGCGACCGCTGCGGATCACGGTGAACCGCCAGGACGCCTTGCCGCGCTCCGCGCCGCAACGCCCCATGAAAACCCGCACGCGGAGACGCGGAGGCCGCGGAGCCGACCATCCGAGCCGCG
>JACQGW010000395.1 GCA_016199325.1 Chloroflexota bacterium
CGTCGCCTCCCACGACCTCCAGGAGCCGCTCCGGATGGTCTCCAGCTATGTCCAATTGCTGGCCCGCCGCTATCAGAGCAAGCTCGACCGGGACGCCGACGAGTTCATCGACTACGCCGTCGACGGGGCCAGGCGCATGCAGGTGTTGATCAACGACCTGCTCGCCTACTCGCGGATCGGGCGGCGGGGCCAGCCGTTCCAGGCGGTCGATGCCGCCGCCGCGTTCGCCGAGGCAACCGCCAATCTCCGCCTGGCCATCGAGGAGAGCCGAGCCGTTGTGACCGCCGACCCCCTGCCGACGGTCTCGGCCGACCCGGGCCAGCTCGTCCAACTGTTCCAGAACCTGATCGGCAACGCCGTCAAGTTCCACGGCGCCGAGCCGCCGATGGTCCACGTCTCGGCCAGAGAAGAGGGCCACGAGTGGGTCTTCTCCGTGCAGGACAACGGTATCGGCATCGAGCCGGAGTACTACGAGCGCATCTTTGTCCTCTTCCAGCGCCTGCACAACCAGGCGGCCTACCCCGGTACCGGGATCGGACTGGCGGTTTGCAAGAAGATCGTCGAGCGGCACGGTGGCCGGATCTGGGTCGAGTCGGCGCCCGACCGGGGGGCGCGGTTTTCCTTTACGCTACCGAGGTGATCGCAGTGTCATGCGTCATGCGTCACCCGTCACTCGTCTCCAGCGCGGTTCTCCTGTACGCTACTGAGGTGATGACAGCCATGAACACCCAGCCCCTCAGGATTCTGCTGGTCGAGGACAACCCCGGCGACGCTCGCCTGATCCGCGAGGCGCTGGCCGACGCCGAGGGCTCTCCGTTCGACCTCACCCGGGTCGCCCGGCTCGACGCCGCCCTGGCCCAGCTCGACGCCGCACCGTTCGACGTCGTCCTGCTGGACCTCTCGCTGCCGGACAGCCAGGGGCTCAAGACGGTCTACAACATGCTGGCGGCTGTGCCGAGCGTGCCCATCGTCGTCATGACCGGCCTGGACGACCAGACGCTCTCCGCCGAGGCGGTTCGGGCGGGTGCCCAGGACTACCTGATCAAGGGCCGGGTGGATACCGGTCTGCTGGTGCGGACGATGCGCTACGCGGTCGAGCGCCAGCGGGCGAAGGAGGAGCGCGTCCGCCTCCTGGCCCGCGAGCAGACTGCCCGGGTCGCCGCCGAGGCGGCCCGGAAAGAGATCGAGGCGCTCTACCAGGCGATGAAGCAGATCATACCCTCGCTGGACCTCCCGACCACCCTCAACGCCATTCTGGACAACACCCTTCGGCTCTGCGAGGTCGACTTCGCCGGCGTCGCGCTCCTCGACGCCGACGGCGCCGGCCTTCACTATGAGGCCGTTCGCGGCGCGCCGGGGCAGGCCGTCGAGCAGCTCGCCGCCTTGCGCTGGGAGTCCGGCCAGGGGCTGAGCGGGCTGGCCGTCCAGACCGGCCAGATCATCAGCGCCCCCGACGCCGATCGCGATCCGCGCTGGGTCCATCGATCGGCGACCGACGCCGCCGGCCTGCGCTCGTCCTTGGTCGTTCCCATGCGGGGTCGCGAGGGGGTCATCGGCGTGCTGAGCACGATGAGCCGGCAGATCGGCCACTTCACGGCTGCCCGGGAGCGGCTGCTCGCCGGCCTGGCCGACCAGGCCGCCCTCGCCATCGTCCACGCGCGCGAGATCGCCGAGCGCCGGCGGGCCGAAGAGGATCTCCGCCGGGCCGAGGCCCGCTTCACCCGCCTGGCTCAGAACGCGCAGGACATCATCTATCGGTGGGAGCTGCGACCGGCCCGGCATTTCAGTTACATCGGCCCTGTTGTCACGAGGATACTTGGCTATTCGCCGGAGGAGCTGTACGCCGATCCCGACCTCTATTGGAAGCTTGCCCGGCCCGATGATCGCCATCTGCTCGCAGGGCTGACCTCGGCACTTGTCCAGGACCAGATCACGAGACAACTGATAACCGTCCGATTCTCTCACCGAGATGGGCATCTGGTCTGGCTGGAAGTGCGTCTCGTTCCTGTCCTCGACGATGCCCTCGATCTGATCGCAATCGAGGGGATCGCTCGGGACGTCACCGAGCGCAAGCAGATGGAGGAGCAGATCGCCCGCGCCCAGCGGCTGGAGATGGCCGGCCAGGTGGCCGGGCAGGTGGCCCACGACTTCAACAACCTGCTGGCGCCGCTGGTCGGCTATCCGGAGCTGATCAAGATGCGCCTGCCCGCCGACCATCCGGCCATCGCCTTCTGCGACGACATGCTGGAGGCGGCCCATCGCATGGTCGCCATCAACGAAGACCTGCTCACGCTGGGCCGGCGCGGCCAGTTCGAGCAGGTGCCGACCGACCTCAACCGCCTGGTCGAGCAGGTGGTGGCCGAGATGCCGCAGCCGCCGGCGACGCTCTCGGTCAGGCGCGACCTGGCGCCGGACCTCCTGCCCATCAACGGCTCGGCCGCGCAGCTCATGCGCGTCCTGTCCAACCTGGTCGCCAACGCCCGCGACGCGATGGGGGACGCCGGCCGACTGACCATCTCGACCGAGAACGTCTACGTCGACGCTCCCATCGGGCGCGCCAGCCGCGTCGCGGTCGGCGAGTACGCCCGCCTGGCCGTCGCCGATACCGGCGTTGGGATTCCGCCCGATATCCGCGCGAAGATCTTCGACGCCTTCTTTACAACCAAGCATGCCGATAGGCGGCGCGGCAGCGGACTCGGGCTGAGCATCGTCCAGGCCATCGTCGAGGACCACCGGGGGTACGTCGACTTCGAGAGCGAGGTGGGGCAGGGAACGACCTTCAGTCTCTACCTGCCGGTGAATCGGCAGGCGGCACCGGAGCAGCCGGACAGGACGATGCCGCGCGGGAGCGAGGCGGTGCTGGTGGTCGACGACGACGAGCAGCAGCGGCTCGTGATGCGGGAGCTGCTGGGGATGCTGGGGTACTCGGTGGATGCGGTCGCCAGCGGCGAGGCAGCCCTCGCCTACCTGCGCGAGCGTACCGTGGATCTGGTGATCCTGGACATGATCATGCCGCGCGGCTTGGACGGCGCCGAGACCTACAGCCGCCTGATCCAGATGCGGCCGGGGCAGCGGACGATCATCCTCTCGGGGTCCGGGGCGTCGGCACGCGTCCGAGTTGCGCAGGCGCTGGGCGCCGGCGCCTTCTTGCGCAAGCCGGTGGCGCTGGACCAACTGGCCCGAGCGGTCCGGACGGAGCTGGCACGTGGGAGGAGCTCGGGGAGCTCGTAGGAACTCGTGGGAACTCGGAATCCGTTGACAGCTCGTCCCTCAGAACGCCGCTCCGGATTCGCGCGACGCGCAGGGGCGGTCGATAGATCGCCCCTGCGCGTCGCTGCTATCTCGGTCCTCTTGAAGCCTGCTTCAAGCTGGTCGTCTCCCCTTACGGGTCGACGTACGTCACCGCGCAGGTGATGGTCGACTCCTTGAGCTCTCGGTTCTCGACGGTGAGCGTGTTGCTGTTCGTCACGCTGCCGACGGTGTTGTTGTCCTTGTCCTTGCAGACGATCTGGGTGGCCTTCGTGGCCGCCGGGCTCGTCTGCGGGGTGAAGGTCACGGTGATGGTCGAGAGCGGCGTGTTGCCGAAGTCCTGGCCGCCGACGGTTCCGAACGAGCTGGAGCTGATCGAGTGCCCCGTGCCGCTGGCGGTGCCGCCGCCCCCACCGGTGTGGCCGGTGCAGTCGGCGCCACTCGTCGGGGCCGTCTGCTTCCAGCCGCTCTGCTGGGTCTCACAGACGGTGTAGTTGCCCGGCTTGAGGTCGGCAAAGCTGTAGCTGCCGTCGTTCACCGTCGTGGTGTGCGAGTGAACCTGGGTCCCGTTGACGTTCGTGCCGAACAGGTGGATCTCCCAGCCCGAGAGCCCGCCTTCATCGTCGACGGTATTGGCCGTGTTGTCGGCGCCGTCGGGGTCCTGCGAGCCATCGCTATTGATGTCCTTGAATTTGACACCGCTGATGGTGACGAGCTGGTAGTTGGCAAAGTCGAACGGTCCCTGATCGTTGTTGGCGGCGTTGACGACAATATTCTGGTAGATGCCGCTGCCGCAGCCGTTGGTCGGCGCCGGCACGCTCTGGACGAAGCCGGTCTGGCCGGTGCAGTCCTCTTCGACCTTGTACGTCCCGGACTGGATGCCGTTGAACTCGTAGAAGCCGTTGGCGTCCGTCGTCGTCGTGATCGGCGTCTCGGTCACCGGGGTGCCGCTGGCGTCATGGGTGCGGGTGAGCTTGATCGTCCAGCCCTCGATCGGGCTGTCCGTGTCCTGCGGACTGTCGATGACGCCGTTGGCGTTGGTGTCCTCGTACTTGTGGCCGAAGAGACGACACGAGATGTTCGTCCTGACGGGACCACCCAGGTCCTTGAGGTCGCTGTCGATGGAGATCGAGGATCCGGCGTAGAACGCGACGCTGGAGAAGCCGGGGCATTGCGGCTCGATGTTCGCCGCGGTCAGATCGATGAACCCCTCGAACCAGTTGAACGCCGGCACCGTCGTGCGGGTATTGCCGTTGGGATCCAGCGAGCCCCAGGGCGCCGCAGGGAAGCCCGTGGCGTTCATGGTCGCCTCGCCCAGGCTCGTTTGCCCCGTCAGAATGCTGCCGTTCCCCCGGAAGACGGTGCAGAAGCCGCCGCCGAAGACCTCGGCAAAGGCGCTGCACGTCGCATCGTTCGGTTTGTACACCAGGACGACGACGTCCAGATCCCGCTGGGCATCTTCGGGGTTGCCCTTGAGCTGGAAGGCCAGGACGACGTCCCCATCTTGCCGGTTGACCGTCTTGGGGACGTTGGGGTCAGTGGAGAAGGGGTCCCACTGCTTCTGGTTGAGCTCGACGTACAGGACGAAGGTCCCCTCCTTCTTCGTCCGCTCGCCCGTGACGCCAACCCAGAAATGGCCGGCGGGCGTGTTGCCGGTGGCAGGAGCATCGGGCAAGAAGATGATGCCGAGATTCGTCAGCTCGTTCTGCGCGGCGCCGACGTTGGCCGCCTGGATGCTCCACTTGTCCGGCTGGCCGAACTTGCCGGCCGGCTGGAAGACGCTGCTATCCGTCGTCTTCTTGGAGTGGGGGTCCTTGACGAGGACGCCCGTGACGCCAAGGGCGCCGCCGTCGACGGTCGCGCCGCCGGGGCCGTCGGGATCGAGGACGGTCTCCCAATCCACGTCGGCGAGGACGGTGGCGGCGTTGCTGCCGGGGTCGGGATCGCCGTCGACCTGGAAGAACGCCAGGGGACTGGCTAGCACATGCACGATGCCGCTCAGGGCAAGGGCAACGACCAGGATGAGCACCGGGATGGCTCGCCAACCGCGCAGGCCGGCGGCGTAGCTTCTGACACGTGGGGTCGCGAACACTCGGGTCAATCTCCTTCTTCAGTGAGTCTGAGCAGTTGCGGGGTTCCCCGGATCGGGCAGCGAGCTGTCGACACTGTCGGTGGCGGCCCAGGGTTCCGGGCGCTGGGCAGGCCACGACGCGCTCTCAGCCTGTGGGTGGACACCGTGCGGTGCGTCGAGGCCATCGACGCCCTCGCAGATTCATGCTTCCCTCCCCTCGGATCGGCATCTGGGTCCAGTATACCGGCCGGGCGTGAGAATTCGATGACAGCGAGGGGCTGTCGGCATGACACGATCGTCACACAGGTGACACTGAGGATTGGTCCGGACCCCACGAGGTAGCAGTTCCGCGCGCCGGAGAACGGCTCACTCACGTTCGCGGCTCGGATGGTCCGCGCCCCGTGGCCTGCGCGTCTCCGCATGGAGCTTCCCGCGGGAATCGCCGCCCGGTCCCCCTGGCTGCGCCGTGCCACTCATCGTCGTCCGGCGGCCGTAGGCACACAGCTCTAGCAGGACGCAGTCGCCGCAGCGCGGACGCCGGGCGTGGCAGACCTGGCGGCCATGCGTGATCAGCGCGACGTGGAAGTCGTATACGTCCTCAGGTTGAAGGAGCGCCTCCAGGATCTCATGGGCGGCCTCCGCGGAGACGCCGGCGGCGACCAGCCCCAGACGCGTGGCGACCCGATGGACGTGGGTATCCACCGGCAGCGCCGGCTTCCCCAGCGCGAACAGGAGGACGCAGGCCGCCGTCTTCGGCCCGACGCCAGGCAGCGCCCGAAGCCAGGCGCGCGCCTCCGCCAGCGGCAGCTCCCGAAGAAAGTCCAGATCGTAGGCGCCGCGCGCGGCACGGATCGCCGCCAGCGCCTCCTGGATGCGGAGCGCCTTGACGTTGGCGAGCCCGCCCTGCCGGATGGCGCCGGCGACGGCTGCCGTCGGTGCCGCGGCGACTGCCGGCCAGGTCGGAAAGCGCGCCCGCAGGCTGGCGAAGGCGGCGCCGGAGTTCCGATCCGACGTGTGCTGGGAGAGGATGGTGCCGACCAGTTGGCCGAGCGGATCGCGGTCCCAGGGCGGCATGTGCCGGCCGTAGATGCCCCCAAGGATCGCCACGACGCGGGCCGCCAGGGCCACCTCCTCCGCGAAGGACTGATCTTCACTGGTCTCACGCAACTCGCTCATCCCTTCATGCCTCCGAGCTGACGGGCGATTCGGGGGAGCGCCCTCACCCCCGGCCCCTCTCCCGCGCACGGGAGAGGGGGGACGGGGGAGCGCCCTCACCCCCGGCCCCTCTCCCGCGCACGGGAGAGGGGGGAGCTTTATGGGGTAGGTTTCTTGCGCGAGTTGGCATGATGATAGGCGACAGACGA
>JACQGW010000387.1 GCA_016199325.1 Chloroflexota bacterium
GCGCTGGGGGGTGTCCCGCATGACGGGAAAGCCGCACACCACTTGATCCCAAGACAGTTGCAATGGCATCCTGTCGTCGAAAGGGCAAGACTATTGGGTTGGGACATGGACGGCGTAAGCAACGGGATCCTCCTTCCGACCAAGAAAGCCGCGGGAGAGGCGGAGAGTCTCCCGGTGCATGGCGGTTCCCACAGAAAATGGAATGCAGGCGTTCGAGAGAAACTGGACGAGATCCTTGGCCAGGGCACGGAGGAGAGGTGGGCCGGCGACGACGAACGGTGGAGGAAGGAGGTTGAGCAGCTGGTGCAAAACCTGCTTGAACAGATTGCGAAAGAGCCACCCGGCGAGATCTTGCGGTAAAGGGAACGGTCAGGAGAAAGCACGCATGTACTACGTGTGGAGATCCGAGATGCGAGAGTGGCGAAACACGACCATCGAGCTGCTCTCGGATGAATGGATTGGGAATGTCGATATCTCGTTAGCTTGGAGTTGCGAGACGATCAAGGCCAAGCTTCCGCCTGTGCTCACCTATGCGATTCACCCGGGAACCGCGCCCGTCGCGGACTTGATGTGGTCAGTGCGGGGTTTCGACCTGTGCTCGCCCAGAGCGATTGCCCTGTTACGAGAGTTCGGCGTACCGCACGAGACTGTTCCCGCGCTCGTTCGAGACAAGCGACAGCGTATCGTTTCCGCTGACTACGCCTACGTTCACTTTCTATGCTGCACACATGCGCTGGACTGGGAGCGATCCGACATCGATGTTGGCGTGGGTATCTACGGTAACCGGTACGTTCGTAAGGCTCGGCACCTGGTGCTCAACGAGGAGATAGAGCAGAAGGGCATCCCAGTATTCCGGTTAGCAGGATGCGAGAATCTCCTGCTGGTACATGCGCTCTTTCGCGGTGAGTGGGAGTGGCGGGGCCTTACCGGAGCCACATTTGAGCCTCTGGACGCGTATCCCCAGTGGAAGTGGTAAGAACACCGACGACGCAGCACCTGCCCAAGGTGTGAAGACAAATGGCGATGTACTTCATCTGGCGCGCTCAAATCAGAACGTGGAGAAATGCGATCGTGCAACTGGTTCCCGGTGAGTGGGGCGAGAGCATTCACACCCCCTCAACTTTGAGTTGTGAGCCGATCAGGAACAAACTGCCCCCAGTGCTCACCTACGTCATGCACCCCCCTACGGCATCGGCCACGGACTTGATGTGGTCGGCGTCCAGTTTCAGTCTGTACTCCCCCTTGGCAGTTGCTCTGCTGCAGGATTTCGGGGTTGTGCATGAAACCGCGCCCGCCAGAGTACGGAACACACGAAACGAACACGTCATGGCCGATCACGTCTACGTGCACTTTCTGCAGTGTGAACATGCGGTGGATTGGGAACGGTCGGAGGTCGACGCAGGGCTTGATGTCCACGGCGAGCGATACGTCCGAAAGGTTCGGCGCCTAGTCCTCACTGAGGATCTTCTGCGGCGGGGTATCCCGGTCTTTCGGCTGGCGGAGAGCGAGAATCTCTTACTAGCGAGTGAGCAGTTCAGGGAGGAGTGGCAGCGAAGGAGCCTCACTGGATCGACATTCAAGCCGTTGGACCAGTACTCGGATCTGTAGTCGAAGACCACCGATCCAGAACGAAGCTCCACCGCGACAGATCGGTCGCGCGCTACCAGGCGGTCGCGACTCGAGATACTTTCGACAGCTCCAGCAACCGGACGAGCCACGCCGACGAGAACGGCAATGTCACCACCTATGCCTGCGACCCCACCTACCAGACCTTCCTGTTCTCGACGACCCTCCCTCCCGTGGCGGCGGGCACGCTGCGGGAGGTGCGGGCGTACCACGAGGGGGGCAAGCTCGGCCTTCTGCGCAGCGTGAGCAACCTCGCGCTCATCACCGACACCATGCCGGCGGGCCTGACGACCTACGACTACGACGCCTTCGGCCGCACGACGGTCATCACTCGTCCGCTGGAAGGGCCGAACTGGACCGAGCGGTACGAGTACTACGACGGCGGGCCGCTCGGCAGCCCCTTCCTGATCGGGGCATACTGGCGGCTGGACGCCAACCGCACCGCCGCCCAGCGGTACTTCTTCGATGGCTTCGGCCGGCTGGTCCAGCACCAGCTCGTCCAGCCCGAGCTCGACGGTCTCGACACGACCCGGGACGTCGTGGTCGACCGGGCCTACGACGGGCTGGGCCGCCTCACCGTCGAGACGGCACCCTGGATCACTCCAACGTATCAGGCCAGCTCGAATCAATCGCCCTACGCCCGGCCGATCACGCCGCCCAGGCAGACGGCGACGGCCTACGACGTCCTGGGGCGGGTGACGGTCGTCACGGCGACGACCGGCGCCACGACGCGGATGAGCTACACCGGCTGGACCAGGGAGGTCGTGGACGGCAACAGCCACAAGAAGGGGTACGAGGCCGACGCCTTCGGCCGGCTCAGGCAGGTGGTCGAGTACAGCGGGGTGAGCGGGAGCTACCAGCCCTACGCGACGACCAGCTACGGCTACGACGTCGCCGACCGGCTCACGGGGATCACCGACACCCTCGGCCACACGACGGCCATCACCTACGACGCCCTCGGCCGCAAGACCGGGCTCAAGGACCCCGACACCGGGCTGTGGTCCTACACCTACGACGCCGCCGGCAACCTCCTGACCCAGACCGACGCCCGCAACACGGCCGACACCTTCGCCTACGACGCCCTGCACCGTCTGACCACCAGGAGCTATCCTCGCTGCCTTTGGCTTCCCCTCACGGAAGCGACAAAAGACACCGACTGCTCAGTCGGTCTTCCAGACGGCGCGGGGTGTCTGTCGTGTTCAGCCCTTGACCAGGCCGATGAGGTGCCCCTCCGGGTCTGTCAGCATGGCGATCTGGACGTCGGGCATTACCTGCGTGGGCGGCATGACGGTCTGCCCGCCGAGCTGCGCGGCCCTGTCGAGTGCGGACTGGAGGTCCGGGACGGAGACGTAGAAGGTGACGTATCCCGCGCTGCCTTCCTGGGCCTGGCCGACACCGCCGCCGATGCGCGCGTCCTCAGGGGAGACGAGGCCGTACCCAAAAGGGGCTGGCTCGATTCTCCAGTCAAAGAGCTGGCTGTAGAACGCCTGGAGCTTGGCGCCGTCCCGACCGGTGACTTCAAAATGAACGACAGGTCGTCCCATCCTATTCCCTCCAGAGCTGATCGGATCTGCACCAGCAGACGAGCTGCTCGCGGCCGGCTGCTCGGCCCCCCGATCGGGGCTGGATTATACTCGGGGCGCCGTCAGGCGGTCAAGGCGCACGGGGCAGTCGCCAGAGGGGTGCCTTCACCCATCTGCCAAGAAGGAGTAGACTACTGATCGCGACGAGCAGGCGCCGATGGAGGCAAGAGGAGATGCGGATGGACAGCAAGCCGGGTGCCAGGAAGGTGCCGGCGAGTCTTGCGCTGGGATTGGTGCCGGTGTCGGGCTGGGCGGTGGCGATGCGACCCGCCTTTCCGCAGATGGGCGAAGTGGCCGTTGTGCTCGCGTCTTGCCTTGTGTATGGGATACAGAGTATTGCCTGGCCTATCTCCGAAGGACGCGACGCTCACACCTACCTGCTCTACTATCTGGACATGTGGAATGCCGACCCGATGTATCCCATGCTGATGCTCTTTCGCACACCTGTAGCTCCTCTGTTTCATGGCATTCTCCTCCAGGTCGGAGGAAGCACCCTTGCGGAATTCACCATGGGAGGGCTCTTCTCCCTTTCGATCCTCGCCGTTTTCCGCATGGGCCGTATCTGGAGCAGGAGACTGGGGTTTGCTTCCGCAATTGCCCTCTTGCTTCAGCCATCATACGGCGCGCTCTATCACACGGTATCGAGTGATGCGCTTTTCGCCTTTGGCCTTGTCCTGTGGACTGCTTTCATGTTCAACACCGCACAGTCTCCCACGACGACGAAATTCGTCCTGAACGGATTGTGCGTTTTCCTGCTCACGCTAACCCGACCGAGCAGTCAAGTTCTCCTCCTCTGGGTGTTCTTCCCGCTGGTCATCCCGGGGCTCTCCCTGAATCGACGGCTGCAGGGCTCGCTGGCGTTTCTTGTGACGAGCCTGTTGTTGCTGCTGTCCTGGTCGACGTACAACGATGCGCGCTATGGCGACTTTGCGGTTTCTCGCTCAACCGGAGCGGTCATGCCGCTCTATCGGCTGTTTACGGTGGACCGCCTCGTCCAGCCGGCGAATGGACCGGCGTCATCGAGGCTGGCGGAGGCGGTCAGGGCCGACCTGTTGCAGCAGGAACCTTACGTTTCCTACGGAATTGGACTGGACACGTTCTTCTCGTCCGGTAGCCCCCGCATGTGGGCAGACCTTGTCGGTCTCTCCGACCGCACGTATGGCTGGGACTCCGACTACTCTGTACTGCGGCAGGTTGCCCTCGAAGCGATCGCTGCACATCCTCGGCCTTATCTGAAAGGCGTCGTGGGGACATTGAGCACAATGTTGGTTGGCAACCACGAGCAGCAGGCGCCGGCGAAAAGAACGTCGCCAGGAGATCGTGACGATGCCTCTCCGCGACTCGACGAGAAGGGACGACCCGTCCGGTCAGAAGGCGACCTCATACCCAGAAGCTACCTCTGGTGGCTGGCTTCTACGCCGGGGAACAGCATCACGTACGATCCGCAGTCGATGTCGCCGGTGATCCGAGATCCAGTGATGAGAGCGAGGTGGACCGAGCTCTCACGACGGCTCGATGCCCTCGCGGCCGCGCTCCCTCCGCGCGATGGATCGCCAGGCCTTGCCGACAGGCTCAATCGACTCGCTCGACACTATCCCTCCATGGTGCTCTTTCTCGCGCTCGGTGCATTCGGCTTTGTGCTGCGACCGAGCCGTGAGGCACGGGTGTTGTTGGTAGCAACCGTGCTGGCATTGGTGTATCTCGTGGTCACCTATCTCGGGATGGACGGCGTCTACCAGTACCGCGTCTCGCTCGATCCCCTGTTCATTCTGTTCGGCACCGTCGGCTTCCGGACGATCGTCCTCGCTGTTGCTGCTCATTCTTTTCCGAATACGAACAGGTTGTTGAGGACCAGGTCACAGTCGCCGCGAAGCTTCTCCAGGAACGGCATGAACTCCGCGAAGTCGTAGCTGTCGTCGGCATCGCCCATGAGGAGCATTGCTCGTCCCAGGCACATCCCTCGCCCCCCAGCCCCTACGCCCCCTGGGCCGCCCACACCACGCGGCCCTTCTTCATGACGGCCTGGATAGGGTTGGTGCCGAACCGGTAGGCGAGGTCAACGTAGCTGGGGCCGTTGATGAAGACCAGGTCGGCCTGCTTGCCCACCTCGATGCTGCCGACCGTCTCCCCCTTGCCGATGGCGTGGGCGGCGTTCAGGGTCGCAGCGACGATCGCCTCAGCCGGCGTCAGCCGCATCATTCGGCAGGCGAGGGCGATGATGAACGGCATCGATTCGCAGGGGCACGTCCCCGGGTTGAGGTCGGTGCCGAGCGCGATCGGCAGCCGGTTGTTGATCATCAGGCGGGCGTTGGCGAAGTGGCATTGGCCGAGCCCGAGCGGCGTGCCCGGCAGCAGGACGCCGATCACGCCGGCTCCAGCCATCGCCAGGATGTCTATTTCGGTCGTCTGGAGCAGATGATCGGCCGAGGTGGCCTGGAGCTCGGCGGCGAGGGCGGCGCCGCCCGTCGAGCCGAACTCGTCGGCGTGGACCTTCAGCCGCAGGCCGAGGCTGCGCGCCTTGTCGAGGATGCGGCGGCTCTGCTCGACGGAGAAGGCGCCGGTCTCACAGAAGACGTCGCAGAAATCCACCTGTCGGGTCCCCGCGACGATCGGCAGGACGTCGTTCACGATCTGGTCGACGTAGCCGTCGGGATTGCCGCTGAACTCGGGCGGGACCGCGTGCGCGCCCAGGTAGGTCGCCACCAGCTCGACGGGCTGGATCAGGTTCAGGTTGTAGATGGCGTCGAGCAGCTTGACCTCGTCGTCGAGGTTCAGCCCGTAGCCGGTCTTGGCTTCGGCCGTCGTCGTGCCGTGCGCCAGCATCCGGCGAAGTCGGGCCTGGGACTCCGTCATGATGTCGGCGACGCTGGCCTCCCGCGTCTTCCGAACGGTGCGGACGATCCCCTCGCCCATGCCGAGCAGATCGGTATAGGAGACGCCGTGGAGCCGGAGGACGAACTCGTCCTGCCGCGTGCCGGCGTAGACGAGGTGGGTGTGGGCGTCGACGAACCCGGGCAGGACGACCTTGCCGCTGGCGTCGAGCTCACGATTGGCCCGGACCTCCTCGCGGAGCCGGTAGCTCGGCCCGACGGCGGCGATCTTGCCGTTCTCGATAGCGATCGCGCCGTCGGCAACCAGGCCGATGTCTCCGGCGTTTTCGCCCGCCTTCGGCCCTGGGCCGGCAACCGTGACGATCTGCGCGGCGCTGTGGATGAGGAGATCCATGGGACTGCCGGCTCCGCCGCTCAAGCCCGCACCTGATGGCTGCGGCGCGTCCGAGTCGGTCGGCCATCGGCCTGGTCTGGGGGGCGCGGCTGCTCGCCCTTCTTCCGCAGCATGTCCTGATCTGCCTCCCGCAGCAGGGTATCGACGGTGTCGGGAGGAGTCAGGCTGAACGCCATGCCGATGCTGCATTGAACGGCCGCCGTGAGCCCGCGCCGGGGGATGATCTCCGATAGTCTCCGCTCCACCCGTGCGGCGACCAGCTCGGCAACCTTCGGTCCAACGTCTGCCAGCAGGACGACGAATTCGTCTCCGCCATAGCGCGCGACCAGGTCGGTGCTGCGGGTGACCTCCTTCAGCGCGTCGGCAACGGTGCGGAGCACCTCGTCCCCTGCTGCATAGCCAAAACGATCGTTGATCGTCTTGAGATTCACGACGTCCAGAAGCAGCAAGAGGACGCTGGTGCGGCGGCGGCGGGCGCCGGCTGCCAGCGCCCGGTACTGATCGTAGAACGCTCGCCGGCTGGCCAGCCCCGTCACCGGATCGGGCGCATAGCGGGCGAGGAGGCGATCGGCATCGGCGAGCCGCCGCGACAGCACCCGCAACAGGGCGATCGCCAGGTCCGACGACCCCTGAAGGACCTGCAAGAACTCCTGGCGTGGCAAGACGAGGCAGTGGGTGGGCTCGGTGGCGACGACCGTAGCCGTCCGCGGCTGGTCGCTGAGGATCCCGAGCTCGCCGATGATCTCGCCCTGGCCAAGCTCCCCCAGGATCAGCCCCACCTGGGGGATGTCCGGCGTCGCTTCGGTAATCCGGACTCGCCCGGAAAGCACGACGAGCAGGCTGTCGGCGGGATCGTTCTGCTGGATCACGGACTGGCCGGCCTGGTAAACCTGTTCCGTAGCACGAGTCGCCAGGAACTCCAGTTGGTCACGGCCGAGCGGCCGGAAGAGCGGCACCGACGCCAGGATGTTGACGCGCTGCGCGATAGCATCGGTCTGATCCTTGCGGGCATCCGCGTCGCAGCTCGAGTGGTCAGGAGGCGACCCGGCCGGCTGGGCCGAGCGATCGGCCGAAACACCCGCGGCTACGGAGGATCGGGCCAACCAGGCACGGACGCGCGTCCGCAGCGTCGGCGCGCTGACGGGCCTTGCCAGGCAGTCGGTCGCGCCGGCGTCGGCGCTCCGTAGAGCCGCCGCTGCGTCCGGTGTGCCGGTGAGGAGCAAGACCGGAAGATCGGGCCGTTCCAGCCGGCTGCGCAACGGGCGGATCAGCGCGGCACCATCCCCATCCGAGAGCTGCGCGTCGACGATGACCAGATCGGGGGCGAGATCACGGACCTGGTGGAGCGCAGCGCGCTGGCCGAGCAGGTTCAGCAGCACCAGGCCGTCTTCGGCCAGCGCCTGGCCGATGGCCGATGCCTGGCCTTCGTCGGCACTGACCAACAGGACGCGCCTGCCGGCGATGGGGCGGCTCTTCAGAGCCGAGAGCGCCACGACGGCGGAGGCGTGGCCGTTGCCGTGCAGCTCGATCTCCTGCCCTTCGGCCGCAGCAAAAACCTCCAGCGTCCCTCCCCGCGCCGCGACGCGCGCACGCGCGCGAGCTTCCAGGCTCGCCACCGCCGCATCGTCGCGGCTCGGATCGTGATGGAAGAGCGCCAGCCTGGCAGCGCCGGCTGCCAGTGCGACGTCCGTGGCGTACTCGATGGTGCTGTGGCCCCAACCGAGCCTGGTCTCGTACTCCTCCTCGACGTACTGGGCGTCGTGAATGACCAGGTCCGCCCGTTCCAGAAACGCGATGTGGTGCTGGTCGCCGGGGTGGTGAAAGGCCGCGCCGGCGGATTTCCAGAACGGCTCGTGGTCGGCCGCGTACGCCAGCGTGGCGGCGCCGCTCACGATGCGATAGGCGAAGTTGGGCGCGGTGTGGTTCAGGTACTGGGTCTCGACAAAGACTTCGCCGACGCGGAAGAACCCTTCCTCCAGCTCGGTGAAATGGATCCGGCTCCGCAGATCGCGCAGCTTCACCGGGAAGTAGGAGTACTGCATCTGCCCGGCCAGGGCGTCCTCCAGGCTGCGCTGAAAACCGGCCGGCGCGTAGATGTTGAGCTCGGTATCCGGCAGGAAGGCCGGGGTGAAGAAGGGAAACCCCTGGATATGATCCCAGTGGGTATGGCCAATGAACAGGTGGATCCGCATCGGTCGCGGCACGGTGCCCAGCAGGTGCAGGCCCAGCGATCGGATGCCGGTGCCGCAGTCCAGCACGATCAGGGTCCCATCGTCGGCGCGGACTTCGACACACGGCGTGTTGCCGCCGTATCTGGTGGTCTGTAGTCCGGGTGACGCAATCGATCCGCGTGTCCCCCAGAACCGCACGTCCATGGTTGCCGTCTCTTTCAGGATCTATCCGGAGCGCCCGGCAGGCGCCACGTCTATTCGTGTTACCGGCCGCGGCGCCGGACCCGCGACTGACCGCCCAATGTCACAATGGTAGCGCGTCTGGACGCAATGTCAAGGTCTTTTAGCAGCCTTGTCAGATTCGCGTGGGCTTTCAGCGACCAGCAGTCAGTTCCCGCCTATCCCCCTGGCGTCGGACTCGCCGCGTCATCCTGCTGAGAGCTGACTGCTGATAGCTGAACGCTCGCCAACAGGTCATCCGTATCCGAGCGGATCCAGTCGTCCGAGATGCCAAAGATGCGAACGGCCTCTTCTCGCCCCTTGACGTGGTCCAGACCCAGCTCGATGCAGGGAATGACCCCTTGCACGAAATCGTAGACCCCCTCGTTGAAGAGAATCTTGCACGGGTAGTTCTTGGTCAACCCCTCCAGCCGGGAGGCAACGTTCACGGCATCGCCGATGACGGTGTAGTCCATGCGGTCCATCGAGCCGATGTTGCCGGAAACGGCCTCGCCGTTGCAGATGCCGATGCCGATCTCGATGGGCACCTCGCCCGCGGCCATGCGCTCCTCGTTGAACCGCCAGAGCCCGCGGCGCATCGCCACCGCCGCCAGGACGGCCCGCAGCGGGTCGTCGTCGTGGGCGATCGGCGCGCCGAAGACCGCCATGATCGCGTCGCCGATGTACTTGTCCAGCGTCCCCTCAAACCGAAAGACCTCTTTCACCATGCGCGAGAAGTAGTCGTTGAGCAAAGCCACCACTTCTTCCGCGGTCGCCCGCTCGGTAATGGTCGTGTACGAGCGGATGTCGGAGAAGAGCACGGTGACCCGCTGCTTGATGCCGCCGAGCGCCTGCTGGTCGCGCTGCGCCAGCACCTTCTCGGCCACCTCACGCGCGACGTAGCGGCAGAGGGTGCTCATCAGCCGCTGCTCCTGGGTGATATCGTCGGCGACGAGGACGAAGCCCAACGCCTGCCCCTTGTTATCCCGGAGCGGCAGGACGTTGACGTTCAGGCTCACGAGATCGCCGGCAAGCGTTGTGTACTTCAGGTCATAGCCGGTGTACTCAGCACCGGTGGCGACCGCGCGCCGGACGGCTTCGACCAGCGCCACGTTCTGTGAGGCGTTCAGGATCTGATCGACCACCAGACCGAACCAGTCCAGGCTCTGGAGACCGAAGACGCGGACCGCGGCGGGGTTCACCGTGCTGACCACGCCGTCGGGCTGGAGCGTGATCACCGCGGTCGCCATCGAGCGGAGGATGCTCTCGTTGTAGTTCTTCATGAAGGACACTTGCTGGAAGAGCTGCGCGTTCTTCAGGGCGATGGCGGCCTGAGCGGAGAGCGCCCCCAGCAGATCCTCGTCCTCCGTGTTGAAAACCCCCTGCCGCTTGTTGAGGATCTGGGTGACGCCGATGATCCGCCCGGTCTCGTCCCGCACCGGCGCGCACAGGATCGTCCTGGTCCGGTAGCCGGTCCGCCGGTCGACGTCCCGGTTGAAGCGGGGGTCGTCGTACGCCTCCGGAATGTTGATGGTCTCGCCGGTCATTGCGACGTGACCCGCCAGGCCCAGATGCATCGGGAAGCGGATCTCGTTCACCTCGGCGCCCTGGGCGACCTTGGACCAGAGCTCGCGGGTGCGGTAGTCCACCAGGAAAAGCGTGCTGCGGTCGGCATCCATCGCCTGGGTGGTCTTGGCCATGATGGTTGCCAGCAACGGCTCCAGGTCGAGGTTGCCGGAAAGCGTTCGCATGACGTCGAGCAGGATCTCGGTGCGCTTCATGCGCCGGCGCAGCTCGTCGAGGAGTCGGGCGTTGCGCAGGGCGACCGCCGTCTGGCTGGACAGGATCGCCAGGGTCTCTTCATCCTCGGCGTCGAAGATGCCGCCGCGCTTGTTCAACACCTGAATGACGCCGAGAATGGTCCCGTCGGCCTCCTTGACCGGCATGCACAGAATCGTCCTGGTGCGATAGCCGGTCCGGCGATCGACGTCCCGGTTGAAGCGGGGGTCGTCGTACGCTTCAGGGATGTTGATGATCTCCCCGGTCATGGCGACGTGCCCCGCGAGGCCCAGGTGCATCGGGAAGCGGATCTCGTTGACGCCAACCCCCTGGGCTACCTTCGACCAGAGCTCCCGGGTGGCGAAGTCGACGAGGAACAGCGTGCTCCGATCGGCGTCGAGAATCTGGGTGGTCTTCTGCATGACCACCCGGAGCAAGGAATCGGCGTCCAGCTCCTGCGCGAGGGCGCGGCCCACGTCCAGAAGAGCCGTGAGCTTGGCGATCCGCCGGTCCGGGGCATCCGTCGGAGGAACGCCTATCGAAACCAATGCATGCCTCTCCACTCTGGAAGCATACCGGCCGCTGCCGCTGTTGTCAATTGACAGGCTTCGAGCCACGTGGTATGATGCGCCACGAATCGAATAGCGAATGGCTGGAGTGCTCCGTCGGAGCCCGAAGAGCGAAGTGCGGTGGGAATCCGCCACTGTCTCGCAACTGTGAATCCCGGCCGCCGGGGGCGATGCCGTCAGGGCGTCCCTCCACCGGGGAAGTCAGGTCGCCTACTCTAGCCGCTGCCGATGCCTTCGACGAAAAGGTCAGGCTGACGGGGAGATGATCCCGTCCCTCTGTCCTGTTGTGCGGGCAGGGGGTTTTTTTGACCCCGCCGAGCGAAGGCGGGGTTTTCGTTTGGTGGAGGATGGGGATTAACTGGAGTCCAGGCGCTCTCCAACGACGGGGTCGACCGGCGACCGATCAATCGGCATTTGCGGCAGCGGCGGCGCCGGCGGCACGGGCGCGGGCTGCGACGCGGTTGGTCCTCGGCGGTGGGGTCCTGTTGCTGGCGTTTGCCATCACTGCCGTCGTCGCGGCGGCGCTCGGGCCAGCCCGTGTGCCGGTCCAGGCGAGCGCGGCCATCGTGCTGCACCGGCTGGGCTTGTCCACGGGCGCGTTCACCCGGACGGAGCAGCAGATCGTCGAGCAGATCCGGCTGCCCCGGATTGCCGTCGCCGGTCTGGCGGGTGCGGCGCTGGCGCTGTCGGGCGCCGTCCTTCAGGGCATCTTTCGGAATCCGATGGCCGACCCCGGCGTCATTGGACTCTCCAGCGGCGCCGCGCTCGGCGCCGTCATCGCCCTCTCGTCCGGCCTCGCCGGCCGGCACGCGCTGGCGCTGCCGGCTCTCGCCTTTGCCGGCGCACTGGTGGCCGCGCTGGTGGTCGTCGGCATCGCCCTGCCGGGAAGCCGAGCCCCGGTTGCCACACTTCTGTTGGCCGGCATTGCCGTCAGCGCCTTCTTCGGCGCCGGGACGTCGGCGATCATCTCCTTCTCCGAGGACCGCGAACGGCTGCGCGAGATGGTGTTCTGGCTCATGGGCGGCCTCGAGAACCGGAGCTGGGCGCACGCCGGCCTCATCGCCGGGCCAATCCTGGCGGGATCGCTCGTCGTGTTCGCCTTTGCGCGCGACCTGAACCTGTTGACGCTGGGGGAGGAGGAAGCCCGAGGGCTGGGTGTCGTCACCGGCCGCGTTCGGCTGACGCTGCTGGCGGCGTCGGCGCTGATGACGGCTGTGGCTGTTGCCGTGAGCGGAACGATCGCGTTCGTGGGGCTGATCGTGCCACACCTGCTGCGACTCGTCGTCGGTCCGGACCATCGGGTGCTGCTCCCGCTCTCGGCGCTGGGCGGCGCGTTCTTCCTCCTGGTCGCAGACACGGTTGCCCGATTGCTGGTCCAGCCGGCGGAGCTGCGGGTCGGGATCGTGACGTCGAGCATCGGCGCGCCGTTCTTCCTGTACCTGCTCCATCGGAACCGCCGAAAGACCTTTGCTTTGTGAGGTCATGCGTCGTGCGTCATGCGTCATGCCAATCGAAGCGTCGATAGACCGATACGATACCCTGTGAGAGAGAGCCCATGAGATTGCTGCGATGCGCGCTGTTCGTTCTGGTCACGCTGGCGGCCTGTGTGCCGGCAACGCCCCCGGCGCCCTCCGCCGGCCCAACGTCCGCGCCTGTCGTCACGGGAGTGGCAGTAGCGTCGCCGGGTCTAGCGCCGGCCGCGACCGCCGCGCCTCCTCCGGCGACGCCAACGCGCGCGGCTCCGGCGCCGAAAACGACGATCGTCGATCGGACGACGGGCTGGCCGCGCAGGGTTCAGGCGGTAAACGGGCTTGTCGAGATCAAGGCGAAGCCGATGCGCATCCACACGCTCTCGGTCGGCTACGACGAGATCACGTTCCGGCTGGTGGACCCCGGCCGGATTGCGGCCGTTGCCAGGTTTTCAGTGGACCCCCGCTATTCGAACGTCGCCGAGCTGGCAAAGCAGGTTCCCACGCAGGTGGGACGGGACGCCGAGGAGGTCATCGCCGCCCGGCCGGACCTCGTCGTAGCCAGCCCGTTCTCGAACAAAGATCTCGTCCAGCGGCTTGTCGACGCGGGCGTTCCCGTCATCATCACGGACCTGGTGCAGTCGCCGGAGGCTCATGCCGCCAACATCCGCCTCATGGCGTATCTCTTCGGCGAAGAGGAGCGGGGAGAGGCGCTGGTCAGAGAGCTGGAGGAGCGCCTGGCAGCGATTGACCGCATTGTCCAGCCGAAGCCTGCCGGCGCACGGCAGCGGGTGCTGATGCTCGTCGCCAAGAACTTCACGCCGGGTGAGGGGTCGACGGAGGACGCGGTGATCCGGCGAGCCGGCGGAATCAACGTTGCCGCCGAGGCGGGCATCAAGGGAAACAAGCAGATCAGCCTGGAAACCATCCCCGAGATGAAGCCCGACGTGATCCTCCTGGCGGAGGTCGACCTTGCCAAGCCCGAGCTCGCCGAACCGGTGACCGGCCATCCCGCGCTCCAGGAGGTTCCCGCGATCAAGAACAAGCGAATCGTCCCCGTGCGCCAGGCATACTTCAATACCCTGTCTCATTGGAATGTTCGAGGCATCGAAGATCTGGCAAAGATCCTCTATCCGGACGACTTCCGTTGACGACGATGGACTGTCAGCATCGCCCCAGGAACGCCGACGGGCTCCGCGTCCACGACCTGACGTTTGAGGTCGCCGGCCGCCGGCTGGTCGATGCGGTGGCGCTCACGGCGCCCCGCGCGCGGTTCGTCGGGCTGATCGGCCCCAATGGCGCCGGCAAGACGACGCTGCTGAAGGCGATCGCCGGCGTCGCCCGGGCCTCCGCCGGCCTGGTGTGGCTGGACGGCGCCGACCTCCTGCGGCTTGGCCGCAAGGAGGCCGCCCGGATCGTCGCCCGCGTGCCGCAGGACCCGGCCGTTCCCTTTGCGTTCACCTGTCTGGAGGCGGTGCTGATGGGGCGGAGCCCACACCTGGGCCGCTTTGCGTGGGAGTCCGGCGCCGACCAGACGATAGCGCAGGACGCCATGGCCGCAACCGACACGCTCCAGTTCGCCGAGCGACCGATCGGCGAGCTCTCCGGCGGCGAGCGGCAGCGCGTTTTTCTGGCGCGGGCGCTGGCGCAGCAGCCACAGTTGCTGTTGCTCGACGAGCCGACGGCCAATCTCGACGTGTCCTACCAGATCCAGGTGCTGGAGCGGCTCCGCGGCTGGGTCGGCGAGGGACTCACGGTCATCGCGGCGATTCACGACCTCGACCTGGCCGCCAGGTACTGCGATCGGCTCGTCCTCCTCGCCTCCGGTCGGATCGTCGCCGAGGGGACGCCGGCCGAGGTGCTGACGCCTGCCAACCTCTGGGCGGCGTTCGGCGTCCGCGCCGTCGTGCGCCGCGACGCGCTCACCGCCGCGCTGGCCGTGACGGTGCTGGCGGACGACGCCGCCCCGGGCGGTGAGCCGACCGGGCACGTCCACGTGATCGGCGGCGGCGGCCAGACGGCCCACCTGCTCTACGTGCTCCAGCGCGCGGGCTGTCGTGTGAGCACCGGCGTGCTCGTCGAGAACGATACCGATTTCCTGGCGGCGCAGTGCCTCGGGGTCGAGACGGTGTCGGTCCCGCCCTACACCGCCGTCGACGACGCCGCCCATCGGCGAAACGCCGATCTGGCCGCCGCCGCCGACGCCGTCGTCCTCGACGACATCCCGTTCGGCCAGGGCAACCTGTGCAACCTCGCGGCTGCCGCCCTCGCCCGCCGGCTCGTCGTCGTCGCCGGCCGCCCGCCTGCCGAACGCGACTTCACCGGTGGCCTCGCCACAGCCCACTTGCGCGCGCTCGAAGCACGCGGTATCGTCGCCGCGCCATCGGAGGTCCTGGACGTCGTTCAGCGCCTCCTCACAACCGGAGACCGGGGATGCGCGCCAGCCTCGTCGTCTCCAGTCCTCTCGGGAGTTGACTGAGATCATGGACACTCATGCCCGCGTCCACGTGGTCGGCGTCGGCCCCGGCGACCCGAGCTATGTCCCCGTCCGCACGCGGGCGTTGATCGAGAACGCCGACGTGGTCGCCGGCTTCACGACCGTTCTGGACGTGGTGCGGCCCTGGATCCGTGGCGCCGCCTGGGATCTCGATTACCACAACCAGACGGACCGGCTGGCTGAGCTTGGCACGGAGATCCGGCGCGGGCGTCGCTGCGTCGTCTGCACGTATGGCGACCCGACGTTCTCCGAGCGACAGCTCCTGGATCGAGTGCGGGCGGCGTGCGGCGAGTACGATCTCACGCCCGGCATCAGCGCTCTCCAGGTGGCCTGCGCGCGGAGCGGCGCCGTCATGGAGGAGTCGATCTTCATCACGTTCCACAAGCGGGATCCTGTCGATCGTGAGCTGCAGGAGCTCGCCTGGGCGGCCGCGCACGGGCGCTCCGTCCTCGTCCTGCCCAGGCCGTGGGACTTCATGCCGCCAGAGATCGCCCGATACCTCCTTTCTCATCAGGTCGACGGGAGCCGGGGCGCCGTTCTCTGCGAGCGACTGACGCTCCCCGGCGAGCGGGTGCGCCGGTTCACCCTGGAGGAGTTGGCGCGGTCGCCCGAGTCGTTCAGCGATCTGACGGTCCTGGTGATCGAAAGGCGGTCGGATCAGTCAATCGGATGAGGAGGAGAGCCGTGATCAATGGACACAGCGCCGCTGCACCATCAGCGCCGGCAGCAGAGAACGCCGTGGGATCGGCGCCGGCCGAGCGTCGAGCGCCGCACGAGAAGAAGCGAAAAGGGCTGGTGATGATCTTCACCGGCAACGGCAAGGGAAAGACGACGGCGGCCATGGGTATGGCGCTCCGGGCCGCCGGCAACCGCATGCGCGTGATGGTCATTCAGTTCATCAAAGGCCGCTGGAAGACCGGCGAGGTCGAGGCCGCCAGCGCCCTCCAGCCGTACTTCCAGATCGTGCGCGCCGGCCGCGGCTTCACCGTCGAGGGGCGGCGCGACGATCGCGTCGACCTCTCCGAGCACCAGGTTGCAGCCCGTGAGGGGTTGGAGCAGGCACGCACCTACCTCACGTCGGGCCAGTACCAGATGATCGTCCTGGACGAGATCCTGGGAGCGATCAAGGCCGAGCTTGTCCCAGTTCAGGAGGTCCTCGACCTCATCGCGACGAAGCCGCCGGACCTGCACCTGGTCCTGACCGGCCGGAACGCGCCGCCGGAGCTGATCGCGGCGGCGGACCTGGTCACCGAGATGACGCTCGTCAAGCACCCGTTCGACCAGGGCATCGTCGCCCAGCGCGGTGTGGAGTTCTAAGCGATCTTGAGAGAGGCCGAACCGCCAAGACGCCAGGATCGCTCGCCAAGATCGCTAAGGAAGACGCCAAGAATGTCGGGGTGGTCGTTTGGTCAATCCCTGTGCAAACCGCTCTAACGGGTCGACGAGCCTGCGCAAGCTGCTCTTGATCACGACGGCAGAGACCGATCTGCTGACGCTGGCGCGCGCCGCGACACTGCTGCCCCCGGACTTCCCCCGGATCCAGGCGCTGACGCCGGCCGATCTGGAGGACGTCGATGCGCTCTGCACCGAGGCGGCGGCGGCGCAGCTCGCCATCATCCGCTTGCTCGGCGGGAGTCGCGCGCTGCCCGGCTTCCCCAGGCTGGTGGCGACGTGTCGGTCGGCCGGCATTCCCCTGCTGGCGCAGCGCCCCGACCCGCAGCCGGACGGCGAGCTGGCGGCCGCGACGACGGTGCCGGCCGAGGTTGCGACGGCCGTCGACCGGTACTTCGCCGAAGGTGGCGCCGCCAACCTGGCCAACGGGCTGCGGCTCCTGGCCGATCGCGTCTTCGGCACCGCCTATGGCTTTCAGCCGCCCATCCAACTGCCGCACGTCGGCCTCTACCATCCAAGTCGGCCGGAGGGCGAGTCGCTCGCCGAGGCCCTCGCCCGAATCGACCCCGACCGGCCGACGGTCGGACTGATCTTCTACCGGGCCCACTGGCTCGCCGGCAATCTCGCCTTCGTCGATGCGCTGGTGCATCGCGCTGAGGAGGCCGGCGCCAACGTGCTCGCCGTCTTCTGCCTGAGTCTCAGGGCGAACGGGGCGGCCGTCCTGCGTGACGTCTTCCAGGCAGATGGCAGGCGGCGGGTGGACGTCGTCGTGAATACGACGAGCTTCGCGATGGCGCGGTCGCCCGGGCGAGCGCCGGGCGAGGGTGATGACGACGGCCTGGCGCTGCTCGAAGAGCTGGACATGCCCATCGTTCAGGCGGTCGTCTCGACGGATCCGATGGCCGCCTGGCGCGAGCGGGCAGCCGGGCTCTCGCCGGTCGACGCTGTGATGAGCGTGGCCCTGCCCGAGTTCGACGGCCGGGTCGCCGGTCCACCGATCGCCTTCAAGGCCGAGCGCGACCGCGGCAGGTCGGGCGGCGACCTCCCCCTGCCCGTCTACGTCCCGCACGCCGATGGGATCGATCGCGCTATCCGCCTCGCGCTCGCCTGGGCGCGGCTCCGGCGGCGACCGAATGGCGAAAAGCGCATCGGCATCGTCCTGGCCTGCTCCCCGACCCGGAACGCCCGGATCGGCAGCGCCGTCGGCCTCGATACGCCCGCGTCGCTGCTGAACCTTCTGCGGGCGATGCGCCAGGCCGGCTATGCGGTCGGCGACCTGCCGGCAACCGGCGACGAGCTGATTCACCACCTGATCGACCGGGCAACGTACGACCGCGAGTTCCTGATGGACGGCCAGCTCGCTGGCGCCGAGCGGATGGCGACCGCCGACTACCGCCGGTGGTTCGCCGGTCTGCCGGAGACTGCCCGAGCGACGGTCGAGCAGCACTGGGGGCCGGCGCCCGGGACGCTCTATCTGACGGACGGGGGCTTCGGGGTGGCCGGACTTCGGCTCGGCAACGTCTTCATCATGATCCAACCACCACGAGGGTACGACGACCAGCCCGGCGCCATCTACCACTCGCCGGACCTCCCGCCCAGCCACCACTACCTTGCCTGCTACCGCTGGCTACGCGATGTCTTCCGCGCCGATGGCGTCGTCCACCTCGGCAAGCACGGCACGCTCGAATGGCTGCCGGGGAAGAGCCTGGGCCTGTCGGCGGGCTGCTTCCCGGCCGCCGCGCTGGACGATCTGCCCAACGTCTACCCGTTCATCGTCGACGACCCGGGTGAGGGCGCGCAGGCGAAGCGGCGCGGTGCAGCCGTCGTCGTCGACCATCTGCCGCCCGTGGTCGTCGAGGCGGGCAGCTACGGCGACACTGCGGAGCTCTCGCGCCTCCTCGAAGAGTACGACCAGGCGCAGATCTTCGACCCCGGCCGCCGGCCGGTGCTCGAGGAGCAGATCTGGCAGATCGCCGAGCGGTCCGGCCTGGCGACCGACGTCGGCTTCGACAAGCGGCCCCGGGAGTTTGCCGAGTTCGCTGCCCGCCTGGACGCCATCCTCTGCGAGCTGCGGGACTGGCCGATCCGGGATGGCCTGCACGTGCTCGGCGAGCCGCCGCGGGGTGAACGGCTCGTCGAGTTTCTGACCGCGGTGCTCGCCGGGGCGACGGGGCCGGATCGCGCCGCGACGCGCGAGGCCATCGTCCGGGCGCTGGAAGGCGGGCAGGATGCGCTCGGGGAACCGCTGAACCGGCTTCTGTCGGCGGTGGCGCGAACGACGGACGAGATCCAGAACGTGCTGCGGGCGCTGGGCGGCGGGTACGTTCTCGCGGGGCCGAGCGGTGCGCCGACCCGCGGGGTGCCGCAGGCGCTGCCGACCGGTCGAAACTTCTACAACGTCGATCCGCTCGCCCTTCCCTCGTCCTCCGCCTGGATCGTCGGCCAGGCGCTGGCCGAGGCGCTGCTCGCCGAGCACACACGGAACACCGGCGCCCTCCCGGAGACGGTCGGCATCGTCGCCTGGGGCACGTCGGCCATGCGGACGCAGGGCGACGACGTGGCGCAGGTGCTTGCGCTGCTCGGGGCTCGGCCGATCTGGCAGCTCGGCACCGGTCGCGTCCTCGGCCTGGAGCCGGTGCCGCTGGAGGAGCTCGGCCGGCCCCGCGTCGACGTCACCGTGCGGATCAGCGGCTTCTTCCGCGATGCCTTCCCGAACCTGGTGGCGCTGATGGACCAGGCGATTGACCTCGTCGCCGGGCTGGACGAGGGGGACGACGTGAACTACGTTGCTCGCCACACCCGGCGGGATCTGGCGCGCCGGCTGGCCCTGGGATCGGCCTTCGAGGAAGCCCGCCGGGAGAGCCGCTACCGCATCTTCGGCAGCAAGCCGGGCAGCTACGGCGCCGGCTTGCTCCAGCTCATCGAAGGGCGCAACTGGAAGACCGACGAGGATATCGCCGCCGTCTACAGCACCTGGGGCCAGTACGCGTACGGTCAGGGCACGGCGGGAGCTGCTGCGCCCGAGGCGTTCCGCGAGCGGTTTGCCGCCATCGAAGCGGCGGCGAAGAATCGGGATAACGCCGAGCACGACATCTTTGACAGCGACGACTATTTCCAGTTCCACGGCGGCATGGTCGCAACCGTCCGCGTCCTGACCGGTCGCCAGCCTCGGGCCTACATTGGAGACAGCGCGAACCCGTCGGACGTCAAGGTCCGCCCCCTGGAGGACGAGGCCCGGCGGGTCTACCGGGCGCGCCTCGTCAACCCCCGGTGGATCGCCGCGATCCAGCGCCACGGCTACAAGGGCGCCGCCGAGATGATGGCGAGCGTCGACTACCTGTTTGGCTACGATGCAACCGCCGGCGTCGCCGACGACACCATGTACACGGGGCTGGCCGAGCGGTACGCCTGCGATCCTGCGCTGCGCGCGTTCTTCGAGGAGAAGAACCCCTGGGCGCTGCGGGGGATCATCGAGCGGCTGCTGGAGGCGGCGCAGCGAGGGTTATGGGAGCATCCGCCGGAGGATCTGCTGGCGGAGCTCCGACGCATCTACCTGGAGATCGACGCCCGGCTCGAAGCGCGATACGAGCCGGCGACAGGAGCACATCGGTGAACGTCTCGAGTCGACCCGTCTTCCCGTTCACGGCCATCGTCGGCCAGGAGCGGTTCAAGCGCGCGCTCATCCTCAACGCCATCAACCCGCGTATCGGCGGGGTGCTCGTGCGCGGCGAGAAGGGGACGGCCAAGTCCACGGCCGTCCGCGCTCTTGCCAACCTGCTCCCCGAGATCCAGATCGTCGCCGGCTGTCCCTTCGGCTGCGATCCCGGCGACCCGGGCGGCCAGTGTACCGACTGTCAGGAGCACCTGGGCGCGGGTGACGAGCTCGCCGTCCGCACTCGTCGGGTGCCGCTGGTCGTTCTGCCGGTGGGCGCGACAGAGGATCGGGTGGTCGGCACGCTCGACCTCGAGCACGCCATTCAGCACGGCCGGCGCCGGTTCGAGCCGGGCCTGCTGGCGAGCGCCAACCGCGGCATCCTCTATATCGACGAGGTGAACCTCCTGAACGACCATCTGGTCGACGTGCTGCTCGATGCCGCCGCGATGGGCACCAATTATGTCGAGCGAGAGGGGATCTCGTTCCACCACCCCGCCCAGTTCATCCTGGCCGGCACGATGAACCCGGAGGAGGGCGAGCTGCGCCCGCAGCTCCTCGACCGCTTCGGGCTGGCCGCCGAGGTCGAGACGCTCCGGGAGCCGGTCGACCGCGCCGAAGTCGTTCGGCGGCGGATCGCCTTCGAGGCCGACCCGGCGGCGTTTCTGGAGCGATGGACGCCGGCGGAGGAGGCTGAGCGCGAGCGCATCTACCAGGCTCGGAAGCTTCTTCCGTCCGTCCAGGTGGGGGACGGCATGCTCGCCCTGATCACCGCGCTGTGCGCCGAGTTCGCCGTCGACGGCCTGCGCGCCGACATCGTCATGTACAAGGCGGCGGCGACGCTGGCCGCCTATGCCGGACGCGGCCGAGTCGTCCACGACGACATTCGCAAGGCCGCCGAGCTCACCCTCGCCCACCGCCAGCGCCGAAAGCCGTTCCAGGAGATCGGCCTGGACGAGGACCAGATCGAGGAGGCGATCCGGCGCCACGGCCGGGGTGGCTCCGGCGAGCAGGGCGAGCCCGAGGCAGGAGGCGAGACGGCGACGGGGCAGGCTGCAACCCCGAGCGGCGCAGGAAAAGGCACCGCACCGGGGCAGCAGGCTGGCGGCGACCACGTCTTTCCGGTGGGCGATGTAACGCCGGTGAAGAAGCTCACGGTCGAGTCGCGGCGTGCCTACACCAGAGGTCGCCGGAGCACCGCCAGGACCGGCGAGGGCCGAGGGCCGTACATTCGGAGCACCCCCCTCAAGCCTCCGAGCGCCGCGCTCGCGTTCGACGCGACCATCCGGACGGCGGCGCCGTTTCAGCCGGCGCGGCGGCTCCGGCAGCCGGTCGGCCCGGCGATCCTGCTGGAATCGAGCGACCTGCAACAGAAGGTGCGAGAGGTCGAGCAGGGGAACCTGATCCTCCTCGTCGTCGACGCGAGCGCCTCGATGGGCGCCGAGCAGCGGATGGTGGCCGTCAAGGGCGTCGTCCAGTCGCTGCTCCTCGACGCTTATCGGCGCCGCGACCAGGTCGGTCTGGTCGCCTTCTGGCGGACCGACGCCAAGCTGCTGCTGCCGCCGACGCGCAGCGTCCAACTGGCGCAGCAGCGGTTGAAGACGTTGCCGACGGGCGGCCGAACACCGCTCGCCCACGGACTCGTCCTCGCCCGGGAGACGCTGCGCGCCGCCTATCACCGGAACCGGGACCTTTCGCCGTTGCTCGTCCTCTTGACGGACGGCCGTCCCAACGTGGCGCTTGCCGACGGCGATCCGTTTGCCGACGCCCAGGAAGCGGCGGTCCAGCTCCGGCGACAGGGTGTGCCGTCCGTCGTTCTGGATACCGAGAGCGGCCGGTTCAAGCTGGGGCGCGCCCGTGATATCGCGACGGCGATGGATGGCCGTTACTTCGATCTGGAGGATGTTGCCGCCAATGGCCTGGCCGGCACGATCAGGCTGGCCCTGGGGCGGCGGTCAGGGATGTTCCGATTCTGAAGGAGGACTACGTGAACCGTCTCCAGGCGACGATCGCCGCAATCGGTCCGCTCGACGCGGCCATATTGGCTGCCGCGCGAGCCCGGCAGGATACCTTGACGAAGCCCCCCGGCAGTCTTGGCCGCCTCGAAGACCTCTCGGTGCAGGTGGCCGCCATTCAGGGCCGGACGCAACCGACCGTGTCTCGGAAGGCCATCGTCGTCATGGCGGGCGACCACGGCGTTGCGGCCGAAGGGGTCAGCGCCTATCCATCGGAGGTGACGCCGCAGATGGTGCTGAACTTCCTCGCCGGCGGCGCCGCCATCAACGTCCTGGCGCGCCGGGTGGGCGCCGGCGTCGTCGTCGTCGACGTCGGCGTCGCCGCCGACCTGCCTGCACACCCCGGGCTGGTCAGCGCCAGGGTCGCCCCTGGCACTGCCAATCTCGCGAAGGGCCCGGCCATGACGCCAGAACAGGCGGTCCGGGCTATCGAGGTCGGGCTCGACGTCGTCGAGACGGAGGTCCGGCGAGGGCTCGACCTCGTCGCCACCGGCGACATGGGGATCGGCAACACGACGCCGTCCGCTGCCATCACGGCTGTGCTGACCGGCCTGCCGGTTGCCAAGGTGACCGGCCGTGGGACCGGCGTCGACGATCACGGCCTGGCTCGGAAGGTGGCCGTCATCGAGCAGGCGATCGCCGTGAACCGGCCGGATCCGGCCAACGGACTCGACGTGCTGGCGAAGGTCGGCGGCCTGGAGATCGCCGGACTGGCCGGCGTCGTCCTCGGCGCGGCAGCGCAGCGGATTCCCGTCGTCGTCGACGGGTTCATCTCCGGCGCCGCGGCGCTCGTCGCCTGCCGCCTTTGCCCGCAGGCGCGGGACTACCTGATCGCCGGCCATTGCTCGGTCGAGATCGGCCACCGGGCGATCCTGGCCGACCTCGGGCTCACGCCGCTCCTGGACCTCTCGATGCGGCTGGGCGAAGGGACCGGCGCCGCGCTGGCGATGGGGATCATCGACGGCGCCGTCGGCATTCTGAACGAGATGGCTACCTTCGCCTCGGCCGGAGTCTCGGGGCGGAGTGACGAGTGATGGGTGTTGAGTGATGAGTGACGCCTGACGCATGACGAGTGACGTATGCTCTGGGCGTTTCGGTTTCTGACGGTGCTGCCGCTGCCGGTGCGGCGGGAGGCGACGCCGGACGAGTGGGGGCGGGGTCAGGTAGCGTTTCCGATCGTCGGGCTGGCTATCGGCCTGATCCTGGTCGGCCTCGACGCGGCGCTCGGGCGGGTATGGCCGCCGGTGGTCGTCAACGGCCTTCTGATCCTCGCGGCGGTGCTGCTGACCGGCGGGCTCCACCAGGATGGGCTCATGGACAGTTGCGACGGGCTCTTCGCTCCGCGCAGCCCGAAGGAGCGGCTCGAGATCATGCGCGACAGCCGGGTGGGCAGTTTCGGCGTCCTGGGCCTGGTGCTCGTCGTGTTGCTGAAGTACGGCGCGCTCATGGGGCTCCCGCCCGCTCAGCGGGTGCCGGCGCTCCTGCTGGCGCCGACGCTCGGCCGCTGGACGATGGTGGCGGCGCTCCGGGGTTTCCCGTACGCGCGCCCGGTCGGTCTCGGCGCGGCCTACAAGGCGGCGGCGACGACCGGCCGGCTCGCCCTGGCGACGCTCGTCGCCGCTGCCACCGCCGCTGCCATCGCCGGCGCGCTCGGCCTGGCCGTGCTGGGCCTGGCAGCGGTCTGGACGTTTCTCGCGGGCCGGTGGGTGCTCCGCCGCATCCCCGGTCTGACCGGCGATACCTACGGCGCCATCAACGAGACGGTCGAGACGGTGGTCTTGCTGGCGATGGTAGCGATCTGACGCGGGTTCGAGGGACGACGAACCGCCAGGAATGTCGTCTGGTCGTAGGAACTTGTAGGAACTCGGGGGATTTCGGGGGAGTAGTGTGATGCCGAGCAGTCCGCGAGCGTTGCGGCTCACTACGGACGATGAACATGCCGGCCGGGGAGGGCGACCCAGTTCGAACCAGCAGCGACCGGGCGATGCCTCGCTGCGGCTCGGCATAGCAGGCAGTGGATCGGAAATGGCGCGTACTGACTCAATACCCGCTCTCTCGTTTTTCGTCGCGGTGCTGGTCGACCTCGTCGCCGGCGAGCCGCCGGCCCCCGTTCATCCGGTGGTCTGGATGGGGCGGGTCGTCGACGGGCTGCGGCGGCGAGCGCCGAAGGAGGGTCCTGTGCGACAGCTCCTCTATGGCGCCGGCATGGCCGTGGCGCCGCCGGCGGTGTATGCCGTTGGGACGTGGCTCGTCCTGCGCGCCCTCGGGCGGGTGCATCCGGTCGTGCGGCTCGCGGCCGAGGTCGCCATCCTGAAGAGCATGTTCGCCATCCGTGAGCTGATCCGATCGGTCGAACGGGTCGAGGCCGCCCTGGCCGCCGACCGACCGGATGAAGCGCGCGAGGCGCTCAGGAGCCTCGTCAGTCGAGACACGTCGGGGCTGGGCACCGATCTCCTGGCGGCGGCCGCGATCGAGTCGGTCGCCGAGAACGCGAGCGATTCGTTCGTCGGCCCGATGCTGGCAACGCTCGCCTTCGGTGTGCCGGGCGCTGTGACCTATCGGGCCATCAACACCGCCGACTCGATGATCGGCTACCACGGCGCCTACGAGTACCTGGGCAAAGCCGCCGCCCGGCTGGACGACCTCGCCAACCTCGTGCCGGCGCGGGCGACGGGCTGGCTCGTCGTCGCCGGCTCGGCGCTGGCCGGCGGCGATTGGCAGAGGGCCCGAGCCATCATGCGGCGGGACCACACCAGGACTGAAAGTCCCAACGCCGGCTGGCCGATGAGCGCCATGGCGGGCGCCCTCGGCGTCCGGCTCGAAAAGGTCGGCCACTACCGACTCGGCGATCCCGACCAGGCGATTCAGCCCGCCGACGTCGGCCGTGCCGTTCGGATCGTCCGCGCCGCACTGCTGGTCGCGGTCGGCGCGTCGATTCTCGTGGGAGGAATGCGTGAGCTCAGCCGTGCCTCCGAAACCGCGCGCCGCAATCGCTGATCTGCCCGCCTGCCCGCACGGATCGATCACCGGCGAAGAGCTGCGCCGCCTGGGCGTCGATCTGGCCGAGGTCGTCGACTTCAGCGCCAGCGCCAACCCGTATGGGCCGCCGCCGGCCGTCCGCGCGGCGCTCGCCGCCCTCGATGACCGTGCCGTCGGACGCTATCCCGACGACGGCGCCCCGGCGCTGCGCCGGGCCATCGCCGAGCAAAACGGGGTTGACCCGGCCCAGGTCGTCGCCGGCAACGGCTCGATCGAGCTCATGTGGCTCGTCGCTCTGGCCTATCTCGACCCCGGCGACACCGTTCTGGTCTTCGAGCCGACCTTCGGCGAGTACGCGCGCGCTGTCCGGATCGCCGGCGCCCGCGTCGTCGGTTTTCGGACAGTGGCCGCCGACGACTTCGCGCTCGACGCCGACGCTGCCGCCGCGGCGATCCGGCGCGAGCGTCCCAGGCTCATCTTCCTCTGCAACCCGAACAACCCGACCGGCCGGCTCCTGCCACGCCGGGCTATCGAGCGGCTGCTCGACGCCTCCGAAGACAGCCTGCTCGTCCTGGACGAAGCCTACGCGGCCTTCGCCGACGGCTGGGAGCCCGTCGCCGACCTGGTCGGCAGCGGGCGCCTCGTGATCCTGCGCTCGATGACCAAGGACTACGGCATCGCCGGGTTGCGGCTGGGCTATGCCATCGCGAGCCCGGACGTGGTCGGGGCGCTCGATCGCGTTCGGCCGCCGTGGTCGGTCAGCGCGCCGGCGGTGGCAGCCGGCCTCGCCGCGCTCGCCGACGACGCCTTCCTCGCCGACACCCTGCCGCTCGTCCGTTCGGCCCGCCGATACCTCGTCGGCGCGTTCGGCGAGCTGGGCTTCCGGGCGGTGCCGGCGGTCGCCAACTACGTCCTGTTGCCGGTCGGCGATGGCGCCGCGTTTCGCAGTGCGCTGCTTCGCCGCGGCTGTGTCGTCCGCGATTGCGCCTCGTTCGGCCTGCCCGCATACGTCCGAATCGGCGTCAGAACGTTGCCGGAGTGCCGGCGCCTGATTGCAGCAGTGGAGGCCACATGCCAGCGCGCACGCTCATGATCCAGGGCACCGGTTCTTCGGTCGGCAAGAGCTTGATCGTCGCCGCCCTCTGCCGGATATTTCTGCAGGATGGCCATCGGGTGGCTCCGTTCAAGGCGCAGAACATGGCGCTGAACTCCTTTGCGACGCCCGACGGCGGCGAGATCGGACGCGCCCAGGCTGTCCAGGCGGAGGCATCCGGCATTCCGCCGCACGTCGACATGAATCCGATCCTGCTGAAGCCCGAGGCGCACAGCCGGTCGCAGGTGGTGGCCCTGGGACGGCCGTCCGGGACCATCGGCGGGGGAGACTATGTCCAGGGGAAGGCCAGGCTCTGGCCGATCGTCGTGGGCGCGCTGGCACGGCTGCGGGAGCAGTACGACGTCGTCATCATCGAGGGCGCCGGCAGCCCGGCCGAGGTCAATCTGCGCGACGGGGACATCGTGAACATGCGAGTCGCGGCGCTGGCCGATGCGCCGGTCGTGCTCGTCGGCGACATCGACCGCGGCGGCGTGTTCGCCTGGCTTGTCGGAACGCTGGAGCTCCTCGAGCCCGACGAGCGCGCGCGCGTGCGCGGCCTGCTGATCAACAAGTTCCGAGGCGACCTGGGCCTGCTGGTGCCGGGGCTCCGCTTCCTGGAGCAGCGCACGAGCCTCCCGGTGCTGGGCGTCGTGCCATACCTGGCAGACCTCCGGATCGCCGAGGAGGACTCGGTGGCGCTGGAGAACGCGCCCTCACCCCCGGCCCCTCTCCCGCTCGGCGGGAGAGGGGAGATGGGGGGAGCGCCCTCACCCCTCGACGTCGCCGTCGTCCAGTTGCCGCACATCGCCAACTTCGACGACTTCGACCCGCTGGCGAGCGAGCCCGGCGTAGTGCTCCGCTACGTGTCCCGGCCGGAGGCGCTGGGCCGTCCCGACCTCGTCATCCTACCGGGCACGAAGACGACCGTCGTCGACCTTGCCTGGCTGCAGGCGGTCGGTCTGGCGAGCCAGATCGTCGACCTGGCGGCGGCAGGGACGCCGATTCTTGGTGTCTGCGGCGGGTATCAGATGCTGGGCGAGCTCATCGCCGACCCCGACGGCGTGGAGTCCGCCGAGCCGGTCATCCGGGGACTCGGGCTCCTGCCGGTCGAGACGATCTTCACCCGGGAGAAATGGACCTGTCAGGTAGCGGGGTCCATCGTCGCGCCGCGCGGAGTGCTGGCGGCCGCGCGCGGACAGCCGGTGACGGGCTACGAGATCCACATGGGCGAGTCGCGCACGGCCGGCTCAGCGCCGGTCTGCCACCTGACCGTCCGCTCCGGCGAACGGATCGACCAGGCCGACGGCGCCGTCGGCACGGCCGGCGATGTGGCCGGCACCTACCTGCACGGGCTCTTTGCCAACGACGGCCTGCGCCGGGCGATCCTGGCCGAGCTGGCTCGGCGCAAGGGGATCGCGCTGTTCTGGACGGCGTCGGTCCGCAGTCGCGACGACGAGTACGATCGGCTGGCTGCCCACGTGCGGCGGTCGATCAACGTCGAGGCGCTCTACGCGATGATCGGGCTGCCATGCCCATGAACGACGCTCGCCGGCTCGTGCTCATTCTCGGCGGCGCCAGGAGCGGCAAGAGCACGTTCGCCGAGCAATTGGCGGCGGCGATGCCGGGGCCGATCGCCTACCTGGCGACGGCGACGGTCGGCGATGATGAGGAGATGCGCCGGCGGGTCGCCGTCCACCGGCAGGCGCGGCCGGCCGAGTGGCAAACCGTCGAGGAGCCGACCGATCTGGCCGCCGGACTCCGGCAGGCCGAGGGCGCTCGAACCATCCTGCTCGACTGTGTGACGCTCTGGGCCGCAAACGTCCTGCTGGGGGAAAGCACTGAGGAGGCGGCCGAGGTGGCCGTCGATGGCCGCCTCGACGACTTTCTCGCCGCCTACGAAGCCGGCAAGGCGAGCGTGATCGCTGTCTCCAACGAGGTCGGCCTCGGGCTCGTCCCGCCGTACCCGCTTGGCCGGCTCTATCGGGATGTGCTCGGCCGGGTCAATCAGCGCCTGGCCGCCCGCGCCGACACCGTCTACCTGATGATCGCCGGACTGCCGGTGGAGATCAAGGCGTTGGCGGCCGCTACCCTCCGGGCTCTTCCTGCGCTGCGCCTGCACCCGGCCTCAGACCCGGAAGCTCCTACCAGGTCTCGATCTTGAGGTGTTCTACCTCCTCCAGGGTTTCCTGGAGATCAGGTCGCAGGACAATGCCGTCCATGTCCACCTCCACGCCTTGCACCAGGCGCCGGTGTCTCAACTCTACCAGTTCCGCGACCCGGTTTCCTTTCTACGACTGGCGTGCTATAGTTGGCTCCGTCGCTCGTTGCTGGCTGAAGAGGCTGCCGGGAACCTGCTATGATGGGGGAGCCATGACCGACCAACGGGTTCCGGTGTTGATCGACAAGCACGTCGTCCTCGGCGTGACCGGGTCGATTGCCGCCTACAAGGCGATCGAGCTGGCGAGCCGCCTCGTGCAGGCCGGCGCTCGAGTCGACGTCGTGATGACGGCGGCGGCCCAGCAGTTCGTGACGCCGCTCTCGTTCCAGAGCCTGACCCATCGGCCGGTGGTCACCGACATGTTCTCGCTCCAGAACGAGATGAGCGTCGAGCACGTCGGGCTTGCCCGTCGGGCGGACGTGCTGCTGGTCGCCCCGGCAACGGCCGACGTGATCGCTCGCCTGGCGCTCGGGCTGGCCGACGACCCGCTGACGACGACGGCACTGGCGACGTCGGCACCGCTCGTCGTCGCGCCGGCGATGGAGCGCCACATGCTCGAACATCCGGCGACCGCCGGCCACCTCACCACGCTGCGGGCGCGCGGCGCCGCCGTCGTCGAGTCGGCGTTCGGCTACCTGGCCTCCGGCGCCACCGGTCGGGGCCGGCTGGCCGACTCGGCGGAGATCCTCGGCGTGGTGCGCCAGATGCTCGGGCGAGCAGGCGACCTGGCCGGCCGGCATGTCGTCGTCACGGCCGGCGGGACCCGGGAGCCTATCGATCCGGTCCGCGTGATCACGAACCGGTCGTCCGGCAAGATGGGGTACGCTCTGGCCGAGATGGCACGGGATCGCGGCGCTCGGGTCAGCCTGGTGAGCACCGCCGAGCAGCCGCCGGTCGGCGTCAAGGTGGTTCGCGTCGAGACGGTCGCCGAGATGGCCGAGGCCGTCCGGGCGGCGACGGCCGATGCCGACGCGCTCATCATGGCCGCTGCGCCGGCCGACTTCCGGCCGGCGTTGCCGGCCGAGCAGAAGATCAAGAAAAGCGGCAGCAGTTTGACGATCGATCTGGTGCCGACGGTCGACATCCTCGCCCAAACGCGCGGGAGCTTCGTCCGAGTGGGGTTCGCCGCCGAGAGCGAGCGGGTCGTCGAGCACGCGCGCGCCAAGCTGCTCGGCAAGGACCTGGACCTGATCGTCGCCAACGATATCACACTGGCCGGCAGCGGCTTTGGCGCCGACGAGAACCGCGTCGTCATCCTGGATCGACAGGGAGGAGTCGAGGATTTGCCGCTCATGGCGAAGACGGCCGTCGCCCAGCGCATTCTCGACCGGGTTGTCGCGTTGCTGAAAGGCCGGCAGTTGGGTCAGCGGGAATGATCACCAGAGTGCAGGTGATCCGAGAACGCGGGGGAGGGTCAGCCGGGCTGACGGCTGACCCTCCGCCGTTCTGAACGCCCCGCTACACGGGGGCAGACCCCCTTACCTCACCACTCCGGTTGCCCGGTGATCCCATCCGGCGTGTCCCCACGCCCAGCCTCGCGGGAGCGTTCTGCCCTCAGTATACGCCCCCGGCTCGCCTTATGTCAATACCGAAAAAGCGGCTCCGCCGCCATTTGGCACGGACCTGCCCGGATGATACAATGGCCCATACGGGCGGCCCGGCCGCCAGTCAGCTCGCCGGTGGTGCAGGAGATCGTGATGGTGGGAGCCAGAGAACAGTGGGAGTCGTGAATCCACCGGTCTCCATTGGCGCAGGACGGGCACCGGCATCGGCGCTCGTCTTTGCCGGGCGGCTGGCCCTCCTGATGTTCGGCATTGTCGTCTTCTCCTTCGGCAACACGCTCATTCTCCAGGCCAACGTCGGGCTCGGTCCCTGGCATGCCTTCCACTGGGGGCTGACACTGATTCTCCCGCTCACGTTCGGTCAGGCCAGCGTCGCCATGTCGCTGCTAATGCTCGTCGCCAGTTGGGGGCTGGGCGTGCGGCCGGGCCTCGGCACCGTCGCCAACGGCGTGCTCGTCGGGATTTTCATCGACATCTTTCTGGGCTGGAAGCTCGTGCCGCGGGCAGACTCCGTGCTGGTCGGCTACCTGATGCTGCTGGCGGGCATTCTGATCTTCGGATTGGGCTCGGGCATCTACATCAAGCCCCGCTTCGGCGCCGGTCCGCGCGACAGCTTCATGCTCGGGATGGTCCGGCGGACGGGTTGGCGAGTCGACGTCGTCCGGACGACGATGGAGATCACGGTCCTGATCGTCGGCGCCCTGCTGGGCGGGCCGATCGGCGGCGGCACGATCGTCTTCAGCCTGACCATCGGCCCGGTCGTTCGCCTGTGCTTCCGGGTGTTCGGCATCCCCTTGAGGCCGGTACCGGCGCCACACCTGCCCGCCCGAGCGGCGACTGGGTAGGGCTCGGTCAACCGGCGCTCGACCCCCATCCCCCTGCGACCAGACGGAGAGACGGAAGAAACAAGGAGGGTACTATGCAGCGCATTGGATTCATCGGTCTTGGCATCATGGGCAAGCCCATGGCGAAGAATATTCTGAAGGCGGGGTTCCCGCTCGTCGTTCACAGCCGTAGCCGCGGACCGGTCGAGGAGCTCGTCGCGGCGGGCGCCGAGGCGGCGAGCTCGCCGCGCGAGGTTGCCGAGCGGAGTGACGTCGTCCTCACCATGCTGCCCGACTCGCCCGACGTCGAGCTGGTGGCGCTCGGGCCGAGCGGGATCGTCGAAGCCGCGCGCCCCGGCCTCACGCTCATCGACATGAGCACGATCTCACCTGCCATCACCCGCAAAGTGGCGGCGGCGCTCGCCGCCAGAGGAGGGGCGATGCTGGACGCACCCGTCTCCGGCTCGGACAAGTTCGCGATTGCCGGGACACTCTCGATCATGGTCGGCGGCGACGAGGCGGTCTTCGAGGCATGCCTGCCGGTCCTCAAGGCGATGGGCAAGACCATCGTTCGAGTCGGCAGCATTGGCGAGGGAGAGATCGTCAAGCTCTGCAACAACATCGTGGTCGGCGGCACCCTGCTCGCCGTCTGCGAAGGGCTGATCTTCGGAGCGAAGGCGGGCGTCGACCTGAAGAAAATGGTCCAGGCTATCTCCGGCGGCGCCGCCCAATCGTGGCAGCTCGAGGTCAACGGGAACAAGCTCGTCAATCGGGACTTCAGCCCCGGGTTCCACATCCGCCTGATGCAGAAGGACCTCCGGATCGCCCTGTCCATGGCCGATCAGCTCGACGTGACGCTGCCGGTCATCAGCCTGGTGAAGCAACTGTTCCAGGGCGTGGAAGGCATGGGCCACGCCACCGACGGCACCCAGGCCATCATCGTCGCGCTCGAGCAGCTCTCTGGCGTTCGGGTGGGGGAGCAGGTCGCGTCCTGAGCCATCGCGTCGTCTCGTAGGAACTCGGGGGAACTCGGGGGAGCGGCCGTCGCCTTCAACCAGAAACCAGAAACCGCCGTCCGCGGTCTGGCACAGGAATTGCGCGGGATTGGTGCCGACTGGTAGGAGGAGACCCCGTGTCCGTCCACCCATCGCACCGCCTGGACCTCGATCTGTCGGCCATCGTCGAAGCGCTGCCCGATGCCTGCATCGTGCTCGATCTTGATGGCCGGGTGATCATGGCCAACGCCCATGCCCGCCATCTCCTGGGCAACGACGAGGGATCTCCCTCGTCGTTGCACGTCGCCGCCCTGGCCGAGCGGCTCAGGCCGTCCTCTGCGGTGGGCGCGCCGCACGCGGGCGATGCTCACCCCATCGCCCGCGCCCTGAGAGGCGAGATTCTCCGGCAGATCGAGGCGGTTGCACGGGATTGCGAGGGCAAGCCCATCTGGGTGGCACTGGACGCCAATCCGATCGTCGGCGGCGCCGGCGAGCCGGTCGCCGTCGTTCTGATCGCACGCGACCTCGCCGAGCAGCGCCGGCGAGAGCAGATCCGGGAGGAGTTCCTCTCGCTGGCCGCCCACGAGCTCAAGACACCGCTCCAGGCCATCCTCGGCTTCGCCGGCGTCCTCCAACGACTTCGCCTGGAGGATCACGGATCCGAGCGCGAGCAGCGTGCGATCGGGCACATCAGGCAGGGGGCCATGCAGATGGTCCGGCTGATCAACGAGCTTCTGGACGCCTCACGCGTGGAGACGCAACACCTCGCCCTGGGTCGAGCCACCGTGGACCTGCCCCACCTCGTCGAGACGGCCGTCGCTCAGTTGGGCGCCGTCCTCAAGGGCCACCCCGTCGAGGTATGTATCCGCCGCCCGGTGCGAGTCAGCGCCGACCCCGACCGCATCGAGCAGGTCCTGGCGCACCTGCTCGCGAACGCCGCCCAGCACGGGGGCGCCGGTTGCCGCGTCCGAGTCGAGGTAGACGTACGTGATGCCGACCCGGAGGGTTCTTCGGGCGGAAGCGGTTTCGCCGTCGTCACCGTGGCCGACGACGGGGCCGGCATCGACCCGGTCGACCTGCCAGACCTCTTCGAGGGTTTCGATCGTGGGACCGCCGGCCGCACCCGTCGGAGCGGGGCGCTGGGCCTCGGGCTCTACCTCAGTCGCGGGATCGTCGAGGCGCACGGCGGCCGCATCTGGGTCGAGAGTCAGATCGGGAAGGGCGCCGCGATTCGTTTCACGCTGCCGATTTGAGGGCGGACCCTCACCCTGGCTCGCTGCGCTCGCCGTCCCTCTCCCGC
>JACQGW010000420.1 GCA_016199325.1 Chloroflexota bacterium
CCGCAGATGAACGCAGATACCAGTGGTCTATTCGCGAAGCCTGGCGGGATCGATCGCTGTCAACGGATTTCGGGAGCGGATTGAACGGATTGGAACGGATTGGGGTGATCGCTCCGCACCCACCCCAATCCGTTCCCAGAATCCGTTGACAGCTCGTCTTGCTACTTCGTCGCGTAGTCCTGGAGCGGGTTCCAGTCCTTGATGACCCACCAGGAGCGGTCGAGCTTGACGCCGCGACCGGAAGCGTCCTCGATCGCCCGATCGAGGGCGGCGTTCTGGCGCTGCTCGAGGTCGCGCAGGGCGCCCTCGACGTCCGAAATCTGCCCCGTGTAGGCGCCTTCGAGCACGGCCTGGATGTCCGGCTGCGTCGGCTGGATCTTGACCTCGGCCATCTCGGGATGATCGAGCTCCGGCGCCGGGCCGAGCTTGATGCTGTCCTGAAGCTTCATGAACTGCTTGAACTGCTCGGTCTTGGCGTAATCCGGTCGGTTCACCTCGGGGAAGACCCGAAGCCCGTTGCCGTCCTTGACCCAGCGCTCGGCGGCGTCCCGGCTGTTCAGCCAGTTGAACCAGAGCCACGCCTCTTCGGGATGCTTCGTGTAGGCCGAGATCCCCCAGCCACGGCCGCCGGGGCTGCGGTAGAAGTAGCTGCCTCGGTCCTGGCCCTGATACGGCAGATCGACGACAGCGTACTCCTTGAAGTCCGGATGGGTCTTGGTCCAGCCGGACTGGATCCAGACGCCGCCGACGAGCATGCCGAACTTCCCTTCGGCGAAAGCGGCCCGGGCCATCTCGTCGTCCATCGACATCGCCGTCGGGATGATGGAGCCATCCTGCTTCATGCCCAGGAAGAACTTGACCCAGTCGGCGTACACCTTGTTGCTCGCCCAGGTGTACTTGCCGGTGCGGGCGTCGAAGCCGCTGATGCCGCCGGGGGCGCCGGCGTTCTGCACCATCAGCATCTGCCACGGCAGGATGAACTTCTGCTTGTTGCCGAAGCCGTAGCCGTAGGCCTTGCCGCCGCTCTTCTGGGTGATCGTCCGGGCGGCTTCGCGCACATCGTCCCAGGTCTTCGGCAGCTTCGCGTTGCCCTGGCCGTCGACGAGGCCGGCGTCTCGAAAGACCCTGGTGTTCACGTAGAACTGAAGCCAGGGGGCGCTGCCCTCATACGGCAGGGTGTAGACCTTGCCGTCGAACACGTTGCTGCCCTCGGCAAAGGTAGCCGGGGGGAACTGCTGCTGCCACTGGGCCGTCGCCCACTTGTTCAGCGGCAGGAGCCAGCCCAGCTTCACCTGCTCCTTGAGCTCGGGCTTCTCCGGCACCAGGAAGACGTCCGGCGCCGAGCCGCTCTTGAAGGCGAGCGGGAGCAGCTCGGGATACTTGTCGGTCACCTGCGTCGTCTTCTTGATCCGGATGTTGGGATACTTCTGCTGGAAGAGCTCGATCTCGCGATCGATCGTCTTGCCCTGGCTAACCCACCAGTCCCAGTACTCGATGGTGACGGTGTCCTTCCCTGCGGACGGCCCGGTCGTCGTCGGCTGGGCAGCCGGCACGCAGGCGCTCGCAAGGAGGGAGAGGACGGTCAGGAGCGACAGGACGAGCACGACCGGCCGCATTGTCCACCGGTTCAACATACAGTCTCCTTCCGCGGGATGGTCGAACTGGCTCGTTCGCGCAGGGCGGACCGCCAACCCCGAGCCGGAGGTTGGGCGGGCTGCGACGGAACGTACCCCCCTCCGTCCCCCCGTCGGCGGGAGGAAGCAGTCCGACTCGCTCCCCGCGAACGGGGAAGCGACCGACTCCCTCCCCGCGAACGGGGAGGCGACCGACTCCCTCCCCGCGAGCGGGGAGGGCCGGGGTGGGGTTCTCGACAAGGCGTCTGACTCGCCGCCGTCCGGGTCGCAGCGACCGGTCGGCGGCAGCGAACGTCCTGCTTCTGCGGCGTCACCTCCTGCCGGCAAGGATGCCTGCGGTCCGAATCATAATGCCGCCGCCTGAGTATTGTCAAGTGCGGACAAATGACGACCCCGCTATATATCTGCCAAAGACAGTCATCCCCTAAATGGGCTACACCAAATGGACTATGAAAACGCCTATTAGCCAGGCATACGGGCGCGCAAATCACTTGACAGAAGATTCCGTGGCTCACTACAATTGCACCGACGTCTACGGCGACCCAGGAGTGTGCTATGGCCGGTGTCGTGCTCGATCAAGTCAGCAAGCGCTACGGCAGTGTGACCGCCGTCGAGCGGTTGTCCCTCGAGGTGGAGGACGGCGAGTTCCTCGTCCTCGTCGGCCCCTCGGGCTGCGGCAAGAGCACCATCCTTCGGATGGTCGCCGGCCTCGAAGAGGTCACCGAGGGCACCGTTCGCATCGGCCATCGGGTCGTCAACGACGTCCCGCCCAAGGACCGGGATATCGCGATGGTCTTCCAATCGTACGCGCTCTATCCCCACATGTCGGTCTACGACAACATGGCGTTCGGCCTCCAGCTCCGGCGGATCCCTACGCCCGAGATCGGTCGCCGGGTCAGGGCCGCCGCCGAGATGCTCGGCCTGCAGGACCTCCTCGGCCGCAAGCCCAAGCAGCTCTCGGGCGGCCAGCGCCAGCGCGTCGCCGTCGGCCGGGCCATCGTCCGCGAGCCCCAGGTCTTCCTGATGGATGAGCCGCTCTCGAACCTGGACGCCAAGCTCCGCGTGCAGACGCGCGCCGAGCTCATCAAGCTCTACCACCGCCTCGGGACGACGGTCATCTACGTGACCCACGACCAGGTCGAGGCGATGACGATGGGGACGCGGATCGCCGTGATGAAAGACGGCGTGCTCCAGCAGCTCGCCACCCCCCAGCAGCTCTACGAGCGGCCGGCGAACACCTTTGTGGGCGCGTTCATCGGCAGTCCGGCCATGAACTTCTTCCGCTGCCGGCTCTCCGCTGCGGGCTCCCGCCTGACGGCGACCGCCGACGGTCTCTGCCTCCCGCTGCCGCCGGACCGGCAGCGGCTGCTGGCCCGCTGGGGCGAGCGCGAGGTCGTCGTGGGGGTGCGACCGGAGCACCTCCGGCTCCGCCGTGAGGCGCCGGCGGGCGAGGCCACGTCGATCCAGGGCGAGGTCGAGGTCATCGAGAACCTGGGCAGCGAGTCGATCGTCAGCCTGCGGGGCGCGGCGCCGTTCACCGCCCGCCTCGAGTACGACCCGCGGCTCCGCCCCGGCGACCGTCTCGATCTCGTCGCCCCGCCGGATCGGCTCCATCTCTTCGACCCGACCACCGAGCAGGCAGTCGCGTGACCCCGAGAGGCAACGAACCGCCAAGACGCCAAGATCGCCAAGAAAGACGCCAGGAATGCCGGGCGATTGTTGGGCATTCCTGGCGTGTTCCTTGGCGGTCTTGGCGTCTTGGCGGTTCGGACTCTCTGGAAACCCGTTTATTGGATGAAGACGATCGCGATCAGGCCGCCGCAGTAGACTGCCGTCAGGAGGATGACGGCGAGCCCGGCGATCAGGAGGGTCGGGCGCGTCCGGGGGTCTGCCCAGACTCGGGCCAGCGACTCGGCGAGGGACATCCGGCCGACCTCGTCGGCATCGCCCGCCAGGATCGCCTCGACCGACCGGTGTCGGAAGCCGATCCGCAGCCCGAACAGATCGCGAAACTGCTCGACGGCGAGATCGGCCGTGGCCTCGACGACCGACCGGGGCACGACCGTTGAATCGGCCTCGGCGGCCAGCCGCAACCGATGGGCCTCGGCCAATCGCTGGGCCTCCGTCCGCGTGAAGCTGCCCGGCCCGTAGCGACCCATCAGCGCGAACAGTCGGTCGCCGTCGAGTGTCTGGGCTGCGCGGAGCTCCCGTCTGGTCGCGTCCGGCAGCCCCGCTTCGTCGTGGTGGGACAGGTAGGCGCCAAACGCCAGGATGAGGGCGTCGTCGAGGTGGCGCAGCGCCTGTCGGTGGGCTTCGGCCGGGTCGGTCGCCTCCCCCTGAAGCAGATAGTGCTTGAGCGCCAACTCCAGGTGTTCAAGCGGCTCAACCGCCCATGGCCTCTCCTCCAGGATACGTTGCGTTTCAAAATCACGTGCCGGCATTTTGTCTCCACATCGAGATCGGAGTGGTGCATCCGGTAGGAGCTCGTAGGAACTCATAGGAACTCGTAGGAGCTCGTAGGAACTCGATGGGCAGCTCGGGGTGTCTCCGTCACGCTGAGTCGCAGCGAAGCATCTCCCCGGCGCACGCTGGGGACTCGTAGGAACGCGTGGGAACTCCGTCATGCTGAGCCGCAGCGAAGCATCTCCTCGACACGAAGCGGCGACGCCAAGGAGATGCTTCGCTGCGGCTCAGCATGACAAACGGGGGGGCTCAGCATGACACCGCTCCCCCGAGTTCCTGTGAGTTCCCACGAGTTCCCACGAGTTCCTACGAGTCGGCCGGCGCAAGCAGGGGATACCCCGTCGCCTGCACGCCGAGGATCTCTAGGAAGGCAGACCACAGGTCGGCTTCGAGGGCTGCCCGGCCGGCGGCGTCGGGCGGGGCGTTCGGGATGCGGGCGCCGGCCATGACGTCGTGGCCGCCGGCCGACCCCCGCGCGCCGACGACGGCCCGGATCACCGCGCCGGCGTCGACGTCGTCGCGGCTCGTGCGGACGGAGATCAGCAGGCACCCGTCGTACCAGCCAAAGCAGACCGCCCATTCGAGACCCTCCAGCCGCAGGAGCAGGTCGGCGACCTCGGCGACCATGTCGGGATAGGCCGGTGTGGGCAGCGACGAGCGCCCCACCGGACCGCAGACGATGGTCCGAGCCAGCGCCTCCTGGAGGTCGGCGAAATAGACGCGGGCGAGCCTGGGCCGCTGAATCGTCGCCAGCAGGCGGACGTCAGCGAGCGGATAGAGCCGCCGATACGCCCGGACGTCGGCGCGGCCGGCCATCCGGCCCAGATCGAGCGTTTCGGACTTCAGCCCGTAGAGGAGCGCCGTTGCCAGCGAGCGATTGATGGGGCTGCCGGCCGTCTCCAGGTACTCGACGGCGATCGTCGTCGTCGCCCCGTAGCCGGGTCGCACGTCGAAGTGGGGCACCGACCGCGTCTCCTGCCGGAGCGGATGGTGGTCGAGGACGACGCGCCACGCGGCGTCCAGCGGCAGCGAATGGTTGCCGGCCCCCGGCTGCGTGTCGACGAGGACGATGCCGTCGAACTCCTGGAGCTGGAGCGCCGCCAGCGGCTTGATGTCGAGGCCGAGTCGGGCGATCATCGCGCGATTCTCGGCACGTCCGACGATGCCGCCGAACGCGAGCGTGGTCGAGCAGGCCATGCGGTCCCGGACGAGCGTTTGCAGCGCGTAGGCGGTGGCGAGGGCGTCCGGGTCCGGGTTGTCGTGGCTGACGATCAGCAGCCGCCGGACGTCGGCGACGGCCTGGAGCAGGGAGGCAAGGCGGTGCCGCGCAGCCGGGGTTCGCCGACTGGCTGCTGGAACCAGGGCGGCCTTCATCCACCGCCTCCGGGCGCACGGTCGAAGCCGAACCGCACGGTTGCCAGTTGGTGTGGCCGCAGGTGGATCGTCAGGCTGCTGCCGTCGAGGGGCAGCGCGACATCGGTCGGCTGCTCACGCAGGTCCGCGAGGACGGCCCGGCTCGGCCGGCCCAGAACGCCGATGCGTGCAGACTGGGGCTCGGGCGACTGGTTCAGGACGCGGACGACGAGGTCGCCGTCTCGGTCCCGGATGGCCGAGACGACGACCTCGTCCGGCTCGACCCGGATAAGGCCGGCAACCGGCGGGAGGTCGCCCGGATGGAGCCCGGTGGTGACGGCGCGGAGCGGCACCGCAAACTGGTGCGCCAGGTGGAACGCCGACCGCCAGTCGCCCGCGTGGGGCACCAGCGCGTAGTCGAACCGGTGCTCGCCGGGGCACTGGGCGCCAGGCGTTTCCACCGGCGGACCGGCGTGGCCACGGCGCACCTCCAGGTCATCGCGTGAAAGCCAGCCGACGCAGCGGAGCAGGGTGATCGCGACCGTGGCGCCCTCCGACTCCGGCAGCACCTCGTACTCCGGCAGGCCCCGGTTGGCGACGAGCAGCCCCGTCTGACCGTCCGAGACGTCGACGAAGCTCCGCTGCGGCGCCGTCGTCGCCGGCTGCTCCAGCCACGCCTGCGTGTTGGTGGGCATGGTCAGCCGGCGCTCGACGACGCCGAAGTGGCTCTCGGCGGCGGCGTGGTCGGTCTTGATCCGGCTGGGGAAGGCCACCTGGAGGCGGTGGTCGGCCGCCTGGTTGACGACGACGGCATGCACGTCGACGCGCGGGATCGCCTCCGTCAGGCTGACGGTGTATCGAACCGGGCAGCGGACGGTCTCGGCGGCGCGGGAGCGCCGGTCCGGCGCCAGGCATCGCGGCAGCGCCAGCTCGAAGGCGACGTCGAGCGTCCAGCGGATGGGGCCGGCCTCGACGAGCCGGACGACCGGCGGCTCGGCGGGCTGCGACACCGTCGTATTGCCGGCCGGCGGGTTGAAGTTGTACTCATCGCCCGCGTCGCCGGTGTCGGCGAAGCGGTTCAGCCCCTCGTAGACCGCGCCGGTCTCCTTGTCGATGATCGAGAAGGTGGCGTCGCGCGGGTTCACCTGGACGATCAGGAACTCGTTTTCGATCCAGTGGTTGGCCGCGGCGGCCGGCGGCGGCAGCGCTCGCCGGTGGCCCGGCCGGACCGTGTAGGTCCGATAGCCCCAGCCGGGCACCTCGGCGGCGACGAAGCCGATCTCGACCGCCTCCCGCCGGCCGACGCGCAGCTCGAAGCGGTCGACGTCGCCCCGAGCGGCGAGCCGGGCGATCTCGCCGAGCCCCTCGGCCAGCGCCGTGTAGTCGTGCCGGCCATGCTCGGCAACGCTCAGCACGACCTGGACGGCGCGCGGCCGCAGGCTCGGCCGGATGTCGACCCGGGTGACGATGGCGTTGGCGAGGCGCTCGGCCAGCGTCGCCCGCAGCATCGCCTCCAGCGCGTCGATCTGGGGCTGCGTCCACTCGCCGGCGTCGGGCTTGACGAGCGCCAGCAACCGCTGGAGATCCTCCCGGCTCACGTCGGCGGCGACGATCTCCGACTCCCGGCGGCCGAGGATCTGATAGGGCGTCGGCGTCCCGTTGGCGTCGGCCAGGATCACGTCTCCGGCGCCGTCCCCCGTCGGAAGCCAGTGCCGCACGAAGTCGGTGCGCGTTCCGCCGGCGTTGAAGACGACGATGGCCGAGGCCGCCGGGTCGGCGGCGGCCTCGCCGGTGGCGACGGCGGCGGCCAGGCGTTGCAGACTGTCGGCGGCGATCTGACCGGCGATCTGCTCGGCCGAGTCAAAGCGATGCCGCATCTCCTCGTGGACCTGGTCGACCGAGCAGCCGCAGATCGAGTCGTGCGGGTGGTTCAGGAGCAGGTAGCGCCAGGCGAGATCCAGGAGCGAGCCGACCGCATCTGCCGGCAACGGGCCCGGCACATCGGCGTCGCAGGCGCGGGCGGACAGCGCGGCGAACGGCTCGGCCCAGCGCTCCAGGAGCGTCTGGCAGGCGTCGTTGCGCTGCTTGATCCACATCCGGCTGGAGAGCACGCCGGGCAGGAGGTGGGCGCGCTCGCCGGAGCGGAGCTCGCCGCGGATCGTGAGCCAGGGACCCACCTCGCCTCGATGCTCGACCTGCCGGATGAGCCGGACCAGCTCCGGCAGGCTGCCGTGGACGATCTCGGCGTCCGGGAACAGCTCCCGCGCCCGGTCGAGAATCTCCGGCAGCTCGGCCTGGGGCCAGACGTGATCGCCGCCGTTCATCAGGAGCAGATAGGGGGTCGTCGCCCGGGGCGCCAGCCCCTGTCGCATCTCCTCGATGCGCACCCGGAGCCCGTCTGGATCGGTCGGCAGGCCGCCCGCGTTGAAGTAGCCGCCGATCAGGAAAACGGTCAGGACCTTCGAGCCGTCGGGCGCTTCCCAGACGAACTCGGTGGCGGTCGCCTCGCCGGGGACACCTCGCCAGAGGGCGGCGGCGTCGACGCCGAAGCCCTGGAGGATCTGCGGCATCTCGGCGATGTGACCGAAGGCGTCGGGGAGATAGCCGAGCCGCATCGGCTCGCCACACTGCTCGGCCGTGGCGATGCCGCGCTGGAGGTTGCGGATCAGCGCCTCGCCGCTGACGAGGAACTCGTCGGGCAGGACGAACCACGGACCGACGAGGATCCGCCCCGCCCGGATCTGCTCGGCGAGCTCGGCGAACCGCTGCGGCGCCGCCTCGGCGAAGTCGTCGAGGATGACGGTCTGCCCGTCGAGCATGAAGCAGCGGTATCGGGGGTCCGCCTTCAGGATGTCCAGCAGCCGGCAGATCATCCCGACGAGCTTCAGTCGGAATGCCTGAAATGGGAGATACCATTCGCGGTCCCAGTGGCTATGCGAGACGACCACCATCGTCCAGCGGGTCGTCGGAGGAGGCTGAGTCATAGGGCTTACTCCGTGGTCAGCGATCCCAGCGCCCGGACGCCCGTCCTGCCTTCGGCCAGCTCGGGGAGCTCGGCCAGCTCGGCGATGGTGCGCCCGAGGCGAGGGTGGCGCAATGACGGCGCGATCTCGGCCAGCGGCACCAGGGCAAAGGCGCGCTCGTGGAGCCGCGGGTGCGGGATCGTCAGGTCGGGATCGTCGACCGTTTCGTCGCCGTACAGGAGGATGTCGACGTCGATTGGGCGAGGCGCGTTGCGGAAGCTCGGCGTGCGGCCGAGCCCCGCCTCGATCCGCTTCGCCAGCGCCAGGAGCTCGTGCGGTGAGAGCGCCGTCCGGCCCGCCAGCGCCAGGTTGAGGAATCGGGGCTGGTCCAGGTAGCCGACCGGCTCGGTCTCGTAGACCGTCGAGACCGCCGTGATGGCGATGGCCTCGCCGAGTCGCCGAAGGGCCGACCGCATGCTCGCCAGCCGATCGCCGACGTTGGCGCCAAGCCCCAGGTAGACCGTGGTCACCGGCCTGTGCGCCCCCGCCGGACGACGGCGTCGGCCATCCGGCAGACGCGGACCATCTCCTGGACGTCATGCACGCGGACCACGTCGGCGCCCCGGGCGATGGCGATGGCAACCGTGGCGGCCGTGCCCTCGACCCGCTGATCGGGCGGCAAACCGAGCACCCGGCCGATCATCGACTTCCGGGAGGTGCCGACGAGAATCGGCCGGCCCAGCCGGCGGATCTCGCCGAGGCGGTCGAGGATCTCCAGGTTGTGCTCCAGCGTCTTGCCGAAGCCGATGCCCGGGTCGACGATCAGGTTCTCCCAGGCGATGCCGGCGCCGAGCGCCAGATCGATGCTCCGAGAGAGCCAGTCGACGACGTCGGAGACGACTTCGCGGTACTCCGTGTGGGTCTGGTTGTGCATGAGGACGACGGGCACGCCGTGCTCGGCGATGACCCTTGCCATGGCCGGGTCGCGCTGGAGGCCCCAGACGTCGTTGACCAGGGCGGCGCCGTGCTCCAGCGCGCGCCACGCGACGGCCGCCTTGGACGTGTCGACGCTGACCGGCAGGCCGACCTCGGCCCGAACCCGCCGGAGATGGGGAAGCACCCGGCGGAGCTCCTCCTCGGCGTCGACCGGTTGATGGCCGGGTCGGGTTGACTCGCCGCCGATGTCGAGCAGGTCGGCCCCCTGGGCGGCGAAGGCGCTCGCCCGTGCGACCGAGGCGGCGGTATCGCCGCCCAGCCCATCCCCCGAGAAGGAGTCAGGCGTCACGTTCAGGATACCCATGACGTAGGTCCGCTCGCCCCAGCGAAAGGCTCGGCCGCCGATAACGGTCTCCCCGATGGGCGCGCGGGCCGTCGAGCGACTGAGCCCGCTCTCCTGCAACCGCTCGACCGACGATTCCACCGCTTTGCTGCTCCTGCTGTCGGGAAAGACCTGTTCTGAACGATTGTAGCACACCGCAAAAGCGAGCCGCACGGAGTATAATTGGGGCCGGGAGGCGCCATGAACGTCAGCGAGATCATGACAGGGAAAGTCATCACCGTTCGCCCGGAGACGTCCGTCCACGAGGTTGCCAGGCTGCTCGTGGACAACGCCATCACCGGGGTGCCCGTCGTCGACGAGCACGAGGAGCTTGTCGGGATCATCACCGAGCTCGACCTCCTCGTCCAGCACGCGACCATCCATTTCCCGCGCTACATCAAGCTGCTGGAGTCGGTCCTCGTGTTCGGCCAGCGCCACTTCGAGGAGGAGCTGCGCCGCACGCTCGCGACCGTCGCCGGGGACCTGATGACCCGGGACGTCGTGACGGCGACTCCCGAGACGGATGTGGCCGAGCTTGCCAGCCTGATGTTCGACCGCCGGGTGAATCCGGTGCCGGTGGTCGTCGGCCGGCGGGTCGTCGGCATCGTCAGCCGGTCCGACCTCATCCGCCTCTGGGTGCGGCTCAACGAAACCACCGCCGGTGGTCCGTGAGAATCGTTTTCGTCGGTCCTTTCGGACTCAAGCCGAAGTCCACCGTCCGCTCGCGGGCGGTGCCGCTGGCCCGAGCGCTGCGCGCGCGAGGCCACGAGACGACCGTGCTCGTGCCGCCGTTGGGCAACCGGGAGGCCGCCGGGACGACCGAGCTGGTCGGCGGCGTGCCGGTCGTCAACGTCCGCCTGCCCCGTTCGGCAACGGTGGGATACGGCACGGCGACGGCCGAGCTGATCCGGCGGGCGCTGCGGTTGCGGCCGGACGCCGTCCACTGCTTCAAGCCGAAGGGCTTCCCGGCGCTCGTTCTGTTCGGGCTCCGGCTGCTCCGCACGGTCGGCGCGCATCGCAGCCGGCTGGTTCAGGATACCGACGACTGGGAGGGCGACGGCGGCTGGAACGACCGAGAGGGCTACGCGGCGCTTCAGCGCCGCGTCTTCGCCTGGCAGGAGCGCTGGGCGCTTCAGAACGCCGATGCCATCACGGTCGCCAGTCGAGAGCTGGAGCGAATCGTTCGCGCCCTTGCCGCGCCATCGGATCGGGTGCTCTACCTGCCGAACGGCGTCGACGCCGCCCCACCGGTGGGAGACCGCGCCCGAGGGCGGCGGTCCATCGGGGTCGGCGGCGAGCCGCTCGTGCTGCTCTACACGCGCTTCTTCGAGTTCGATCTGGCGCGGGTGGTCGGCGTCTGGGAGGAGGTCCGCCGGCGGCGGCCCGACGCCCGGCTGCTCGTCGTCGGCCGGGGGCTCTTCGGCGAGGAGAAGCCCTTTGCCGCGCTCCTGACTGGGCGCGGTCTGGGGGAGAGTGCCATCCTGGCCGGCTGGGTCGAAGGGGAGCACCTGGCCGACCTGCTGGCCGCCGCCGACGCCGCCATCTATCCGATGGACGATACGGTGATCAACCGGACCAAGTGCCCGGTGAAGCTCGTCGACCTGCTGGCGGCCGGCGTTCCCGTCGCCGGCGAGGCGATCGGCCAGGTTGGCGAGTACATCCGACCGGACGAAACGGGCATCCTGGTCCCGTCGGGGGACCGGTCGAGCCTTGCCGATGCGGTCCTGGATCTGCTGGACGACGCCGCCCGCCGGGAACGGCTCGGCCGTGCTGCTCGGAAGCGGATGGCGAGCGAGTTCCAGTGGGACCGGTTCGTGCCGGCACTGGAGCGGCTGTACGCAGGTGACACAGGTCCGGTTGATTGATCCCAGCCGACCCTCCCCCGTCATGCTGAGCCGCAGCGAAGCATCTCCCGGCCGTTGCCCGTCTGGCCCGCGGAGATGCTTCGCTGCGGCTCAGCATGACGGGGGAGAGCCCAACCGACCTGTTGAGTCCTACTCTTTCCGCACCGCCATCTCGACTTCTGATCCGACCGGCACGAGGGTTCCCGCCTCGGGGCGGGTGGAGAGGACGTGGCCGACCGGCACGCGGCGGAGCACCTCCGCCGGAAGATCGCGGGAGCCCTGGTAGTTGATGCCCCAGCGAAAGAGCTTGAGCTTGTTCCGGGCCAGCAGGTCCTTCGCTTCCCCCTCGGACAGGCCGATGAGCGGCGGCACGGTTGCCATCTCGGGGCCGCGGCTGACGTAGAGAACGACGGTGCCGCCGGCCGGAATGTTGCCGGAGGCCGGCTCCTGGGCGAACACCGTTCCGGCCCCTACCCGGTCGTTCCACTCGTCACGCCTGGATGCCCTCAGCCCCAGGCGGGTCAGACGGGCGGCGGCGTCGGCGTAGGTCGCGCTGACGACCGACGGTACTTCGACGGCCTGGCGGCCGCGACTGACGACGACGACGACGGTGCTCCCTCGTGGCAGCTCGCTATTTGCGACCGCCGACTGGCGCATGATGATCCCGGCGGCCACGCTCTCGCTCCAGTCCTGGCCGTTCTGCTCCAGCGCCAGGCCCCGGCTCTCCAGACGGGCGCTGGCCTGCGCCACCGTGAGCCCACGCACGTCGGGCACCTGGGCGAGCGCCACGAACGTGGGGGTGGCCGACGGAGTCACGGCCGGCGTCGGCGAGCGCGTCGGCTGGACGGCGACCGGCACCGTTGGAACCGGCGTCTCCTCCGCCGGCGTCGGCGTTGGCGTGTCGGGCGGTGCCGTGACGCTCAGACCGGGTAGGACGATCTCCGGACGGGTCGCCACGACCGCCAGGAGCTGCGTCAAGTTTCGGTAGGCCATGTCGCTGAGGACGACGAGCCCGCCCAGCAACAGCAGCGTCGTCGCGGCGAGCACGATGAAGATCCAGTCAATGCCCCGCCGCACCCCTGGCCCCCGGCCCCC
>JACQGW010000397.1 GCA_016199325.1 Chloroflexota bacterium
CAGGCACCAGCGAGCCGGGCGCTGACGCGCCAACTACTAACCGGTTGAGCACCCTGGTTCGTTTTTGGCGCTTCAGCGCCTGGCCCCCCGGCTACCAGAGGACTACGACCGCTTTCATGAGTGCGCCGTCGCCCGGTGGAACGAGCACGGACCGAGGGATGGGCCGAATTGTGCTGCACGAGCAGGAGGCGGCTCACGAGCCGCCCCGACCAGGCGATGGTGCCTGACCCGAAAGCGTATCACGGAGATCGGACAGGGCTGGCCGGCGTGGAAGGACAACGCGCGCTCAAGACGCTGATCGCGATCATTCTCGGGTTCAAGCTCTGGGGCATCCTCTTGATCGTCCTGATGCAATCGGATGCCGCCACTCTCAGGCTCCTCTTTGCACTGAACTGGCCGTACCTCCTGGGGCTTGCCGGCATGCTCGCCGGCTTCGCCCTCGTTCGGCTCCGCTTGCTGCGCGCCCGCGCCAGGAGAGCCGAGCTTCGGCGGCAGGAATGGAACGTCGAGTGATCTCGCCATACGTCACGATCCTGCGGAATCCTCAGTACGTCCCGCTGTGGCTCGGTCAGCTCGTCTCCAGCTTCGGCGATACGCTCCACTACGTCGCCCTCGTTGTCCTGGTCTACAATCTGACCGGATCCGGCCTGGCGGTTTCCAGCGTGGTGGCCGCCGAGGTCGTGCCGGTGCTCCTGCTCGGCCCGATCGCCGGCGTCGTCGTCGACCGGATCTCGCGGCAACGGATCCTGATCGCCGCCGACCTCTGGCGGGCTGCGCTCGTCGCCACGCTCATCGTGCCACAGGGGACCTGGCAGGCATACGCCGTCGCGGCCGGCGTCGCAGCCGGCGGCGTTTTCTTCAATCCGACGGTCCAGGCCATCATCCCGGCGATCACGAGCGAGGAGGAGCGGCTGGCCGCCAACTCCGTCAACTGGTCGACCGGACGCCTCGTCCAGATCGTCGGCTCGGCGCTGGCAGGCGGCCTCATCGCCTTTGTCGGGACGGCGCCCGCCTTTGGCCTGAATGCGCTGTCGTTCCTCTTCTCGGCGGCGGTGATCGCGCGGATGCGTATCCCGCCGCATGCCGGTCTGGTGCCCGACGCGGCGAAGCGTGGCCTCGGTGGGTACGTTCAGGACGCCCGCGAGGGGCTCGCCTTCGCCCGGCGGGATCCCTTGCTCTCCCGCTACCTGCCGGTCCAGGCGCTCGCCGCGCTGAGCGTCGGAGCGACCTCCGCATTGCTCGTCGTCCTGGCCCAGCAGCACCTCGGGCTGCCGCCGGCCGGGTTCGGCTGGCTGCTCGGCGCCATCGGCGTCGGCGCCCTGCTCGGCCCGTTCTTCATTGGCGCGATCGTCCGCGACTATCGACAGGCCCGCTGGCTGTTCGGCCCTTACGTCATCCGCGGCGTGGGCGACGTCCTGATCGCCGCGTTCAGCTCGGTCCCGCTGGCGCTCGGGCTGCTCTTCGTCTACGGCCTCTGCACCAGCAGCGGCATGGTCGCCTCGAACACGATCCTCCAGACGAGCATTCCGGACCGGGTCCGCGGCCGGTCGTTCACGCTGCTGGACGTGACCTGGAATCTCATGCGATTGCTTTCGCTCGGTCTCGGCGGCCTGCTCGTCGACCTCGTGGGCGTTCGCGCCGTCTACTGCATCGGCGGGAGCCTGCTGGTGGTGGCCGGCCTGCTGGGGCTGACGCTGTTCCGGGGTAGTTGCGTGCTACCCTCAGACAGCCGATAATATGTCCATCGGCTGTCCCCGACGCCAAGAGCCTAACAGGAGCACAGAATCATGGCCAGTTTCACCCAAAGCTTCGAACAGGCTATTGCCGAGGCTGCTACGCTGCCACCCGAAGACCAGGACGCTCTTGCGGCGCTGATTCTGGCCGAGATCGAAGACGGGCGGCGCTGGGAAGAACTCTTCGCTGATGGGCGTTCCTCGATCGTGCTGGAGCGCCTCGCCGCCGAAGCACTCGCCGAAGACAGGGCCGGCCTCACGGAGCCGCTGGAGGGTCTGCTGGCAGAGGTTGAGGACTCTGCCTGAATTCGCACGCTGGAAGGAGACCCTGCCGATGGCCACGAATTCACTTCCGCAGACCTCGTTCCGCCCCGCCGTGCGCGGCGCTGAGTTCATGGTTGCATCGACGCACTACCTGGCGACGCTGGCAGGCATTCGGATGCTCCAGAACGGCGGGAACGCCTTCGATGCCGCCGTCGCCACGGGCATCACGATCGGCGTCGTCGAGCGCGACCTGGTCGACTTCGGCGGGGTCGCCCCCATCATTCTGTACGAGGCGAGGACCGGCCGGGTCCACACCATCAGCGGCCTGGGCCGGGCCTCGCAGACGGTGACCCTCGAATCGTACCTGGCCCGCTTCGGCGGCGACATGCCACGCGGCATCCCGCGGTCGGTCGTGCCGGCAGCGCCGGACGCCTGGATCACGCTCCTGGACCGGTTCGGCAAGCTCCCATTTGCCGAGGTCGCCCAGCCGGCCATCGAGATCTGCGCCCGCGGCTTCCCGGTCTTCCCCCGGCTCCACGTCCACCTCAAGGCGGCCGTCGAGTCGCTCCGCGCGTGGCCTTCGTCGGGCGCCGTCTACATGCCCGGCGGCCGCATCCCCGAGATCGGCGAGCTGCTGGTCCAGACCGACCTGGCCAACACGCTGCGCGCCCTGGCCGACGCCGAGCGCGCCGCGGCGGCGAAGGGCGGCCGCCACGCCGGCCTGATGGCGGCCCACGACCTCTTCTACAAGGGTGACCTCGCCGACATCATGGTTCGCTTCTGCCAGGAGAACGGCGGCTTCCTGACCCGTCGGGACTTCGCCGATTCCCACGTCCAGCTCGAAGAGCCGGCCCGGTCGACCTACAAGAGCTACGACGTCTACGCCTGCGGGCCCTGGTGCCAGGGTCCCGTCGTTCCCTACGTCCTGAACCTGCTCGAAGGGATCGACCTGAAGGGATCCGGCCACAACAGCGCCGACTACTGCCACGCCATTGTCGAAGCGTTCAAGCTCGCCTTCGCCGACCGCGAGCGGTACATCGCCGACCCGGAGTTCGCCGACGTTCCACTGGCCGGAATGCTGAGCAAGTCGTACGCCGACGAGCGGCGCACGCAGATCGACCGATCCCAGGCCTGGCCCGAGCTGCCGCCACACGGCGACCCCTGGCCGCACCAGGGGCGCTCGGCGCGCGGCGCCGGCGTGGTCGGCGGCCTTGCCGACAGGGAGGGGCCGCCGGCGCCGGACACGGGCTATCTGTGCGCCGTGGACCGGGAGGGCAACGCCGTCTCGTCGACGCCAAGCGACGCCTGCGTCAGCACCAACACCGGCGGGCCGGTCGTGCCGGGGCTGGGCCACCAGATCTCGCCACGCGGCTCACAGTTCTGGCTCGATCCCGCGCATCCCTGCGTCATCGCACCCTGGAAGCGCCCGCGACTGACGCCGAATCCGGCGCTGGTCCTCAAGGATAGCCGCCCCTTCCTCGCCTGGGGCACGCCGGGCGGTGACGGGCAGCCCCAGGCGATGGTCCAGGTCTTCCTGAACATAGTCGAGTGGGGGATGAACCCGCAGGAGGCGATCGAACAGCCGCGCGTGCTTGCCCGGAGCTTCCCCGACTCCTTCTGGCCGCACACCTACCCGCCGGGGAAACTCCAGGTGGAGGAGGGCATCCCGCCGGCCGTTCGCGACGACCTCAGCCGGCGCGGCCACCGGATCGAGGTGCTGCCGAGCTGGACCGAGGAGGGCTGCGGCGTCAACGCCATCCAGGTCGATCGCGCCCACGGCACCCTCGTCGGCGGCGCCGACCCCCGGCGCGAGTGCTACGCGATCGGGTGGTAGGCAGGGTTGGACAGAACCCGGCTTGCTCTCAGGGCTGGCGCGACGGGGAGCTGCCGGGGCCGTAGGCGAGGAGGACCGCTCCGCCGAGGATGGCGAAGATGAAGGCCAGGGCGATCCAGATGGGCGTCTGGCCCGAGAACTGGAGGAGCAGCGTTCCGAGGCCGACGACGGCCAGGGCGACGAAGGCGATCGCGCCCAGCGGGATGAGAATGGCGGCCAGAATGTCCTGCATGAGACCGACCTCCAGGTTTGGTCTACCGGTTGCCGGAATGATGAGCGATCGCCGCAGCGTTCGGCCTGATCCTCAGGATGTCTCGTACAGTCTATTGTACCATCCGGCGGAGCTTGCGCAAAGCGGCACAAGTCGTGTTGACACATCTACGCCTGCATGGTAGGATCGTTTTGGAGCACCGGATCGAGCTGGTTGAGAACACCGAACAAGACCCAACACAGAGACGCAGAGAACGAGGTTCAGGGTTTCTGGCTCATGGCTCGTACCTGGGACGGCGCCCCTCGAACCAGAAACCACACACCGGCAGCCCATCTTCGTGTGGCACCGCCCCTCGACTGCGTGGATGGATTCGTGCCCAGTGATCCCCCGACGCCTGATGTCTTCACGTGTGAGGTCGGCCGTGCCGGCATGGGTCTTGCAGCAGGCCGGCGACGAAACGGACCGATTGCCGGCTGTTTGAGCTGCCTCATCGAACTTTGGACAGGAGTATCGAACCATCATGGCAGCGTTCCGTAGCATCCGAGGGGCGATGCTTGCAGCCATCGGCGAGACTCGCGGCCCGTTGCGCGGTGCGGGCTTGTCCCTCCTCGTTTTGCTCGCGGCCATTCTAGGGGCCTGCGGTCCAACGCACGCCGAGCAGTATCCGCAGACGATCTTCACCCCCCGCGGCGATTTCGCCTGGATGATCCAGGACCTCTTCTCGCTCATCCTCATCATGGCGGCCGTCGTGTTCGTCGCCGTCGAGGGCATCCTGCTCTACGCCATGCTCCGCTTTCGCCGGCGGGCCGGCCAGGGCGTTCCGCCTCAGATCCACGGCAACAGTCGCCTCGAGATCGCCTGGACCATCGCTCCCGCCGTCGTCCTCGCCGTCATTGCCGTGCCCACCGTGCAGACCATCTTTGCGGGCGCCGCCATCCCTACCGAGGATGTGCTCCAGGTTCGCGTGGTCGGACACCAGTGGTGGTGGGAGTTCCAGCTCCCGGACCAGAAGATCGTCACCGCCAACGAGCTGCACATCCCCGTCGGCCAGAAGGTCGTCTACACGCTGGAATCGGCCGACGTCATCCACAGCTTCTGGATCCCCGCCCTCGGCGGGAAACGGGACGTGGTCACGGGACACGTGAACCAGATCTGGTACGTCGCCGGCGAGGCGGGCGATTTCCCCGGCCAGTGCGCCGAGTTCTGCGGCCTTTCCCACGCCAACATGCGGCTGCGCGTGATCGCCGAGCCGCGCGAGCAGTGGGAAGCCTGGGTCCGGCAGATGCAGGCGCCGGGTATCGCTCCTGGGACAGGGACGCCGGAGGCGCTGGGCCAGCAGGTCTTCCTGCGGAGCGCCTGTGTCGGCTGCCACACCGTCGCAGGGACGACGGCGCAGGGGAAAGTCGGGCCCGATCTGACTCACTTCGGCAACCGCCGAATCCTCGGCGCCATGGTGGACAACACCCCCGAGAACCTGGCTCGCTGGCTCAAGGACCCGCCCGGCGTCAAGCCCGGGAACAAGATGCCGAACCTGAACCTGAGCGACGCCGACGTCAAGGCACTCGTCGCCTATCTGTTGAGCTTGAAGTAAGGAGCACCGCAGATCCAGCCGGAGTCGGCTGGATGTCGGCGCGCGGAGGAGAGCGATGACGACGACCGCAATCGGGCGACGGGCCCGCAAACCGGTCAGCTACTCGGGCCTCTGGGGCTGGCTCACGACCGTCGACCACAAACGCATCGGCATCCTCTACGGAGGAACGGCGTTCTTCTACTTCCTCGTCGGCGGCCTCGAGGCGATCCTGATCCGACTTCAGCTCGCCGTGCCGAACAACACCTTCGTCGACGCCGACCTCTTCAACCAACTGTTCACGATGCACGGCACGACGATGGTCTTCCTCGTCGTCATGCCGTTGAGCGCCGCCTTTTTCAACTTCATGATCCCCCTGATGATCGGCGCCCGGGACGTGGCGTTCCCCCGCTTGAACGCGTTGAGCTACTGGATCTTCCTGTTCGGCGGGCTGCTCCTGCATATCAGCCTGCTGACCGGCGGCATGCCCGATGCCGGTTGGTTCGGCTACGCCAACCTGACCTCGAAGGAGTTCTCGCCGGGGCATCGGATCGACTTCTGGCTGCTCGGTCTCCAGGTGCTCGGCGTGTCGTCGCTGGCGGCGGCCTTCAACTTTCTCGTCACCATCGTCAACATGCGAGCGCCCGGCATGACCATGATGCGGCTGCCCGTCTTCGTCTGGATGTCGCTCGTCACTATGGTCCTGCTGGTGCTCGCCTTCCCGGCGATCACCGTCGGACTTATCCTGCTCCTGTTCGACCGTTTCTTTGACACCCACTTCTTCCTGCGGGAGGGCGGCGGCGATCCGGTGCTCTGGCAGCACCTCTTCTGGGTCTTCGGCCACCCGGAGGTCTACATCCTGATCTTGCCGCCCATGGGTATCATCTCGGAGGTGCTGCCGGTCTTCTCCCGCAAGCCGCTTTTCGGGTATCCCTTCGTGGTGTACTCCGGCATCGCCATCGGCTTTCTGGCGTTTGGCGTCTGGGCGCACCATATGTTTGCCGTCGGCATGGGGCCGATTGCCGATGCCGTTTTCGCCGTCAACACGATGCTCATCGCTATCCCGACCGGCGTCAAGATCTTCAACTGGCTGGGCACGATCTGGGGCGGCGCGGTCAGTTTCCGGGCGGCCAACTACTTCGCTCTGGGCTTCATCGCGATGTTCACCATCGGCGGCCTGAGCGGGGTCATGCACGCCTCCCCGCCGGCCGACCTCCAGCAGACCGACACCTACTTCATCGTCGCGCACATTCATTACGTCCTGTTCGGCGGCGCCATCCTCGGGATCTTCGCGGGCATCCATTACTGGTTCCCGAAGATCACCGGCCGGCTGCTGGACGAAGGCATCGGCAAGCTCACCTTCTGGGTGCTGTTCGTCGGGCTGAACCTGGCGTTCTTCCCGATGCACTTCAGTGGACTGTTCGGTATGCCCCGCCGGATCTACACGTACGGCCCCGACCTGGGCGTCGGCGGGTTCAACCTGCTCTCGACGATCGGCGCGCTGATCCTGGGGGTCGGCATCCTCATCTTCCTGGCGAACGCGCTGGTCAGCCTCCGGCGCGGCGAGAGAGCTTCGGACGACCCGTGGGATGGCCGGACCCTGGAATGGTCGATCCCGTCGCCGCCGCCGGTCTACAACTTCGCGAACATTCCGCACGTCCACAGTCGGGATGCCTTCTGGGCGGCCAAGTACCCGGAGCACGCCGAGATGGCCCACGCCGGCCATGAGCGGCCCTCTTCTGCCGGCACGGCGCAGAGCGAGGGAACCGCCCTCGGCGCCCACCCGGCCGGCATCCACCTGCCCAATCCATCGTACTGGCCGCTGATCGTAGCCAGCGGGCTGTTCCTGACGGCGACCGGTCTGGTCTTCGGGATCCCGCTGACCGTGCTCGGCGTCCTCACGATGTTCGTCGGCACCTACGGCTGGGTCTACGAGCCAGCGGGGTGACGGGTCATACGTCATACGTCATACGTCATGCGTCATGGGTAACGAGTGACGGGCAACGAGCGACGAGTGACGGATGACGCATGACGCATGACGCATCACTCGTCCGGGGAGTTAGGGAAAATGGCAACGGCTGAAGGTCATCTGATGGAGACGACGACCGTGCTTGATAACCGCAAGCTCGGCATGTGGGCGTTTCTTGCCTCGGATTGTATGTTCTTCGGGTCGTTGATCGCGACCTACCTCGTCTACAAGGGGAAGAGCCTGACCGGGCCCTACCCCCACGAGATCCTGAACATCCCGTATACGTCGGTCAGCGCGTTCGTCTTGCTAATGTCCAGCCTGGCGATGGTGTTGGCGCTGGCGGCCATCCAACGCGGCGACAGCCGGCAGTTCCGGGTGTGGATCATGACCACGGCCCTGCTCGGTATCGTCTTCCTGGCCGGCCAGTTCTACGAGTTCACGACCTTCGTGCATGAAGGGCTGACCCTCGGCAAGAGCGTGTTCGGCGCGACGTTCTTCGTCCTGACCGGCTTCCACGGCACCCACGTGACGCTCGGGGTCATCTGGCTCGTCTCGCTCTTTGCGATGTCGCTCCGCGGCGAGCTGACGCAGGCGCACAGTCTGCGCGTCGAGATCGCCGGCCTGTACTGGCATTTCGTCGACATCGTCTGGATCGTGATCTTTACGCTCGTCTATCTCTTGCAGTAATGCCTGGGAGGATATGGTGAACGACCTGACGCAGCCGGAGCATCGACCCGGCGGGGCTGAGCACGCCCATCCCGGTCCGCTCACGTACGCCAAGATCGCGGCGGTCCTGACGGTCATCACGACCATCGAGGTAGCGGTCTATTATGTCGATTATCTCCACGTGACCGGCCTGCTCACGCCCATCCTGCTGGTGCTCTCGGCGACAAAGTTCGCCTTCGTCGTGATGTTCTACATGCACCTGAAGTTCGACCACCGCCTGTTCTCCGGGTTCTTCGTCTTCGGGCTCTTTGTCGCGGCCTCGATCGTGATCGCCCTGATGATTCTGCTCAGCCAGCCCGTGGCTCCGGGGGTCGGTCTGGCGGCGTGAGCAGGCGGTGATTCCCCTCGCCCTTGAACCGACGGCCCTGGCCGGCAGCATCTTCCTGCTCGGGGCATATTTCGTTGCGCTCCGCGGCCCGCGCGCACGGCGTGCTCCGCCCGTGGGTTGGGGTCAGCGGTCGGCGTTCATCTCGGGCGTGATCCTCATCTTCGGCGCGCTCTCCTCACCTCTGGACGTCCTGGCCGACCAGTATCTCTTCAGCGCCCACATGGTCCAGCACATGATGCTGACGATGCTGGCGGCGCCGCTCCTGCTGATGGGCACTCCCGGCTGGCTGCTTCAGCCCCTCGCCCGGAGCGGCACGGTCGTCCGGATCGCCCGGTCGGCGCTCTTTCCGGTCGTCGCATTCTCGCTGCTGAACGCGGTGTTCTCGGTCTCCCACGTCCCCTGGATTTACGAGCTGGCGCTGGCTGCCAAGCCGGTCCACATCGCGCTGCACGCCGCCTACCTGAGCACAGCTCTCCTCTTCTGGTGGCCGCTTCTCAGCCCGGTCGGCGATCTGCCGCGTCTGCCCTACCCGCTCCAGATCGTCTACCTCTTCCTGCACACCGTCCCGACCGCCATCGTCGGGGCGCTGATCGGGCTTTCCGACCGGATCCTCTACCCGTCCTACGCCGCAGCGCCCCGCCTCTGGAGCATCACGCCGCTCGCCGACCAACAGATCGCCGGGCTGATTATGTGGGTCGGCGGCCTCACCATCGACCTGGTCATCCTCACCGCCGTCTTCTTCTCCTGGGCGGCCGCGGCCGAGCGAGGGGTCGGGGGCCAGGGG
>JACQGW010000398.1 GCA_016199325.1 Chloroflexota bacterium
CATCACCCTCGCGCACACCGAATCCGACAACGACGCGGCCGTCACCGCAGCACGCGAAGCCCTGTCCGTGGCGCGTGGTGAGTGACTAGAGATGAGTGATGTGTGATGGGTGATGGGTGATGAGTTGGGGCTTCGCCGGTACCCATCACTCATCACCCGCCGGATGTTACCGTCGTGTAACGCGGGGGTGGCGGCGTGGTAATCGTCCTCTGCGAGAATGGTCGTAGCGGCGGGAGAAACGCCGGATACGACAGAGCGGAGGGAAGCGATGAAGCGGGTTCTTGTCGGGCTGGGTATCTTTGCATTGGCGTTCAGCCTCGTCGGGCTGGCCGGCCGCTCGGCTCAGGCAGCGCCGGGCAGCACGAGAGGCGACCACATGGTCGTCGGCGCCGGGCTGATGGCGGAGGAGGATGGCGAGGCCGCCCGGTTCGCCATCGGGGCCGTCACCGTCGACGGGGTGACGCGTGGCACCCTCAAGCTCGCCGTTCCCGGCCAGTGGCGGTACAATGGGAATGTGCGCGAGTTGGCGGTCAACGGGCAAACGGCAACCGTCAAGGGCCGCGGGACCGTTCGCGATGCCGCCGGCGTCCATCGGGTGACGTTTACCGTGACGGCAACGGCCGGCAAGCCGGGCAGCATCGCCGTCGAGATCCGCGGGGATGGCTTCGACTACGCGGAGAACGAGCCCCTGAGCCGGGGCCACATCTGGGTGGAGTAGGTGGCGACAATTCTCGTCGTGGACGACGAACCGAACATCGTCGAGCTGGCGCGGGTGTACCTCGACAAGGAGGGCTTCCAGGTCGAGGCCGCCCGCAATGGCGAGGACGCGCTGCGGGCGCTGGCCGCACGGACGCCCTCGCTCGTCGTCCTGGACGTGATGCTGCCGGACATCGACGGCTTCGAGGTTTGCCGGCGCCTCCGCCAGCGGTCAGACGTGCCGATCCTGATGCTGACCGCCCGAGGCGACGAGGTCGACCGGATCGTCGGATTGGAGCTGGGCGCCGACGACTACCTGGCCAAGCCCTTCAATCCCCGGGAGCTCACCGCCCGCATCAAGGCCATCTTGCGCCGGGCGGCAAGTGGCGCGCGCGAGGCGAAGACCATCGACGCTGGCCGGCTGCACATCGACCGGGAGCGGCGGGTTGCCGAATGCGGCGGCCGGCCGGTGGACCTTCGGACGAAGGAGTTCGATCTGCTCGTCGTCCTGGCCCAGAGCCCCGGTCTCGTCTTCAGCCGGGATCGCCTCCTCGAGACGGTCTGGGGGTACGACTTCCTGGGCGAAAGCCGTACGGTCGACGTCCATCTCAGCCGGCTGCGCGAGAAGCTCCGGGACTCAGGGGTGAACATCGAGGCCGTCCGCGGCGTCGGCTACAAGCTGGTGGCCGAGTAATCCATGCCGTCGAGCCTCCGCGCGCGCCTGCTCCTCTCATACGTCGTCGTCGTCCTCACCGCCGTCGCCGCCGCCGCGCTGGCGCTGACTGTTCTGCTGCGCGGCTATCAGGTCCAGCTTGCCCAGGAGCGGCTGGGCGACCTGACCATCCCGGTTGCCCTCCAGATTCGAGAGGTCGCCCGGCAGGGTGGTGGGCCGGACCAGGTCACCGGCTTCCTGCGCGAGCAGGCCGACGAGCTGGGCGTCCGCATTCTGCTGGTGAACACGCGGGGCAGGATCGTCGCCGACAGCGGCTCACCGGACCTGCGGGGCCAGATCTTCCAGATGCCGGGGCAGCCGCCGGCCGGGCGACTGCGGTCGCTGACTGGGCGGTTCCAGCCGCCCGGCGGCGACCGGTACGTCGTCGCCGCGGTGTCCACGGCCGGGCTCGGGGGACCACCCCGAAGCGAGGTCGCGATGCTCGTCCTGGCATTGCCGGAGTCGGCAGTGCCGTCCCCCTGGCGTGTGCTCGGCCCCCGCCTGCTGGTAGCCGCGGCCGCCTCGCTCACCGCCGCCGGCCTGCTCGCGCTGGCGCTCATCCGCTGGATGGACCGACCGCTCCAACGGCTGCTGGCGGCGACCAACGACATCGCGGCCGGCCAGTACCAGGCCCGCGTCCCGGTCGAAGGCCCTCGCGAGATCGCCAGGCTGGCCGAGGGCTTCAATCGAATGGCCGCCGAGGTCGCCCGATCGCAGGGAACCCTGCGCGCGTTCCTGGCCGACGTCTCCCACGAGCTTCGCACGCCCTTGACGGCGGTCCGTGGCTTCACGCAGGCGCTGCTGGACGGCACCATCGCCGATGATACCGATCGCCGGCGAGCGCTCGAGGTGGTCGATCAGGAGACGAAACGGCTCCAGGGTCTGGTCGCCGAGCTGTTCGAGCTCTCCCGACTTCAAGCGCGACAGACCAGGCTCGATCGCCGGCCGGTCGAGATCGGCGACGTCCTCCATCTCTGCGCCGAAGTCTTCGGGCCGCGCGCCGACGGGCAGCTCATCGGCCTGCACGTCGAAGCGCCGGGCGGACTGGTGGTGCTCGCCGACTTCGACCGGCTCGAGCAGGTCTTCAGCAACCTCCTCGACAACGCGCTTCGCCATACGCCGGCGGGCGGGCGGGTAGACCTCCGCGCACGAGCGGCCGGTGGGGCAGTCGAAGCGCTGGTCGAGGACACCGGCCCGGGGATTCTCCCCGAAGACCTGCCGCGGGTCTTCGAGCGATACCGCCGCGGCGCCGGCGGCGGATTGGGCCTGGGACTGGCCATCGCTCGGGAGATCGTCGAAGCCCATGGCGGAACGATTCGGGTCGAGAGCCTACCCGAGGGCGGCGCTCGCTTTCTCGTCGTCCTCCCGAAAGCGACACAGTAACCCACAAACCAGAAACCACAAACCACGAACCCCGGTCCCTACTCGCCGAAGGGCCACCACCAGCGCCGTCTGGATTCGTGGTAGCCGGAGGATAGCGCGGGCTGGCTTTGCATCATCCGCAGCGTCGCCTCGGCCTGCTTGAGCTGGGTCCGTAGGATGCGCATCTCCTTCTGCTGTTCGGCGAGGTGCGCGTCGCCCTCCGAGCGGAGCTTCGTCACCTCGGCGCGCAGGTGCTCCACCTCGGCCTGTTGCTGCTCGACCTCCTGGCGCGCGCGCGCCAGCGCCTCGGTCTGGCTCTGGATGATCCGCTCTTTCTCTTCCAGCCGGGCATCCTTCTCCCGGAGCAGCTCGACGAGCGGCGAGATCAGGTTGTGGCTGTACTCCTTGATGGCGCCGGCCCACTCCAGGGAGAGCATCACCCGTCCGCCGACGGTGCCGCCGGGGCTGTCGACGACGAACGGCTGCTGCATGTAGGCGCTCTGATAGCCCTGGGATTGGATCAGCGGTGCCGGGTGGGGCGCCGCGTAGGCCGGCAGAGAGACCTCACCGGCAGACATGCACTGAATGGCGCCAGGGACCGGCGTCGCCTGGATCGCGGCGGCAGGGGGCGGTGAAGGCTGTGCCGAGAAGTCCGGGCCTGTCGACGAGAGGCTGACATCATTGCGCCCAGTATCAGCCGGTTCGTCGCCGAGGAACTCCCCGGCCGTCATCGCCATCAGCGCCTTTCGGTCGACGAGATACACCTCACCGCGATCGGTCGAGACCCGGCGCGCGGGAAGGTCGCCGCGCTCGATCAGGCGCTGGAGAACGCTCGGGTGCAGACCCGTTAGCCGGGCGGCATAGGCGATCGTGATGCCCCGTCTCATTCCCGGCTACCGCCCCGGCTGACCCGTCGTAGCGTCTCCGGCGTCAAGCCGGCGCCGGGTCCAGCCAGGTCGGCGCTGGAGCCGGTGAGCGAACGAATGTCAAGGACTTCGCCGCCCTGCAGGTAGACCCGCGGCACACGCGGCGTCAAGCCGGTGAAGATTTCGTAGGCGATGGTCCCAGCCTGCTCGGCGACCTCGGTGGCCGAGACCTCGGCGTCACCTTGCCTCCCGATCAGGACGACCTCGTCGTCCAGACGCACGTCTGGCAGGTCTGTCACGTCGACGACGCACTGGTCCATGCAGACCCGACCGCGAATCGACGCCCGCCGGCCGCCGATGAGCACGGAGCCCCGATTGGAAAGCGACCGCCGCAGGCCATCGCCGTACCCGCAGGGGACCAGCGCGATGCGCGCCGGTCGCTCGGCCACCCAGGTCCGCCCGTAGCTCACCGACTCGCCTGCATCAAGCCAGCGCAGCCGGGCCACCCGGCTCTTGAGCGTCAGCGCCGGGCGGAGCTGGACGGCTCGGCCGGTCTGTGCCGACGGGTAGACGCCGTAGACCGAGATACCCGGCCGAACCATGTCGAGCGCCAGCTCCGGAGCGTCGATGACGGCGGCGCTGTTGGCGACGTGGCACACCGGAAGGCGTGGCAGGGCGTCGGCGACGGCGCGGAAGCGGCGATACTGCTCCTCCATGAACGTCCGGTCCAGCTCGTCGGCCGTTGCGAAATGCGTGTAGAGCCCCTCGACGTGGACGTTGGAGAGCGTCAGAAGGAAACCCACGAAGGGCGCGACGTCGGCAGGCGGCAGGCCGAAGCGGGCCATGCCGGTGTCGACCTTCACGTGGACCGGGACCGTGCGGCCGCTCCGCCGGGCGGCCGCCGCCAGCGCCAGGGCCGTCTGCTTGGTGTTGGCCGTCACCGTCAGATCGTGGGCGACGGCGGCCTCGGCCTCCCAGGGCGGTACGTAGCCGAGGACGAGAATGGGGGCGAGCAGTCCGGCCTGCCGGAGCTCGATGCCCTCGTCGACACACGCAACGCCCAGGCGAGCGGCGCCTGCTCTCAACACCGCTTGCGCCACCGGCACGGCGCCGTGGCCGTAGGCATTCGCCTTCACGGCGGCCAGGACGGCGGCCGCCGGAACCCGCCGGCGCAGCGCGTGGACGTTCGCCTCGATCGCGTCCAGGTCGATCTCCGCCCACGTCGGCCGTCCCCGCCACATCATCGACTCCTATCAACGAACCATCAGGCCGCCGGGCGCGTCCCAGGTCGGCCTATACATTATGGAGAGTCGGGGGTCATGTGTCAAGACTGCGACCTCAAAGATCCTGGCGGTCGGGCAGCCAGACGAGTTCAAGGCGCGGTCGGTCCACCGCGACACGCCTCAACCGATCGTACGCCCCACGATCGACCAACAGCAAAGGATAGCCGGTGAGCTCAGCCAACGTGGCTGACAATGCGTCGGAGAACGGGATGTTGTAGTAGCACGCAAAGAGAAAGGCCGGCTTCATGAGCGGTTGTTGCTGCGCCAGTTGGAGGATACCCAATTCGATCAACTTGCGAAATGTGGCCGAAACGTCTTCGAACAGCAAGACGCCCATGGCCTGCGCAAGGTGATCCTGGCCGAGCTCTCGAGCCAGCTCGTCGAAGACGTGGCCTTCGATTCCCTCGACGGCAACCAAGGTTACTCGGGCCGAGAGCAGCTTCTCTCGCCGAAAGCGCTCCGCTGCGGACGCGGCAGGCAAGTCGGTCAGCCACCATCTGACGGCAAGGCTTGGAGGGAACGTGAAGCGATCAGGTTGCTCGATCAGATGCTCTCTCGGTTCTCGTCGCCCTTGCCGTTTTCCACCACATCGCGCTTGCTTCGACGCCAGTTCGCAATGAGTTCCACTACGGCGGCACTCGGGCCAAGATCATGGCCTGGCGGGACAGACGCAGCCGCAGCCTTCTGCGGCTTCCGCTGCCAAAGCCTGCTCAGTTTCCGTCCAAGTTGGGCCATCTCCTCGTCCAGGACCGTACGAGGATCACGGCCGAGCCGTGCCTGCCGATTCCCTCGGGACGAAGAGCGTTCTTTCTCCATTGTCTCCCCCTCTTGTCCTACTACCATCGTCCAGGGGCCGTTGACTCAGGTTTTCCCGGTCTCGAACCCTTGTTCCAGGAACTTCAGCGCCGCGCGTACCAGCGTCTCGGTCGCAATCGGAAGCGCCGCCTCGTCGAAGTCGAAGCGCGGGTGATGGTGGGAGTAGGTCGGGCTGCGGGAGGGGTTGGCCGAGCCGACGAGGAAGTAGCAGCCCGGCGCCCGGTTCATGAACTCGGAGACGTCGTCGCCGGTCGTGCTCGGCTCACAGGCGAAGGCGTTGTCCGGACCGACAACCTCGGACGCGGCCGCCCGGACGATGGCCGCCATGCGCGGATCGTTGACGACGGGCGGCGCGCCGCAGCGCAGCTCGAAGGTAGAGCTCGCCCGCATCCCTTCCGCCACGCCGCGGACGATGGCCTCGATCCGATCGAGCATCTGGCGGCGCACCGGCTCCTGGAACGAGCGGACCGTTCCGGCCAGCCGCACCTCGTCGGCGATGACGTTGAAGGCCGTCCCGCCGTGGATGCTGCCGATGGTGACGACGGCCGGCTGGAACGGCGAGATCTCGCGGCTGGTGACCGTCTGGAGCGCCGTGATAACGTAGCCGGCCACGGCGATGGGGTCGACGGCCAGGTGAGGCATGGCGCCGTGGCCGCCCTTCCCTCGGATCGTGAGGTTGAACTCGTCGGCGCTCGCGAAGATGGCGTCCGGCCGCACGCCAACCTTGCCGACCGGCAGGTTGTTCCACAGGTGAAAGGAGAGGACGCCGTCGACGTGGGGGTCCTCCATGACGCCCGCCTCGACCATGCGGCGTGCCCCATTCGCCTGCTCCTCGGCCGGTTGGAAGACGAGCTTCACCGTCCCCGGCAGCCGCTCGCTGCGGGCAGCCAGGATCTCGGAAACCGTCAGCACGACCGCGGTGTGGCCATCGTGGCCGCAGGCGTGCATCAGGCCGGGGTGCTCGGAGCGGTAGGGCACCTCGTTCTGCTCCTGGACCGGCAGCGCGTCGATGTCGGCTCGAATCAGCAGCGTCGGCCCCGGTCGGCTGCCGCGTAGCAGGCCGACGACGCCGGTTGGTCCGCCAACACCCAAGCGAGCTTCGACGCCGAGCTCCGCCAGCCGATCGGCGATGACCCGCGTCGTCCGCTCCTCGTGGTAGGCGAGCTCAGGATGGCGATGAAAGTCTCGCCGCAGCTCAATCAGTTGCTCTCGGCGGCGGCGTACCGCCTCTTGAAGCGTCTCCATGATCACCCCCCAGTGGTAGTCCCTCGTCGCCCCTTGAGCGGACGGCAAACGGATTGATGAACCGCATAGCAGGATTCCTTGGCGTCCTTCCTGGCGATCTTAGCGTCTTGGCGGTTGACCGTCTCTCGAAGCCACGCTACTCGGCGATCCGTCCGTCGAAGACCGTCATCTCGACGCGCGTCTTCAGGATCGCCTCGGGCTCGACGGCGAAGACGTCGTCGCTCAGGACGACCAGGTCGGCCAGCTTGCCCGGCTCGATCGAGCCCTTCAGCCGCTCCTCGCCGGACGCGTAGGCGGAGCCCAGCGTGTAGGCGTGGATCGCCTGCTCCATCGTCAGCCGTTCCTCCGGATACCAGGGCTTGCCAAGCGGCTCATCTCCTCGCTTCCGCGTGACCGCCGCATAGACCGTGCGCAGCGGCTCAATCGGCTCGACCGGCGCGTCCGTGCCGAGAGCCAGCGGAGCGCCGCTCTCGAGGAGCGACCGATACCGATAGGCCAGACGGCTCCGCTCACCCCAGTACCGCTCCGCCATGTCACGGTCCGACGTCGCGTGGATCGGCTGAACCGACGCGATGACGCCCAGCTCGGCGAAGCGCGGCAGGTCGGCCGGGTCGACGAACTGGGCGTGCTCGATCCGGTGCCGCAGCTCCGGGCCGATCCCCTCCCGACGGACGCGCTCGATGGCGTCGAGGGCGACGCGATTGGCGCCGTCGCCGATCGCATGGATGGCCGAGGAGATACCGGCAACCGCCGCGTCCCGGACGCACTCGGCGAGCTCATCCGGCGGGATGACGAGGATGCCCCGGTTGTCGGGCTGGCCGACGTAGGGCTCGAGCATCGCGGCCGTCTGGGAGCCGAGCGCGCCGTCTCCGATGAACTTGACGCAGCCCAGTCGCAGCAGGGGGCCGCCAAACCCGGTCTGGATGCCCAGGCGAATGGCATCGTCCAGCCGGTCGCGCGGCAGCATCATGTTAACCCGCAGGTCCAATTCCCCCGCCTGGAGCAGGTCCTGGAGCACGGAGAGGGAATCGGGCGGGTCGATGGCGTGAACGCTCGTGAGTCCGGCGCGGCTGGCCTGGCGCATGGCCGCCTTCAGCGCCTCGCGAATCTCGGCACGATCCGGCGGCGGGATGACCCGCTCGACCAGCCGGATCGCCGTCTCCTTCAGGATGCCGGCCGGCTCCCCGTTCTTCGGATCACGCGTGATCTCGCCACCCGCCGGCTGCTCGGTGGTCTTCGTGATGCCGGCGCGGGCCAGCGCCTGCGAGTTCGCCCAGAGCGAATGGCCGTCCTTGTTCCGCAGGGCGACGGGATGGTCCCCGGAGACCGCATCCAGGTCGAATCGCGTCGGGAACTCGGGGCGGGGCCAGACGTTCTTGTTCCAGCGGCCGCCCAGAATCCACGCCCCGGGTTTCGCGGCAGTCGCGGCGCGGGCAACTCGGGCGAGCGCCTCCTCCAGGCTGGCGGCGCCGTCCAGGTTCACTCGGCCGAGCTGCAAGCCGTGGCTGAGAAGATGGACGTGCGCGTCGTTGAAGCCCGGAACGACCGTGCTGCCCCCCAGGTCGACGACCGCCGCGCCGTCCGCAAGGTCCTCGATCTCCCCGCGGCTGCCGACGGCTGTGATCCACGAGCCGCTGATGGCAACGGCTTGGGCGCGCGGCTGGATAGGGTTCAGCGTCCGCACGTTGGCGTTGGTAAGGATGAGCGAGGGAACCATCGGCACCTCCAGCGTCAGCACAGAGTGAGAGACGAGCGGAGCCCCCGAAAGGCTTGTCGCCAGGCAGTATACCGAGCGAGGGGAGGCTGAGTCAATGCTGGCTCAGCGCGGGCGATGAGTTAGCAGCTCGCGACTGGCTGATGTCGGCGGGGGGGAGACGGAAGCCGTCCGCACGCTTGCGGTTTGCGGCAGTCTGTGGTTAACTCACTACAGGCGGCTGTTACGAGGTGCGCTATCTATGGCAACACACAGCATCACACTCCATCTGCCTGATGCCATCATGCGTCAGGCCAGACAGGCGGCCGACGCCTTGCACCGGCCGGTGGAGGAAGTGCTGGCCGATGTGCTGGCGGCGACGTTTCCTGACGTCGACGCAGTTCCAAAGGATCTACAGGCCGACCTGGCGCGCATGACGTGGCTAGATGACCAGGAACTGTGGGCGATCGCCCGGAGCACTCTGAGCGAAGAGCAGGAGAAGCGCCTTCATGCTTTGAGGGACTCGCAAGGCCGGCGTCCGCTGACTCCAGAAGAACAAGAAGCCCTGCAAGCTCTCCGTCGGGAGTATGGACGGGTCACCGTACGCAAGGCGCGTGCCTATGCCCTCTTGAGCCTACGCGGTGGTCATCTTCTCCTCGCTGATGGCTGACCAGGCGTCTCGGGACTACGTTCCCAGACGGCTGCGTGCCAGGGTGGCTGCCCAAGCTCAACATCGCTGCGAGTACTGCCTGACCTCCCAGCGCGTCAGCGGCGCTCAGATGCAGGTCGACCACGTCGTCCCAGTGTCGCAGGGAGGTACGTCGGATGAGGCGAACCTGTCGCTAGCCTGCGCGTGGTGCAACAGCTTCAAGAGTGCAACCACTCGGGCGGCCGACCGCGAGACAGGCGAGGGCGCACAGATCTTCAACCCTCGGACTCAAGTCTGGACCGACCACTTTCGCTGGAGCGACGACGGCACGCTCATCGTTGGCTTGACCGCAGTAGGACGCGCCACCGTGCTGGCGCTGCGGCTCAACAACGAGTTTATCGTCCTGGCGCGTCGGCTGTGGGTCCTGGCCGGCTGGCATCCTCCCACGGAATAGGGAGGTATCTCACTCGATGCCCATCGCCTCCCGGAGCCGGTCCGCCAGGAAGTTGATGCCGAGAACGGTCAGGACGATGGCCACGCCCGGCAGCGTCGTCACCCACCACGCGATCGGCATGTACGGCTGGCCGTCGTTGAGCATCCGCCCCCAGGACGAGGTCGGCGGCTGAACGCCGATGCCGAGGAAGCTGAGCGAGCTCTCCAACAGGATCATGTGGCCGAACTCCAGCGTCGCCACGACGACGATCAGTGCGGCTACGCATGGTAAACAAGCTCACAGAGGATGCCGAGCGCATCTTCCACCTGCTCCCGCCCGGCACCCCGGTCGATCCGGTGGAAGCGCACCGCGAGCTGGCAGCCGCAATTGCCGCTCGCGACGCCAAGCGCGCCAGCGAGCTGCGGATTCGCGGCATCCACTCAGCCCAGAAAGCCATTGTCGAGCGATTGTTGCCGGAACGGCCCTCCTTCAACAAACCCTGAACCACAAACCCCATCACGGCCCGGGCGTCCACGTGAACGGGACCGTCGCCCGGATGAAGAAGCCCTCCTGGCTGCCGATGGCGAAGTCGTTGAACGGATAGCCGGCGACGTGGCCCTGGTAGGAGCCGTAGACCCAGCGGTCGACCTCGGTGACGCGGTAGCTGCCGCCAAGCGCCGTCTGGGCGACGACGTCGCCCGCGCTCAGCGTGTCGGCCGGCCAGGGCACGCCGATCAGGTTCCAGGTCGCCTGGAGCGGTAGCGGCACCGCAGAGCTGATCGGCATCCCGGCCACAACCCACGTCGCCGAACCGGCGAGGCGCAGGAAGTACGCCTGGCCGGGCACAAGCTCGAAGTTCCCCTCCAGATCGCCATAGACGGTTGTGCCGCTGATGATTGCGCCGACCCAGCGGCCTGACGTGAACTTGTAGGCGCCGGTCAGCGGCGCGGTGCCGCGGCCGTTGATCGCCCGGGCGAGGTCGCTGACGCGGATCGGCGTGAACGGCTGCACCGACAGGCCGACGACGTTCCAGCCAACGCCGAGGGCGTAGGCCACAGACGGCGGGGCGAGCAGCTCGATGGCGGTCGTCGCCACGGCGTCGCCGGACACGGCGGTGATCGTCGCCGTGCCGGGCGTCGTCGTCCCCGCGGTCAGGGCGGTCGTCGCCACGCCGCGGGCATCCGTCGTCGCGCTGATGACGCTCAACGTACCGAAGGTGGTCGTGAAGATCACTACCTTGTCCGCCAGCAGGCCGCCGCCGACATCCCGCACCGTCGCGGTGATGATGCTCGTGCTGATCCCGTCGGCGGTGAGACTGGTCGGCTCGGCCGTCAGACCGATGGTGGCGGGTGCGCCGGCGGCGACGAGGAAGGTCGTCGCGTCGGCCATCGCCTTTGGCGACTCCCGATTGCCGGCCTGGTCCTCGGCCAGCGTGTAGAACCCGTAGGTCCGTCCGAACTGGCCACGGACGACCAGCGCCGTCTCAGTGATGTCCGCCCGGTGCAGCACGAACGGCCCGCCGTCCGTCGAAACGTACAGGTCCACGTCCTTCAGCCCGGCACCGCCGGGCGGGTCGCCGCTCGTCCAGCTCAGGACGACCTCATCCCCGCCCGTCACCGTCGGCAACGGGTTCACCCGCGACGCCGGCTTGCCCGTATCCAGCGTGTTGAAGATCGGCGGCGTGTCAATCGGGTCGTTCGTATCGAAGACGATGCTTGCCGTCGCCGTGACCACGTCGCCCGTCCGCACCCAGGCCAGCGGCCGGATCGAGTAGGTGGCGAATCCTTGCCCCTGCCCCTCGACGGTATCGGGCGGCAGGAAGCCCTTCGTCGCGTCCGTCGTCGGCGCCCCGGTCGCCGGGTCGATGGACCGCAGCACCCAGAACGCCCTGCCCGTCGTCACGTCGATCCCGGCCGTCACGTCCACGTAGAGGCCGAGCTCCTTGACCAGGTCGAGCCGGGTCTGGTAGGAGGAGCGGTTGGCCGGCACCTCGAAGACCCGGCCGCCGAACCCGAACGCCCCCAGCCGGAAACTGCGGATGTCCAGGTCCGCGTCCATCTCCTGCTCGACGGCGACGAGCTGGGCCGGCGCCGTCGCCACCGTCTCGTCGTTCTCGAAGCGGATGGTGTACCCCAGCGTCGCCACGCTGGAGACCCAGCGGGCGTCGCCGTAGCCGGGGGGACCGAGCATGTCATTCGGGTCCCGCGGCCGGATGATCTGGGTCACGGCGGTGTCGACGCCGTTCCACCAGTTCCAGAACCGCTGCCCCAGCCAGTACGCCCCCTGGCTGATCAGGTTGTCCGGGAACGTCCGCTCGATCCACGATCCGATCATCCACCCGCCAACGGCCGCGACGCCCACAGCGCCCAGTCTCGCGCCCCAGCCAAGCCTGCTGACCGGCGAGTTCAGGATCGCCGAGCCCAGGTCGCCCAGCCCCCACCGCAGCCAGTGGTTCCGGACCCCCTGAATGGCGGTCCTCGTCCCGTGCTCGTAGATGTGGCGCGAGTAGTAGTGCAGGTGGGTGCGGGCCGTCTCGATGGCGTAGTGGCCGCCGTAGCGGCCCGTCAGCGCGATGTGCCGGGAGGCCCCGTTGGCAACCCAGTCAATCCGCAGCCATCGCGCCTCGCCGGCTCCCCTGAGGCCCTGGATGACCAGGTCCACGCCCAGGCCCAGGCTCAACTGGAAGAGCCCGTCGGGATCGACGAAGCTCACCGGGTTGTTCCCGACGTAAGCGTAGTGATTGTCGCCCGCGGGCTCGACCGGATCGGGGCTCAGGAACCGCCCCAGCGCCGGATCGTAGAACCGCGCCCGCATGAACGCCAGCCCGTTGCCCTCGGCGGTGACCCCGAGCCGCCCGACGTACCGGTACGGGTTCGGGACCGCCTCGACGACGCCGCGGGCCTGGCCGAACGGGTCGTAGTCGTAGCGGTTGACCACCGCCCCGGCCCCGTCGGTCAGCGCCCGGGTGTTGCCGTTGCCGTCGAAGGCGTAGTAGGCCGCGCTGCCGCCGCCGTCGAGGCGGGCGATCAGCCCGGCGCCCTGGACGTAGCGGGCCAGGAGCGCGCCGGCCGCGTCGTAGTCGGCGGCCGGTGCCAGGTTGCCCACGGGATCGGGCAGGTGTCGGGTCGTGACGCCGTTGTGGGTCGTCGCAATCCGGTTCCCCAGCGCATCGTAGCGATACTGCCAGGTATCGCCGCTCGGCGCCTGCACGAAGATGAGGCGGTTGGCGGCGTCGTACTCGTAGGTCGTCGTCCCGCTGATGTCGGTCCGGCTCGCCAGGTTGCCGTCGGCGTCGTAGGTGTAGGCCGTCCCGCCCACCTGCGTGTACTGGTTCAGGCTGTTCGCCGTGTAGGTGACCGCCTGCGCCGCTTCCGTCGTGATCACCCGGTTGCCCGCCGGGTCGTACGTGTAGGTGACTCGGCGGCCGTCCGGCTCGGTCAGGCCGGTGAGCTGCCCGCGGGCGTCGTACTCGTAGGTCGTCGTCCCGGAGAGCGTTGCCATCGCCGTCACCCGGCCGCCCGCATCGTAGGTGTACTCGAAGCGCGACTGCACCGCAGCGCCGGGGCCGCTGTTCGTCAGCCGGACGAGCTGCCCGGCCGCGTCGTACTCGTAGCTCGCCGCCGTCCCGTTCCCCTTCGTCTCTCCGATCAGCCGCCCGCCGCCGTCGTACGTGTACTCGACGAGCAGGCCGCCGCTCCCATCGGTCAGCCGCACCGGTCGCCCGGCTGCATCGTAGGCGTAGTTGACGGCGTAGCCGTCGTGCCCCGTCCGGCGCGTCAGCCGGCTGCCGTCGTCGTAGGTGAACGTGAACCACTCGCCCGTCGAGTACTCCACTCGCGTCAGCAGGTCGCGGGTATCGTAGGTCCGGGTGATGGCGCCCGTCGCCGAGTCGGCGGCCGTGAGCAGGTTGCCCCGGGCGTCGTAGGTGTACTGGACGGTCCGGCCATCCGGGTAGCTCTTGCCGGTGATGAGGCCGCGGGCGTCGTAGCTGTAGCTGATGGTCTCGCCCCGGCGGTTTCGGTTGGTCGTTGGGCTGCCGGCCGCGTCGTAGCCGAAGCTACGGTAGCTCCCGTCGGGCTCCGTGATGCGGGTGAGGTTGCCGGCGGCGTCGCCGGTGAACGTCGTCAGGCTGCCCCGGGCGTCCCGGAAGGAGAGGGGCTGGTTGAAGGTCGCGTCGTAGGTCGCGCTCGTTCGGTTGCCGAGCGGGTCGACCCGGCCGGCGAGGTTGCCCCGGTCGTCGTAGCTCATCGACCAGGCCGAGCCGTTGGGCGTCGTCAACCGGGCGAAGTTCCGGTTCGCATCGTAGCCGAAGAGGGTGTTCCGGCCGAGGCCATCGCGGAGGCGGGCTACCTGCCCGGCGTCGTTGTGGAGCAGCGTCAGCCGGAGGCCGCCGCCGTCGGCCATCGTGACTCCGCCGAGACCGTCATACGTGAGGGTTGTGCTCTCGACGTTGCCGTCGGTCGAGATGCCGACGAGCCGACCGCGGGCGTCGTACGTGTAGAAATGGTGCGTGCCGTCCGGGTAGGCCGCCGAGAGCAGGCTGTGGCGGACGTCGTAGGTGTACCTCGTCGTCCCTCGCGGCCCGACCGCCTCGAGCAGGTGATCGTCGGCGTCGTAGCCGAAGCTCGTGACCCGGCCGGCCGAGTCGATGACCTGGCTGAGCCGTCCGGCCGCATCGTAGGTCAGGGTCAGGCTCTCCCCGTTGGAATGGGCCAGGCCGGTCAGCCGCAGCCCGCTGTAGATCGCGGTGATCCGATTGCCGTTGGCGTCTTCGACCTGGCTGAAGCGCCCGCCAAGCAGGAAGGTCCAGACGGTGCCATCGGTCTCCCGCAGCCGGTAGAGGCCGTCCTCCAACGTCAGCGTGCCGTACTCGCCGCCGATGCCACGGTAGCTGCCATCGGCCTGCCGCTCGAAGGCCCGTTCCCAATTGAACATGCGGACGACGACGTCCCCGTCGGCGTGGGTCGTCGCCGCGATCTCCCAGTTGTGCGTCCAGCCCCGCCCGAGGGCGCCGAGGGCGAACCGCTGGCTGATAGCCGGCGGGTAGGTCCGGGCGAAGGCGAGCGGCATCCCAGGCGCCGGGGTCGCCGTGTCCACCGCCTGGGTCAGGGCCGCCGGGATGTGGTTGTCCGCCTGCTGTATGGCGAAGTTGAGGAGGACGCCGACGTCATACGTGTACTTGCCGAGCTCGCTCAGCCGATTGGCGTAGGCGCTCAGGGCAGCCAGGTACTCGCGCTGCCGGTTGCCCATAGATGCCTCGAAGCTCTCCCAGATGGCATTCCAGGCGTCGGCGGCCATGCCGGCCGGCTGCGCCGCCTCCTTGAAGGCCGTCCAGTCAATGGGGTCGTCCGTCTCCGTCATCTGGTCCACGGTGAAGGTGATCGTCCCGCCGCTGGTGACCGGGATGAAGCCGAAGGAGACACGGCCCAGGCTCCCCGGCGGGAGGATCCCGGCCGGCCCTTCGGTGTTGATCGCCAGCACCTGGAGCTGGCGGCTCATAGACGGGCGCTGCTCCGACAGGCGGAGCTCGGCGCCGTCGGCCGAGACGTTCAGCACCGGTGCCAGGACGTCCGTGTTGCCGGTATTGCCGTACTCCAGCGCCAGGATGCCGCGCCAGCCGGGGCGGATCGCGCCGGGTGCCATCAGTCGTACCTGGACGTCGCCGGGCACCCGCGGCACGACTCGGAATCCCTGGCCCAGCGTCGCCGCGCGCCCGCCGTCCACCACCTGGATGTCGTAGGTGCCCAGCGGTGCGCCGGCAAGGTCGAAGGTTGCGTATGCCGTCGTCGCACCGAACCAGGAGACGGCCGCGGCCTCGATGCGCTCGGTCCCGCTGATGAGCGCCGCCGTCACGTTCGGGCTCATCAAGGCGCCGTTCAGCCGGACCGTCACCTTGCCGCCCTGGCCCCCTTCCACCGGCGAGATGCTCCGCAGCTCGAAGGCCAGCAGCCGGGCTTCCAGCGTGTACGGCTGTGGCCCGCCCGGCACGCCGGCGCCGTAGACCAGGATGTAGTAGCTGCCCGGCCGGGTCGTCGGCACGACGACCTCCTGGTCGGGCGAAAGCGGCGCGCTGAAGCCGTGGTCGAAGTTGCCGCGGCTCGGCGCCTGGCCGTACCGCACGTAGAGCTCGTTCACCGCCGCCGTCGAGGCGCTGTCCAGCTTGACGACCAGCGTCTGCCCCGCCGGAACCAGGACCTGATAGAAGCGGCTCTCAGCCGTCCCGAGCGAGCCGCCCACCGGCACGCCCAGCGTCAGCGCCTCGACATCCGCCGCAATGGTCGTCGCCGAGACGCCGGCGTTGTTCGTGTCGTCCGTCTCCCGGATGTTGTTCCGAATGTCCGTCCGCACGATGGCGTAGTAGGCGCCGGGTGTCACGCCCGGCAGGTCCCGGGCCAGCCGATTGGCCAGCGCCGCCAGCGTCGCCCGGTCGGGCATCAGTGCCTTCATCTGGGCCTGGCTCGTCCCGCCGGGCGGCAGGTTGATCGAGCGGCAGAGGTCGCCGACGTGCGCATCGTCGACGTCCCAGGTCGGGTCGGCCGAGATGAACACGGCGTCGCAGGCGGTGCCGGTCGCCGCCGAGGTGCCCCGGTTGTGGAGCGACCAGGAGATCTCGACGGGCTGGCCGGGCACGGCGTTGGCCGGCACCTGCACCGCCTGGACCACCAGGTCGGCCGGCGGTAGCACCGTCACGCTGATGGGCCACGCGAGCAGGTTGTTCCCCTCGCCCTCATGCTCGTACACGTCGTTCCGGCTGTCCGTCCGCACCAGCAGGTAGTGGAGCCCCACCGCGTGCGCCGGGATGTTGACCGTCGCCGTCCCGGTGTACGCCTCGCCCACTCCGAGCCCGCTGCTCCGGAACCGGCTCGCCGCCTGCCCGTCCCACCAGTCGAGTGTCGCGTCCGGCGAGAGGCTGATGGCGTCGTACCATCCGCCCGGCGCCGTGACCTGCCCGCTGTTCGTCACCACCCAGCTCACCGCCAGCGGCTGCCCGGCGATGGCCTCCCCGTCGGGGATCACCGACACCATCCGCAGGTCGGGCGAGGGCGACAGGGTGATGCTGATGGGCGTCGCCGCCCCCAGCGTGTTGTTCTCCCGCGCCGGGTCGTTGACCTGGTGATAGGCGTCGTGCTGCACGAAGACAAAGTGCTCGCCCGCGATGCCGTTGGGCAGCCAGAACGTCCGGGTCACCGCGTAGCTGGACCAGGGCGGCAGCGCGCCAGAGCGCAGGACCGTCCCCAGGCGCACGTCCTGGCTCGGGTCGAGGGTCGCATCGGCCGAGAGGTAGACGGCATCCGTCCAGGAGGTCGCCATCGTCGTGAAGGCGGCCGTGTTGGTGACGGTCCAGCTCAGGCTGATCTCCCGCCCGGAGGCCCCCTCGCTCGGCCCGCTCACCCACTCGACGGCCAGGTCGGTGGGGTTCGTCGGCAGCGGGTCCGTCGGCGGGCGCGGCTGGATCGTCAGCGCCGTCGCGCTCCGCCCGGCGTTGTTCCCCTCCGCCTCGTGCTCGTAGATGGCGTTCACCCTGTCTGCCACGACGTAGACGTAGTACGTCCCGGGCCACAGAGAGCCCGGCACCATCAGCGTGCGGGTCTGGCTGTAGCTCTGCCCCGCGCCCAGCGCCACCGGCCTGGCGAACCGGTCGAGGAATCGCCCCTCGCCCGTCCAGGTCGGCGCCGCCGACAGGAAGACGTCGTCGTACCAGAGCGTCCCCGGCGCCGCCGCGCCGGCGTTGGTCACCGTCCAGCTCACCTGGATCGGAGTCGCCGTCCCCGCGAAGAGGGCGGCCGGAGCCCCGGCGATGCCGACCTCGCTCACCTGGAGGTCGGGCGTCGGCGCCAGCGTCACCGCGACCGGCCCGCTCGTCGCCACGTTGTTGCCGTCCGCCGTGTACTCGAAGACCCGGTCGTTGTAGTCGGTGTGGACGTGGAGGTAGTAGGTGCCGCTGATGCCGTTCTGGAGCAGCAGCTCCTGGCTAACGGTGTACCGCCCGCCCGGCGCCAGGCTGCCCCAGTGGCCGAAGGTGCCCAGGATCGTCGGCGTCGTCGCCGTCAGCACCGGCGCCGTCGACAGGTACACCTGGTCGATCCAGTAGTTCTCGAAGGGAGCGCCGGCGCCGTTGTTCTGCACCACCCAGGTCAGGTTGAAGCGCGAGCCCGAGGGCGCCGCGCTCGGCGCCGAGAGGCCGACGACCTCGAGGTCGGGCGGCGGGGCCAGCGTCACCGCCATCGGGTCGCCGGGCGCGCTCGTGTTGTTCTCCTCGAAGATGTGCTCGTAGACCTGGTTGCCGAAGTCGACCACTGCGAAGAGGTAATAGGTGCCGGAGATGACCTGGGGCAGCGCCACGTTGACCGAGACCGTGTACCGATCGCCGGGCGCCAGCGCGCCGTTATGGGTCGCCGTGCTCAGCAGTCGGTCAGTCCGGGTGTCCAACGCCGTGTCGCTGGAGAGATAGAGCCGGTCGGACCAGTTGGTCGCGATGGTCCCGCCCGTCCCGGCGTTCTCGACGACCCAGCGGGTCGGGATCGTCGAGCCGGAGAAGGCATTGGCCCGCCCGACAACCTCGACCACCCGCAGGTCGGGCGGCGGGGTGAGCGAGACGTTCATGGCGGAGCTGCCGCGGCTGTTGTTCGTCTCGTCGAGCTCGCGGAGGTAGTGGTACACGTCGGCCACGACGAAGACGTAGTGGGCGCCGTTGATCCCCTGGGGCAGCCAGAACGTCCTCTGGCTCCGATAGCTCTCGCCCGGTCCAAGGTAGGCCGGATTCTGTACGCTGCCCAGGAACGTCGCCGTGCCGGGGTCGAAGGTCGCGCTGGGCGAGAGGTAGACCCAGTCGGACCAACTCCCGCTCGTGCCCCGGTCGCCCCGGTTGGTCACGTCCCAGCTCACCTGGACGGTCTGGCCGGAGAAGGCCGTCGGCGGCACGGTCACCGCGGAGATCACGAGGTCGGGCAACTGCTCGGCGGTGAAGGTCCAGACCGGCCCTTGCGTTGTGCCGAGGCTGTTGCGGGCGAGGACGTCCCAGTGGAAGGTGACGCCCGTGGGCAGCAGCTCGGCGGGCCGATACGAGCGCGACGTCATGCCCTGGACCGTCGGCGTGACTGGTCGCGGCTCGCCGTCCCGCCAGAAGGTCAGGTCGTAGGAGGTCGTGTTCGGCGAGCCCTGCCAGGTCAGGACCTTGTCGATGCGGACGTTGACTTCGCCGTCCTGCGGGCTCGGATTGGAGGGCGGGGCCGGCGGGCCGACGGTGTTCGTCGGCGTCGGCGTCCAGGTGTTGGTCGGCGTCGGCGTGATGGTCGGGGTGTTGCTCGGCGTCGGCGTGTTCGTCACCGTCGGCGTGTTCGTCGCCGTGGGGGTCGCCGTCGGCGTCCCAGGCGTCGGCGTCTCGGTCGCCGTGGCCGTCGCCGTCGGCGTGTTCGTTGCCGTCCCGGTCGCCGTCGGCGTTGGCGTGGCGGTCGGCGTCGCCGTCGCCGGCGCGAGCATCTCGACGACGGTCGTCGTCACGGCGGCGCCGGACATGGCGGTGATCGTCGCCGTGCCGGGCGCCGCCGCCGCGGTCAGCACCGCCATCGCCACGCCGCGGGCGTCCGTCGTCGTGCTGATGACGCTCAGCGTGCCCAGGGTGGTCGTGAAGGTCACCACCTGGCCGGAAAGCAGGCCGCCGTCGGCATCGCGCACCGTGGCGACGACGACGCTGGTGCCTCCCTCGCCGGCGGTTAAGCTGGTCGGGTCGGCCACCAGGTCGATACTTGCGGGCGCGCCGGCGACGACGAGGCGGGTCGTCGCCTCGGCCGCGCTCTTGGGCGCCTCCCGGTTGCCGGCCTGGTCTTCGGCCAGCGTGTAGAAACCGTAGGTTCGCCCGGTCAACCCCCGGAAGATCGTCGCCGTCTCCGTGATCCCGCCCTGGGCGAGCACGAACGGCCCGCCGTTCGTCGAAACGTAGAGGTCGACGGCCTTCAGCCCGGCCCCGGTCGGGTCGTCGCTGCTCCAGCTCAGGACGACTTCATCGCCGCCCGTCACCGCCGGCAACGGGTTCACCTGAGACGCCGGCCTGCCCGCATCCAGCGTGTTGAAGATCGGCGGCGTGTCGATCGGGTCATTCGTGTCGAAGACGATCCGCGCCGTCGCGCTGACGATGTCGCCCGTCCCCACACCGGCCGCCGGCCGGACAACGTAGCTGACGAACCCCTGCCCCTGGCCCTCGACCACGTCCGGCGGCAGGAACCCCTTCGTCGCGTCCGCCGTCGGCGCCCCGGTCGCCGGGTCGATGGACCGCAGGACCCAGAACGCCTTGCCGGTGACCACGTCGATCCCGGCCGTGACGTCGACGTAGAGGCCCATCTCCTTGACCAGGTCGAGCCGGGTCTGGTAGTACGACCGGTTGGCCGGCACCTCGAAGACCCGGCCGCCGAAGCCGAAGGCGCCGAGCCGGAAGCTGCGGATGTCCAGGTCGCCGTCGAGCGTCTGCTCGACGAGGACGAGCTGGGCCGGCGCCGTCGCGACGGTCTCGTCGTTCTCGAAGCGGATGGTGTAGCCCAGCGTCGCCTCACTGGAGACCCAGTGGGCGTCGCCGTAGCCCGGCGGCCCCAGGATGTCGTTGGGGTCCCGCGGCCGGACGATGGCCGTCATCGCGTCGTCCCCGTTCCACCAGTTCCAGAACCGCAGGCCGAGCCAGTAGGCCCCCTGCGTGATCAGGTTGTCCGGGAAGGTCCGCTCGATCCAGGAGCCGATCATCCAGCCGACGACGGCGGCGGTCACCACGGCCGCCGCCGTGCCGCCCGCCCCCACTCGGCTCACCGGCGAGTTGAAGATGGCCCGGCCCAGGTCTCCCAGCGCCATCCGCAGCCACGGCGTTCGCACCCCCTGAATGCCTGTCCGCGTCGCGTGCTCGTAGACCCGGTCGGAGAAGTAGTGCATGTAGGTGTGCGCCGTTCGGATGCCGTAGTGCCCGCCGAAGTGCGGCGTCCCCGGCGCCCCGCCCGTCAGCGTCAGGTGCCGCACGACGTTGTTCACCGCCCACTCGACCCGCAGTAGCCGCCCCTCGCCCGTCCCCTGGAGGAAGTTCACTACCAGACGGATGCCCAGGTCCGGCCTCCAGGTCCACAGCCCCTCCGGGTCGGCGTTGCGCATGGGGTTGTTGCCGACGTAGGCGTAGGTGTTGTCGCTCGGGATCTCCACCGGGTCGGCGCTCAGGAATCGGCCCAGCCCCGGATCGTAGAACCGTGCCCGCATGAGCTGCAGCCCGGTGCCGTCCGCCGCGACGCCGAACCGGCCGACGTAGCGGTACGGATTCGGAATGGTCTCGACGACGCTGCGAGCCGTGCCGAACGCCGTGTAGTCGTAGCGGTTGACGACGGCCCCGGCGGCGTCGGTCAGCTCCCGCGTGCTGCCGTTGCCGTCGTAGGCGTAGTACGCCGGACTGCCCGTCCCGTCCAGCCGGGCGACCAGCCCGGCCCCCCGGAGGTAGCGCGCCAGCAGGTTCCCGGCGCCGTCGTACTCGGCGGCGACGCCGCCGCTCCCCAGCGGCTCAGGGAGTTGCCGGGTCGTGACGCCGTCGTGGGTGACGCCGATCCGGTTCCCCAGCGCGTCGTACGCGTACTCCCACGTGCCGGCTGGCGCCACCACCCGGACCAGCCGGTTCTCGACGTCGTACTGGTAGCTCGTCGTCCCGCTGACGTCGGTCCGGCTCGCCAGGTTCCCGTCGGCGTCGTAGGCGAAGGTCGTCCCGCCCACCTGCGTGTACTGGTTCAGGCTGTTCGCCGTGTAGGTGACCGCCTGCGCCGCATCGGTCGAGATCACCCGGTTGCCCGCCGGGTCGTAGGTGTACGTGACCCGCCGGCCGTCGGGCTCGGTCAGACCGGTGAGCTGCCCGCGCGCGTCGTACTCGTAGGTCGTCGCCCCGGAGAGCGTCGCCACCGCCGTGACCCGCCCGCCCAGGTCGTAGGTGTACTCGAAGCGGGATTGGACGAGGCCGCCGGGGTCGCCGTTCGTCATTCGAACGAGCTGCCCGGCCGCGTCGTACTCGTAGGCCGTCGCCGTCCCGTTCCCCTTCGTCTCCCCGATCAGCCGCCCGCCGCCGTCGTACGTGTACTCGACGAGCAGCCCGCCGCTGCCGTCGGTCAGGCGGACCGGCCGCCCGGCCGCGTCGTAGGCGTAGTTGACGGCGTACCCGTCGTGCCCCGTCCGGCGCGCCAGCCGGCTGCCGTCGTCGTAGGTGAACGTGAACCACTCGCCCGTCGAGTACTCCACTCGCGTCAGCAGGTCGCGGGTATCGTAGGTCCGGGTGATGGCACCCGTCGCCGAGTCGGCGACCGTGAGCAGGTTGCCCCGGGCGTCGTAGGTGTACCGGACCGTTCGGCCGTCCGGGTAGGTCTTGCCGGTGATGAGGCCGCGGGCGTCGTACGTGTAGCTGATGGTCTCGCCCCGCCGGTTCCGGTTGCTCGTCACGTTGCCGGCGGCGTCGTAGCCGAGCTCGCGGGTCGAGCCGTCGGCCTCGGCGATGCGAGTCAGGTTGCCGAAGGCGTCACTGGTGAACGCCGTCAGATTGCCGCGAGCGTCGCGGAAGCCGAGCGGCCTGTTGAGGGTCGCGTCGTAGGACGCGCTCGTCTGCTGGCCCAGCGGGTCGAGCTTGCCGATGAGATTGCCGCGGTTGTCGTAGGAGAACGAGTAGACCGAGCCGTTGGGCGTCGTCAGCCGGGTCAGGTTCTGGTCGGCGTCGTAGCCGAAGAGGACCGTCCGGTCCAGCCCGTCGCGGAACCGCACGACCTGGCCGGCGTCGTTCCGGAGCAGGCTCAGCCGCCGGCCGCTGCCGTCGGTCATCGTCACCCCGCCGAAGCCGTCGTACGTGTACGCCACAGCGTCGGCGCCCCCGTCGCCTGACACTCCGGCCAGCCGGCCGCGGGCATCGTACGAGTAGAGATGGTGCGTACCGTCCGGGTAGGCCGCCGAGAGCAGCCCGTGGCGGCTATCGTACGTGTATCGGGTGGTCCCGCGGGGTCCAGTGACGGCGACGAGGTGGTCCCCGGCGTCGTACTCGTAGGTCGTCGTCCGTCCGGCGCTGTCGGTGACCAGGTTCAGCCGGCCGGCGGTGTCGTAGCCGAGCGCCAGGCCCGTACCGTTAGAATGGGTCAGACCGGTCAGCCGCGAGCCCGTGTACTCTGCGGTGATCCGGTTGCCGTTGGCGTCCGCGAAGCTCTGGAGCTGCCCGCTCCCCAGGAGGGTCCAGACGGAGCCGTCGAGCTCGCGCAGGCGGTACGTGCCCTCCTCCAGCGTAAGGGTGGCGTGCTCCCCGGCGATGCCCCGGAAGCTGCCGTCGGCGTTCCGGAGGAAGACGCGGTCGCGGGCGAGCGTCCGAACGGTGGCGTTGCCGCCGGCGTCGGTCACCAGCGTGATCTCCCAGTTGTGGAGCCAGCCGCGGCCGAGCGCGCCGAGCGCGTAACGCTGGCTGATGGCCGGTCCGTACGCCCGGACGACGGCGAGCGACATACCCGGCGCCGGCACCGCCGTGTCGACCACCTGAGTGAGGGCCGCCGGGAAGACGTTGTCCGCCTGCTGCATCGCGAAGTTGAGCAGGACGCCGACGTCGGAGGAGTAGGTGCCGAGCTCGCTCAGCCGGGTGGCGTAACCGGCCAGGGCCGCCAGGTACTCCCGCTGGCGCGTGCCGACCTGAGCCACGAAGCCCTCCCAGATGGCGTCCCAGGCGTCGCCGGGAAGCCCGGCCGGGTGGGCGGCTCCCTTGAACGCCGCCCAGTCCATCGGGTCGTCGGTCTCCAGCAGGAGGTCGGCTGTGAACCGGATCGACCCGGACGGGCCGACCGGACTGAAGACGAGCGAGACGCGGCCGAGGGCGCCCGGCGGCAGGATGCCGGCCGGTCCCTCCGGGTTGATGGCGAGCAGTTGGAGCGTGCGCGTGATGAAGCGGCTCTGCTCCGACAGCCGCAACTCGGCGTTGTCGGCCGAGACGCTCACCACCGGCGCCGCCACGTCGGTGTTGCCAACGTTCCCGTACTCCACTGAGAGGAGGCCCCGCTGCCCCGGCCGGATTGCACCGGGAGCGTCCAACAGGACCCGCACCTGGCCGGGCACGGGGTTCACGACCCGGAACGCCCGGTTGAGCGTTGCCGTGCGGCCGCCGTCGTCGACCCGGAGGTCGTACTCTCCCAGCGGCGCGCCGGCCAGGTCAAACGTCGCGTACGCCGTCGAGGCGCCGAACCAGTAGGTGGCCGAGGCGTCGATGCGCTGCGTGCCGCTGATGAGCGCCGCCGTCACGTTCGGGCTCATGAGCGCTCCATTCAGCCGGACCGTCACCCGGCCGCCCTGGCCGCCCTCGACCGGGGCGATGCTCCGGACCTCGAAGGTCAGGACGCGCGCTTCGAGCGTGTACGGCTGGGCGCCGCCGGGTACGGAAGCGCCGTAGGCCAGGATGTAGTAGCTGCCGGCGCGCGTCGTCGGCACGACGACTTCCTGGTCGGGCGAGAGCGGGGCGCTGAAGCCGTAGTCGAAGCTCCCCCGGCTCGGCGCCTGGCCGTACCGCACGTAGAGCTCGTTGGCCGCCGTCGCCGACGCGCTGTCCAGCCGGACGAACAGCGTCTGCCCGGCCGCAACCTCCACCCGGTAGAAGCGACTCTGCCCGGTCGCCAGCGTCCCGATGGCCGGGACGCCCAGCGTCAACGGCTCGACGTCGACCGCGATGGTGCCCGTCGAGGCACCGGCGTTGTTGCCGTCGTCGGTCTCCCGGATGTTGTTGCGGATGTCCGTCCGGACGATGGCGTAGTACGCCCCCGGCGTCACGCCGGGCAGATTCCCCGTCAGTCGGTTGGCTAGCGCCGCCAGCGCCGCCCGATCCGGCATGAGCGCCTTCATCTGGGCGCCGCTGATACCGCCCGCCGCCAGGTTGACCCAGCGGCAGTTGTCGCCGACGTGTGCGTCGTCGATGTCCCAGGTCGCGTCGCCCGAGATGTAGACGGCATCGCACATGTACCCGCTGGCGGCCGACGACCCGCGGTTCTGGAGCGTCCAGGAGACCTCGATGGATTGGCCGGGCACCGCGTTGGCCGGCACCTGGACCGCCTGAACCACCAGGTCGGCCGGCGGCAGCACCGTCACGCTGATGGGCCAGGCCAGGAGGTTGTTCCCGTCCGCCTCGTGCTCGTAAAGGTCGTTTCGGCTGTCCGTCCTCACCAGCAGATAGTGGAGCCCGGCCGCGCTCGCCGGGATGTTCACCGTCGCCGTCTGCGTGTAGCTCTCGCCAACCCCCAGCCCGCTGCTCCGGAACCGACTCGCCAGTTGGCTGTCGAACCAGTCATGCGTCGCGTCCGCCGAGAGGAGGATGGCGTCGTACCAGCCGCCCGTCGCCGTGATCTGCCCGCTGTTCGTCACCACCCAGGTGACCTCCATCGGCTGCCCGGCGATGGCCTCGCCGCCAGGGATGACGGCGACCACCCGCAGGTCGGGCGAGGGCGAGAGGGTGATGCTGATGGGCGCCGCCACCAGCACCCGGTTGTTCGCCCGGTTGTCGTCGTTCACCTGGGAGTACATGTCGTTCTGGACGAAGAGGTAGTGCTGGCCGCTGATGCCGTTGGGCAGCCAGAAGGTGCGGGTCACGGTGTAGCTCGTCCAGCCCGCCAGGCCGCCCCAGCGCAGGACCGTGCCGAGCCTGGTATCCTGGCTCGGATCCAGCGCCGGGTCGGCCGAGAGGTAGACGGCGTCGGTCCAGGAGCTCGCCTGGGTGGCGGCGCCGGCCGTATTGGTCACCGTCCAGCTCACGCTGATCTCCCGGCCCGACGCCCCTTCGCTCGGCCCATCGGCGCGCTCGACCGCGAGATCCGTCGGCATGGCCGGGGCCGGCGGCGCCGTCGGCGGCCGCGGGAGGATCGTGACGCCCTCGGCGCTGCGGCCGACGTTGTTCCCCTCGGCCTCGTGCTCGTAGACGGCGTTGGTCCCATCGGCCACGACGTAGAGGTAGTACGTGCCTGCCCCCAGGTGCCCCGGCAGCATGACGGTCCGGGTCTGGCTGTAGCTCTCGCCGGCGCCGAGCGCCGCCGGTCGGGCGAACCGGTCGAGATAGGTGCCGTAGCCCGGCCAGGTGGCCGACCCCGACACGTAGACGCTGTCGTACCAGAGCGTCCCCGGCGCGGCCGCGCCGGCGTTGGTCACCGCCCAGCTCACCTGGATCGGGCTGGCAGTGCCGGCGACGATGCCGCTCGCCGCCTCGACGATGGCGACGCTGCTGACCTGGAGGTCGGGCGTCGGCGCCAGCGTCACCGCCAGCGGCCCGCTCGTCCGCACGTTGTTCCCGTCGGCGGTGTACTCGAAGACCCGGTTGTCGTAGTCGGTGTGGACATGGACGTAGTAGGTCCCGCTGATGCCGTTCTGGAGCGTGAACTCGTGGCTCACGGTGTAGCGCCCGCTCGGCGCCAGGCTGCCCCAGTGGCCGAAGGTGCCCAGGACCGCCGGCGTCGACGCCGTCAGGGTCGGCACGGTCGTCAGGTAGACCCGGTCCTGCCAGTACCCCTCGAACGGCGCCCCGGCTCCGTTGTTCTGGACCGCCCAGGTCACGTTGATCCGGGTCCCGGCGTTGGCCGCGCTCGGCACCGCCAGCGTGACGACTTCGAGGTCCGGCGGCGGCGCCAGCGTCACCGCCATCGGGTCGCTGGGCGCGCTCGTGTTGTTGGTGTCCCAGACGTGCTCGAAGACCCAGTTGTTGGCGTCCGCCACCGCAAACAGGTAGAAGGTCCCGGAGATGATCTGCGGCAGCCCGACGTTCGTCGTCACGGTGTACCGGTCGCCCGGCGCCAGCGCGCCGCCGTGGTAGACGCTGCTCAGGAGCGTGTCCGCCGCGGTGTTCAGCGCCGTGTCGTTGGAGAGATAGAGGCGGTCGTACCACTGGGTGCTGACCGTCCCGCCGGTGCCGGCGTTCTCGACGACCCAGCGGACCGGGATCGTCGAGCCGGAGAAGGCGTTGGTCCGGCCGACGACCTCGACCACCCGCAGGTCGGGCGGCGGCGTCAGGCTGACGTTCATGGCCGAGCTGCCGCCGGTGTTGTTCGCCTCGTCGCTCTCCCGCATGTAGCCGTACCCATCGGCGACGGCGAAGATGTAGTGGGCGCCGTTGATGCCCCGCGGCAAGGTGAACGTCCCGTCGCTCCGGTAGCTCTCACCCGGCCCCAGATAGGCCGGGTTCTGCACGTTCCCCAGGTAGGTGGCCGTCGCCGGGTCGAAGGTCGGGCTGTTGGAGAGATAGACCCGGTCGTACCAGACCGAGACGGTGCTGCCGCGCGTGCCCTGGTTGCGAACGTCCCAGCTCACCTGGACCGTCTGCCCGGAGAAGGCCGTCGGCGGCACGGTCACACCGGTCACCGTCAGGTCGGGCAGCAGCTCGGTCGTGAAGGTCCAGACGAAGCCCTGGGCGGTGCCGAGGCTGTTGCGGGCGAGGACGTCCCAGTGGAAGGTGACGCCGCTTGGCAGCGGGCTCGCCGGCCGGTAGCTCGCCGACGTCAGGTTCTGGACGGTCGGCGAGATGGGCCGCGACTCGCCGTCCCGCCAGAGCGTCAGGTCATAGGAGGTCGTATTGGGCGAGCCCTGCCAGGCCAGCGTCTTGTCCATGCGGACGTTGACCTCGCCGTCGCGCGGGTTCGGGTTGAACGGCGGTGCCGGCGGGCCCGACGTGGCGGTCGGCGTCGGCGTCCAGGTGCTCGTCGGCGTCGGCGTGATGGTCGGCGTGTTCGTCTGGGTCGGCGTGTTCGTCCGGGTCGGCGTGCTGGTCGCCGTCGAGGTGTTCGTCGCCGTGGCTGTCGTCGTCGGCGTCGGCGTTGCCGGCGGCGCCACGTCGCTGTAGACCTCGAGCTCGGCCACCTCTAGCCAGAGCTGATGGCCGTGGTTATTCACGGCGTACAGCTCGACGTAGCGAGCCGCCGTGCCCTCGGGCAGACCGAACGCCTGGACGACGCGGTCCGCCGTCGTCGCCGCGGTGACGACCGGCGTGAAGGTGACGCCGTCCGTCGAAACCTTGAAGATGAAGTTCTGGATCGCGGCGGTAGCCGGCTCGGGGTTCGATGGATCGGGCCCAACCGGCAGCGGGTGGATGCGGAGCTGGGTCAGCGTGTAGACCTGGCCGCCGGCAAGCTCGACCCGGGTCCACTGGTTCGTCCTGGCGCCGGTGCTCGTCGACCAGCCGAGGTCGTAGCTCTCGTCGATGAGGTGGCCGACGCCGTAGCGCGGATCGGTGGTGTAGCTGCTGGAGAAGCCGGCGATGCGGGCGCCGTGGCGGGCGGCGGCGACGTTGAAGCCGCTGGCAGCAGGCGGCGGCGTGATGGTCGGCGTCGCCGTGCCCGTCGCCGTGCCGGTCGCGGTCGGCGTGCGAGTTGCCGTCCGCGTCGAGGTCGCCGTCGGCGTCGCGCCGACGGAGATGGTGGCGGTGGCCACGTTGTTGGTCACCACAGACTCGGACGCATCGCTCCGCAGCTCGACGGAGTTCGTCAGGGTTTCGCCGAAGATGGCATCGTCGGCCACTCGGGCGGTGAAGATGATGTAGGAGTAGTGGCCGGCCGGCAGCGTGCCGAGGTTCCAGGTGATGACCTGACCGCTGCCGACGGCGGTGAACCCGGCCGACGAGCTGGAGGACACGTAGGTCAGGCCGCTGCCAAGCGTATCGGTCAGAATGGCGGCCGCCGCCGGGCCGGAGCCGAGGTTGCGGATGGTGATGAGGAACTGAACCTGGCTGCCGGCGGCCCGACTGCCGCTCTGGAACGTCTTGGCGACCGAGAGGTCGGCAAAGGGTGTCGCCGACGGCGTCGGCGTGTTCGACGGCGTCGGCGTATTGGTCGGCGTGCCGGTTTCCGTCGGCGTCGGCGTCACGGTCGGCGTGTCGGTCGGCAGCGGCGTGCTCGTCGGGGTCGGCGTCGGCGCCGCGCCGAATGTGAAAGTGTGCTCTGTCTCAGCGGCGTTGCCGGCGTAGTCGACGGCCGTGACGAGGACGTGGTAGGTGCCGTCGTCGCCGATGCCGAGCGGCCGGCTGAGCGCGAATTCGATTCTCCCGCTCTGTGCCCGCTCGCCCTTGTAGGCGTCGATCGCGAAGCCGGTTCCCACGACGCTCCCGTCGGTCGTGAACCGCACTCGAAGGGCATTCGTGGTGAAGCTCGGCGTCCAGAACTCACCCCGGTTGCCCGAGTAGCTTGCGAGAAGCGCGCCGGTGTCGGCGTCGTAGATGCGGACGAAATCGCAGCAGCTCTCGGTGCTGAACTGAGTGAAGTGGAGGCGGCTGATCGTTCTGAGGCCAGGGTCCCGCAGCACCCACTCCACAGTCTCATTGTTGCCGTAGTTCAAGCGGGTGAGTGAATACGGCATCAGGCTGTCGGGGACGTACTCCTGGAAGCTGCCGATCGTCTGGCGCCCGGCGAGGTAGCGGCCGGTGTAGGAGTCGACGGCGAAGCCGGGCCGGGTGACGCTCTGATCTGCGGTGAAGCGCAGCTTGAGCGCGTTCGAGTTGAAGTAGCCGGTCGAGAACGAGCCGAGCTGGCCGGAGTACGTCCGGAGCAGCGCGCCGGTGGTGGCGTCGAAGACCTGGAGCGTGTCGTACCCGGCCTCGGTGTCGAACCGGCTGAAGTGGAGGCTGATCTCCCAGAAGCTCGGGTCCTGGACGACCCACTCGACCGTCTGCCGGTCGGGATAGTTCAGGTGGCTGAGTGTGTACGGGACGACCTGCTCGGGGTTGCTCCCCTTGTAGATGCGGACTGTGCTCCGGGATAGGTCAGGGGTGCTGGCGAAGTCGGTCAGGACGGCAGTTGCCGTGACAAAGGCGCTGACGACGCCGCCGGGCTCGACGGTGGTGGCCGGCGGCGTTGCGTCGACGTAGAACGAGACCGTGCGCGTCGGCTCAGCGCGCCCCAACCAGTCGATCGAGTAGTAGTCGAGGATGTGGCGCCCCTCGGCGCTCACGACGATGGGCGCCGTATAGGTGAGGACGTCTCCGCCGTCCAGTCGGTAGTGGGTTGTGGCGACGCCACCGCCCTGATCGACGGCCGTCAGCGTCACGGGCGTCGACGAGCGAATCCAGGTCGTCTGGTCGACCGACGCGGTCGTCTGCGGCACCAACGTATCGACGTCGACCGAGGTGGTCCGGGTCAACTCGCGATTGCCCGCCCGGTCGGTCGCGTAGAGCTCGACGGTGTGGGCGCCCTCGGCGAGCGCGATGGGCGAGCCGTAGGCGGTCCAGGCGCCGCCGTCGACCCGGTAGGTGATGCCGGTGGCACCGGAGCCGCGGGACTGCTCGGCGTAGTTGTCCAGGTAGCCTTCGCTCCGCCAGATGTCGGAGCGGAAACGCCACCGCTTGTAGAGGGGCATCGTCGTCCGGTAGGTCCCGCGGATGGCCGGATTGTCCTTCTGGTAGACCTCGAGGGTCCAGCCGTCGACGTCGTCGCCGCGGATCGTCAGGTGATACCAGACGCCGGGGACGAGCGGGTTGATGAGCGTCGCCGGGAGGGACTCGCCGTTGTTGACTATGCGCTGAACGTCAATGATGCCGTCGTACGCTCGCACGCCGATCCGGTTGTAGCTCCCCGGGCAGCAATCGGCGTCCTCGAAGGAAAGGCGGAGCCGAGCGTTGGCGGCCTCGACGCGGAAGTCGAGATCCATCTGGAGCGCGCTCGCCGGCAGCCAGCCCTTCCGGGCGAAGCTGCTGTCCCAGGTGTAGCCTGTGCCGGCGGTCCGGAGGACCGTCGAGCCGTCCACTACGTACGGCACGTCCTGGAACGCATTGAAAGCCCAGGCCGTGTCGTTCCGGGCGTCGAAGCTGTCGGCGAAGGACCTGCCGGCGGCGGCGAGGGTGTCGTTGGCCACCAGGGTGAGCTGGACCGGCTGTGTGTACCAGCCCGTCGGGCCGACGGCGACCGACGGCGTGACGACCGTCTGCGGCGGCGTCGTGTCGTAGAGGAAGGCTGCCACCCTTGGCGCGCCGACGTTCCCGTTGACGTCCACAGGGACAACCGTCGACGTGTAGACGCCGTCCACCGGCAGCGGCGAGGTCGGCGTCCAGAAGATCGTCCGACCGGCGTTGGACTGGGCGCCGGCGATGGGGCCGAGCGGCCCGTCGAGCCGAATCGCCGACGAGAAGACGCTCGGGCCGTCGTCGCCGGGGTCGTAGTCCCAGATGCTGGCGGCGACACTCGGGACGACGTTGACGTCGGCGTTGGCCGCGGGCGAAGTCCAATCGACCGTCGGCGGCACGACGTCGTCGACCCGGTTGAAGACCTCGATCCGCAGCGAGTACGGCTGGTAGAAGTTGTACGAGCTGCAGTTGCCATAACACGGGTAGGGCGAGTAGTTGTTGAGAACGCCGACGGTGTAGGTGCCGGCCCCAGAGATGTCGCTGCTGAAGGAGCTGGTCTCGTTCGGCCACCGGTACATCGAGCTGATCTCAGCCCCCGTTGGACCGTAGAGGCGGATGACCCGCCCGAGGCCGTTGCTCGTCGAGGACGGCATCGCCAGCGTCACCCGGATGTTCGCCGCCGTGGCCGAGACGGGAACCGCGAAGTAGTCGACGTCCGCCGCGCTGTGCAGGAACCGGGCGACCGAAACGCCAGGCGTAACGGGCTCGGCCTGGGCGGCGGTGTCGTTGGGCTCGCTCGCATCGAACTGGGCGCTCGTGTAGTCCACCGTCAGCCGGTACGGCTGGCTGAAGTTGTACGAGTTGCAGTTGCCGTAGCACGGGTAGGAGGAGAGGTTGTTGAGGACGCCGACGGTGTACGTGCCGGCCGCAAAGATGTCGCTGCCGAAGGAGTTGGTCTCGTTGGGCCACCGGTACATCGAGCCGACCTCGGCCCCTGTCGGACCGTAGAGCCGGATGACGCGCCCGTTGCCATTGCTCGTCGAGGGTGGCATCGTGACGTCCACGCGGACGTTCGCCGCCGTGACCGGGATGGTGAACGCGAAGTAGTCCACGTCTGCGCCGCTGTGGAGATACCGCGTGATCGGAACGCCCGCCGTGATCGGCTCCGCTGTCGCCGACGTCTCATTCGGCTCGCTCGCATCGAACTGGGCGCTCGTGATGGTCACTCCGAGCTGGTACGGCTGGCTGAAGTTGTACGAGTTGCAGTTGCCGTAGCACGGGTAGGAGGAGAGGTTGTTGAGGACGCCGACGGTGTACGTGCCGGCCGCAAAGACGTCGTTGCTGAAGCTCCCGCTCTCGTTCGGCCACCGGTACATCGAGTTCTTCTCAACCCCGGTGGGGTCGTAGAGCCGGATGATCCGCCCGTTGCCGTTGTTCGTGGAGGGCGGCATCGTGAAGTCGACCCGCACGTTGGCCGCTGTAACCGGGATGGTGAACGAGAACCAGTCGACGTCGGTGCCCGCGTGGAGATAGTGGGTGATCGGGACACCGATGGTGATGGGCTCGGCCGCGCCGATGGTCTCGTTGGGCTCGACCGCGTCGAACTTCGCGCCCGTCCAGGTCATCGTTAGCCGGTACGGCTGGGAGTAGTTGTACGACTGGCAGTAGGTGCCGCCGTCGTAATAGCACGGGTATTCGCCGCCGGCGTTGTCGATCTTGAGATAGTACGTGCCGGTGACGAAGACGTCGTGGCTGAAGGTTGTGCTCTCGCCGGGCCAGAGCATCGCCCAGTTCATCTGCGACGTGCCGTTGGTGCTGAAAAGCCGGACGATGCGGCTGTGGCCGTTATTGGTCGTCGGCGGCATCGTGAAATCGACCCGCAGGTTCGCCGCCGTCACCGGGATGGTGATGCCATACCAGTCGATGTCGCTCGCGACGGAGATGAAGCCGGTGATCGGCACGCCGCTCGTGACCGGGACGGCCTGGGCTATCGTTCCGTCCGGCTCGGTCGGGTCTCCCGGAACGTAGGTCGCCGTCAGGACGTACGGGTCGAATATGTTGGTCGTCCCACTCGTCCGGTTCTGGAACGACGGGCAGCACGCGTAGTAGTAGGAGTCGACCTTGACGTAGTAGGTACCGGTCAGAACGTTGGCCGAGAAGCTGTTGCTGCCGTTCTCGGCGACGTACAACCGGGTGACGTAGTTCCCATTCCGATCGTAGAGGTGGGCGGTGTAGCCGAGATCGCCGTAGGATGGGACGTCCGTCGTGTAGTTGGGCACGCGCAGGCTGACGACGATGTTGCCGTGGGCCTGATTCGTCGTCTCGATGGCGAACCAGTCGATGTCGTCGCTCGTGCTGAGGTAGGCGCTGATCGGCACGCCGGACGAGATCGGGACGGCCTGCGTGATGAGCTCGGCCGGCTCGAAGGAGTCGGTCTGCTCGGTCCGGATCGCGACGTCGGCCCGATAGGGCAGATACGGCTGGTGGGCGCTGTTCACACCGGCAACCTTCAGGTAGTAGGTGCCGGTCACCGGTGGGTAGGCGACCACCGGGTAGGGATCAACCGAATAGCGGTTGAAGGAACTGAGCGACGCCTCGCCCGTGTCGTACATCGTCAGCGCCGTCTGGTCGGGCTTGAGCAACTGGAAGCTGTACGGCTGGCCGTTGTCCGTTGTGCCCGGCCCGAACGTGTTGAGGTCGATCCGGCTCGGCAGGCTCATCACGTCGAAGGCGTAGTAGTCCACCTCGCCCGGATAGGAGATGAAACCGGAGATCGAGACGGTGGGCGTAATCCGCGTCGCCAGGCCGACGGTGCTGTTCGGCTCGCCGGGGTCGCCCAGGAAGAACCAGGCCGTCAGCTCGTACTGGCTGAAACGGTTCGCCGCGCCGGAGACGCCGCCGGCGAGCAGATAGTAGATGGCGCCGCCGGCCAGATCGACGTTCAGGTAGGTCTTCCCGTTCGGGCTGACGTTGGCCGAGCCGAGCGTGTAGTTGCCGTCGTTGCGGACCTGGATGCTGAGTGCGCCGCCGGTCGTCGTCGTCACCGGCGAGCGGAAGTCGACCTGGAGCGTGCCCCGGCCGCCGAAGCCGGTGAGATCCACGGCGTACCAATCGGAGTCGAGGGTATCGCTGATCACCGCCCCGATGGGCGAGCCGAGGGTGATGGTGACGGCATCCGTCATCGTGCCGTTGGGCTCGAAGGCGTCGAGCGGCCCCGGCACGAAGCCCGGCAGCGTCACGGTCGGCGGCAGCGTCGGCGAGAGGACCCCGCCGCTCGCCAGCGTGAACGTGTCCGTGGCAACCGTCGATCGACCGGCAAGATCCAGCGCCTGGACGAGGACGGTGTAGAGCCCGTCGGCGGTGCCGTCGAGGGCGAGCGGCGGGTCCGGCGTGAAGGCGATGGTCCGGCTGCCCTCGTCGGCCGTCTGGCGGCCGTTGAGGTAGCGGCCGAGATAGCCGCCGAGGACGAAGCCGGGGTAGGTCACCGAGTTGTCCGACGTGAAATCCAGCCGGACGTGACTCGTGCCGAGGTAGCCGGTGTCGAAGCTGCCGAGGTCTCCTGAATAGATTCGGAGGAGCAGACCCGTCGGCACGTCGTAGATCTTCAGGAGGTCGTAGCCGGGCTCGGTGCTGAACTGGTTGAGGTGGAGGTTCAGCTCGAGGAACCGCGTGTCGCTGATGACCCAGCTCGCCGACTGCCGGTTGGCGTACTCGGTGTGAGTGATGGGGTAGCCGACGGGGACCTCCGGCTCGGTCCCGCGGAAGATGCGGATAGTCGAGTCCTGGACGTTGGGACCGCCGGCGCGCTCGGCGTAGTTGTCGAGGTAGAGATTGTCATAATATGTCCAGGCGTGGAAGCGCCAGGTCTTGCCGGGCGTCAGCGATGCCCGGTACTCGGCGTTGCGGTCGGGCCGGTCGAGCTGGACGAGCCGAAGGATGAAGCCCCGCTCGTCGTCTCCGACAACCGGCCAGCGGTCGTCGGCGACGATGGTCAGCCGATACCAGGCGCCGGCGACGGCCGGGCTCAGGAACGTCGGCCTGGGGTACCACCAACTGTTGCTCGGGTCGGCCACCTGCACGTCGAAAAGGCCGTCGTGGGCGCGGATGCCGAAGCGGTAGTAGCCGCCGTCGTCGCTCTCGATCGCCAGGTGTGCCCAGGTGTTGGTCGTCCCGAGCCGGAAGTCCGTGCTGAAGAGGACGCCGTTGGCCGGGTGCGTCTGGTTCCGGTAGAGGTTGGCGTCGTAGTTGCCGTTCGTTCCGACGTTGCGGAGGACGTTCTGGCCGCCCAGGTTGTACGGCACGGTCTGCCGGGTGTTGTAGGTCCAGGCGGTGCTGTTCTGGACGTCGAAGCCGTCGGCGAAGAGGACGCCATCGGACGAGTCGTCGGCGAGGGTCGCCGTGACAACTGCCAGGCTCGTGACGACGCCGGTCGGCGAGATGGCGACGGTCGGCGCCAGGTTGTCGATCTTGAGGTATGCCGTCCGCGTCAACTCAACCGTGCCGAGACCGTCCGTCGAGCGGTACTCCAGCGTGTGGACTCCGCTCGCGGCGATGGCAAACGGCGCCGTGTACGTCAGCCAACCGCCCCCGTCGATACGATACTGCGTCTCGACGATGCCGGAGCCGGCATCCAAAGGCGTCAGCGTGACCGTCACCGGCCCGCGGAACCAGCCGTTCGGGCCGAGGTCACCGTTCACTCCCTGGACGAGCGGGATCAGCGTCCAGGTGGTCTCGCCCGGCATCGCCCACTCGTAATAGGAATAGCCGTAGCCGGAGGAGTTCACGTACTCCCAGCGGAAGGCGTGGACGCCCTGGCCCAGGGAGACGCTGCCGTTGGTCGAGTTGCTGCTCACCTGGGCGCCGTCGACGAGGACGCGGCTGTAGTCGTCGCCGTAGGAGCGGAACTGGTACGTTCCGGTCACCGGCGCGTAGAAGATGCCCTCCTGGACGATGGTGTACGGCGGCTGGCGCCGGAACGGGTGGATGCCGGAGCCCAGGTAGTCCGACCAGGTCGTATAGTACCGTCCGTCGTACGGCACCAGGCCGATCCGGTTGGTGTCGGAGATGGTGCTCGGGCTGCTCGTCGCGTAGACGGTCGCGTAGGTCTGGCCGGGCCCGCCGGTGAGCGGCGGCATCGTATCGATGCGGAACGTCGCCGTGTTCGTGATCTCGCGGTTGCCCGCGCGATCCGTCGCGTAGTACTCGACGGCGTGGGTCCCCTCGGCGAGGAGGAACTGGCCGGTGAACGTCGTCCAGGCGCCGCCGTCCACCCGGTACGTGATGGCCGCGAGCCCGGCGCCGCTGAGGCTCTCCCGATAGTTGTCGACGTAGGCGACGTCCCGGTAGATCCAGTGATGGAAGTTCCACCGCTGATAGAGCGGCATCGAGCGGCTGAACTGCCGGCGCACCGCCGGGTTGTCCCGCTCGGAGACCACGACCGAGAACCCATCCCGATCGTCGGCCCGGATCGTCAGACGGTACCAGACGTTCAGCCGGACCGGGTTGACGAGCTCGGAAGTGCTGTAGCTGCTGTTGAGGGCGTACTGAGCGTAGATGCGCCCGGCGTCGGCAATGATCCCCCAGCGGTCGTAGCCGCTGTCGTTGCTCTCGATGGAGAAATGGGCCTGGGTGTCGCTCCCCGTCACCATGAAGTCCAGGTCGACCCGGAAGTCCGAGGCGGGGAAGGACTCGGTGCGATAGTAGTTGGCGTTGTAGTTCTGGTTCGTGCCGGCGTTGCGCAGGACGTTCTCGCCGTTCAGGTCGAGCGGCACGGTCTGGTAGGCGTTGCCGGCGTAGGCCGCCGCGTTCCAGGCGTCGAAGCGGTCGGCGAAGCCGCGGACCGGCCCGCCGGCCGCATCGTCGCCGGTCAAGGTGATGTACAGGGCGCCTCCGGTGTACCAGCCGGACGGCCCGACGGCATACGAAGGCGTCAGGACGGTCGTCGGCGTAATGGGGTCATAGAGGAAGCTGCTCGCCCGGGCCGGACCGACGTTGCCGGCGTTATCCACCGGCACCGCCGTGATGGTGTACCAGCCGGCCGCCGACGGATCGACGGCGATCGGCGCCGTCGGCGTCAGGATGATGGTGTTTCCCATCGCGCCGACCGTCCCGCTGATCGGCCCGAGCGGCCCGGCCAGCGCGATGGTCGAGCTGATGGCGCTGACGCCCGACGACGACGTGCCCGGATCGGCCAGCGTCGCCGAGACAGATGGGATCCGATTGAGGACGGCGCCGTCGGCCGGACTGGTGCTCTGGACGGTCGGCGCGTCGTGGTCGGTGGACTGCTGGAAGAGCAGCGCGGTCAGCACGTACGGCTCCAGGAAGTTGTACGAGCCGCAGTTGCCGTTGCAGGGCAAGCCTGTGTAGCCGTTGTGGATGCGGACGTAAACGGTGCCGGTCAGGCTCGGCGTGGCTTCGATCGTCGCCACGCCGCCCGGCGCGACGTACTGGCTGTTGAGAGAGGTCGTGCCGTCCGCGCCGAGGATCTGGACGACGCGCCCGTTGCCGTTACTCGTCGTCGTCGGCATCTGGAGGCGCACCTGGATGGCATTGGCGATGGACGCCGTCATCGGGATGGCGAACCAGTCGGCGTCGCCGGCCGTGCTCAGGTAGCCGTTCACCGGCAGGCCCGAAGTGATCGGCACAGCCTGCGTGTAGACCTCGTTGGGCTCCCAGGGATCGACGCTGCCCTGGGAGACGCCGAGCCGCAGGAAGTACGGCTCGCTCTCGTTCCAGGCGCCGCGCCGGTCGGCGTCGTTGCCGGCGTAGACGTCGTTCACCCGGACGTAGTAGGTGCCGGCCTCGAAGACGTCGAAGTCGGCGTAGTTCGTCTGTTTGGTCCAGGCGTAGACGTAGCCCGCGCTTGTCGTGCCGTCGGGCCGGAAGAGCTCGGCCGTGTAGCCGTAGCAGCAGCCCCAGCCGCCGCCGGCCTTCGTGTTCGGCGCCTCCAGCTCGACCTGGAGCCGGCCGACCGCGGAGGGGAGGGTGACGCTGAACCAGTCGGTGTCGCCGACGACGCTGACGTAGCCCGGCGTCGGCAGCCAGGGCTGGATCGGCACAGCCTGGCTGTAGACCTCATTCGGCTCGAAGGCGTCGCCCGGTCGGAGGCTGAGCGTGACGGCGTAGGGCGCGAACAGGTTGTAGGCGCCGTACTGGTTGTTCTCGGAGTTGCTGTAGTCGTTGGAGATGCGCAGGTAGTAGATGCCCTCCCGAACGTTCGTCGTGAACCCGCCCGAGTTGTTCGGCCACTGGTACGTATAGTCGACGTAGGTCAGCGGCCCGGCCTCGGCGCGATAGAGCCGGGCCTGGTAGCCGTAGCCGTTGCTCGTCGTCGACGGCACCCGAAGGTTGACGGTCAGGTTGCCGTGCGGCACCGTGATCGGGAAGGTGAACCAGTCGCGCTCCGTCGAGTGGGAGATGTAGCCGGTGATCGTCCCGGCCGGCTCAATCGGGTAGGGCGACCCCGAGTCCTCGTTGGGCTCCCAGGCGTCGTGGTTGCCGGTGAGCGTCAGCGTGACGGTGTACGGCTGGAAGAAGTCGTAGGCGCCGCTGCTGCCGTAGTAGCCGACGGGTCCGGCTCGGACGTAGTAGGTGCCGGGGATCAGCAGGTCGCGGTCGATGGTCGTGCTGTTGGGGGGGCGGGCGTAGGTATGGTCCAACAGCGACGTGCCGTTCCGGTCCCACAGCTCGAAGCGGTAGTAGGTATCGTTGCCGGCCGTCACGGACGGCGGCATCTGGAGCCGGGCGTTCAGGTGGGCGGCCCGGGTGACGACGATGGCGTACCAGTCCTGGTCGGTCGCGTGGCTGGCGAAGGCGCCGACCGGCACGCCGGACGTCGTCGTGTAGGCCGACGTGTAGCCGTCGTTCGGCTCCCACGGGTCGGCGATACCGTTCTGGATCGAGAACGTGATGGTGTACGGCGTGAGGAAGTTGTAGGCGTAGCTGTTGCCATAGTAGCCGATGGGCCCGGCCCGGACGTAGTAGGTGATCGGCGTGAAGACGTCGCGGCTGATCGTCGTGCTGTCCGGCGGACGGGCGTAGGTGTAGTTGAGCGGCGACGTGGCGGTTCCGTCCCACAGCTCGAAGCGGTAGTAGGTGTCGTTGCCGGACCAGACCGACGCCGGCATCTGAAGCGTCAGGTTCAGGCGGGTCGGCGTCCGCGTGATCGGGATGGCGTACCAGTCCTGGTCGTTGCCGTCGGTCGCGTAGGCGGCCAGGACGGTGCTCTCGGCGACGGTGTACGCCTCCGTCCGGCTCTGGTTCGGCTCCCAGGGATCGTGGACGCCGGGCCGGACGAGCGCGGTCACGAAGTACGGTTGCTGCGGATTGTACGAATTGGCGTTGCCGGAGATCCGGACGTAGTAGGTGCCGGTCACGGTGCTGACGTAGGCGACGGCGCCGGAGCTGTTCGGGCCGGCGTCGGTGTAGGTCAGGCGCGTGCCGGACGCGTTGTCGATCTCGATCCGGAAGGTCGTGCCCGGCGTCGTTCCGCCGGCCGTCATCGATGGCGGCGTCCTGAGCTCCGCCCAGACGTAGCTCGGGACGCTCGTGACCGTCACGCTGTAGAAGTCGACGTCGCCCGGGAGGGCCAGGAGCGCGGTCACCGGGTCGGTGGTCGTGACGGCGACCGCCGTCGCCAGGGTCCCGTTGGGCTCGGTCGACTCCAGCGGATGGAAGAACGCGGTGAGGCCGTACGGCGCGATCGCGTTGTAGGCGCCCGTGCCGCCCGAGACCTTGAGGTAGTAGACGCCGGGCGTGGCGGTGGACGTGTTCAGGTAGTTCCGCCCGGCCGGGTTGACCTGGAGGCTGGCCACGCTACTGGTGATCGTCTCCGTGTAGACGTCGACCCGATAGAAGCTCGCGTTCGTCGTCGTCGGGGGCACGGCGAAGTCGATCTGGAGGGTGCCGGGCCCGCCAATGCCGGAGAGGTCGAGCGCGTACCAGTCGGCGTCCTCGGCCGCTTCCAGGTAGGCGTCGACGGGCACGCCGAGCGAGAGCGTCACGGCCGTCGAGACGACGTCGCCGGTCTCGTAGGCGTCGGGGCGCGCCAGCGAGGGCAGGATCAGCGTCGCCGAGTTGTTCGCGTAGGTCACCTCCGGGCCGTCGCCGCCGACCTGGACGGCGTTGGTGAGCAGCGTTCCCGCCGGAATGGCGGTGTCGAGTCGGACGGTCAGATCGAGCTCCTTCGTCTGGCCGCCATTCAGGTCGCCCAGCGCCCAGGCCAGGCTGCCATCGGGCTGGACCGGGTAGCCGTAGACCTCCAGCTCGCCGGCTTCGAGGTAGGGACCACCACCGCCCCAGTTGTTGATCATGAAGAGCTGGACGTACCGCGCCTCGACGGGGGCGAAGCTGAAGCCCTGCAGCCCGCGCTGCTGCGCAGCCGTCGCCGTCAGCACGCTCGTGTAGGTGACGCCGTCGGTCGAGGCCCGGATGGCGAAGCCCTTCACCCAGTAGCTCGACGACTCCGTTGAGCTCGCGTCGAGCCGGATGCGATCGATGGTGGCGGTGACAGGCAGTCGGACGGTGATGTACTGGTTCGTGACGGAACCGTTCGTCGACGCCCACTGGCCGCTGGATACGTCGCCCATCACGCCGTCGATGAGCCGGGCAGCGGCCCAGCTCGTCGTGTTGTACTGGGTGGAGTAGCCGGCGATGCTGGCGCCGTTGGCCGCGGCGGCGAGATTGTAGCCGCCGCCGGTGGTCGAGACGTACGTCGTCGAGACCGGCAGCGTGTCGGTGATGCGGACGTTCTGTACCGGCCGGTTGCCCAGGTTCGTCGCCCGCAGGCGGTACGTCAGCGTTCGCCCGGCGACCGGTTGGCCGGCCGTCCAGGCCTTCTCCACCATGAGGTCATGGGTCTCGGAAAGGACCAGAATACCGGCCTCCGCGCTGTTGTTGGCCGGATTGGCGTCGGGCTCCGTTCCGGCGATGACCGCGGTGTTGGTGATCCCGGTGTCGAGCTCCAGCGGGCTGGGGGTCCTGGCGGTCACGTAGACGTCGCCGCTTGCCCCGGCGTTGACGGTGCCCAGGTTCCAGGCCACGATCTGGCCGCTCACGGTGGGCGCCGGCGAGCCGGAGTAGCTCACGTAGGTGAGCGAGATCGGCAGCGTGTCGGTGATCCGCACGCCGGTCGCCTGGACGTTGCCGTTGTTGGCATACCGCAGCCGGAAGGTCACCGTGTCGCCAGCGATGGGCGTCGTCGTGGCCGAGCTGACCGATTTCTGGAGCGAAAGGTCGGTGCTGACGGCGGCGGCGGTGTAGCGGAAGGCCGCGCGGTTGTTCTCGTCGGGGTCGGCGGTGGTCAGGTAGAAGCTCGGGATGACCTGCCAGCTCGTCGTGCCCGGCGGCATCCACCAGGTGCGCACGTAGGCGTTGCCACCGCCCTCGACCTGGTCGATCTGAATCGGATACCACCGGCCGGCCTCGAGGGCGATGGTGCTGTTGATGTCCGGGCAGCACCCCCAGTAGTCGAGCACCCTGGTCGGGCCGACCCAGACCCGAACGCCGTTGTCCGTCTGGGCGCGGATGCCGTAGCTGCCGGTGAATGGCGCCCAGAGGTAGCCGGTCCAGCGCACCGCCCAGTTGTCTGTCTGCACGCCGGTACCGGGCGAGCCGCCGCCCCAATCGAAGTAGATGGTCGTGTCGGTGCGCCGCAGGACGAGCGTCTTGTTCTGGTACGGCTCCTGGACGACGTTCGGGTAGGAGTCTCCGAGACAGCAAGAGGAGTTGAAGAAGCTCCCGATCAATCCGCGATCGCTTCCGGGCGTCTCGGTCGACTGGGTCGCGATGCTGGCCGTCACGGTCATCGGCGTGTCGCTCTGGATCGCCGTCGTCGGGCTGGCCGTAACGAAGAGCGTCCCGCCGCCCTGCGCCGGGATCGTTCCGATGCTCCAGGTGACGACGTTGCCCGCGGCCACCCCGCCCCCGGTGCTGGAGACGTACTGCAAGTTCGGGTCGAGGACGACGGTCACGACGGTGTTGGTGACCGGGTTGTTGCCGCGGTTGCCGTAGTCGACCCAGAGGACGGCCTGCTGGCCGGCCCGGGCGTCGCCGGAGCTCCAGCCGATCTTGGCGAAGGCGTCGAACGTCGGCGCG